>CAINOE010000104.1 GCA_903851415.1 uncultured Rhodopila sp. | reverse complement strand
TCTGGCGACGCTGGCGCGCAATACGATCGTCACCGCGATCAACCCGCTCTATCCGCTGACCGTGGTGACGCGGCCGACGCCGGTGCAGCGGAAGGCGTTCGAGCTGCTGGGCGTCGCGGTGTAGCCAGTAGCGGGTCGCTGGACCGGCATTTTATACAATTTCGTCAATGGGTTATGTAGAAGTCAAGTAAGAAGCTCGGCTTAACGGCGTCGGCCAACGTGGCGAACTGGCACTCGGTGCCGGTACCGGCGGTCAATGTTGCCAAGTCGGCCCCCTGTTACGATCACCGCCAATGCCGGTGCTCCACGGCGCCGCGGCGGCCGACAAGCAGATCGGCGAACTGATCCTCGGCCTGGGGACGAGTCACTGTAATTACCTCATCATAACAGTACATTTCTCGTGTCGAAATAAGCACGATGTCGCCAGTGATCTCTCGACGTGTGAAGGACCGCCTGCGCAGGGTGCCCGGGGCGAGCTCTTGGCATAGCCCGCCGGGCGGAGACAGAATGCGGCAAAGACAAAAGGAGGCGCCGCAGTGAGCCCGACCCCCTCCCCCGCGCCGTTTCCGCCTGTCGGCAACGACCGGCGGCTCCGCCGCACCGGGATGAGCCCGGGGGCCCTGCCTGCCCATGGACCCGCCGTCATCCGCTGGCCTGCAAACTGCCGGCGGCGGGTGCCGGCGCGGCGGAGAAAGCCGATCCGTCCAGCGGTACGGCGGAGCCTACGTCCGGAACATGATCAGGGAGGTATTCATGAAGGCGGTAAAAATCGGTGACGTCACGATCTCCAGCATCATCGAGCGGGACGGTCCGTGGCGCAAACCCGCGGACATGTTCCCGGCATACGACGCGGAGCTCGGCGCGAAGCATCTGGCGGCCCTCGACGCGGAGATTTTCGATCCGGCAACGGGCATGATGGTCATCACCTACCAGACGTTCGTGGTGCGCACGCCGCATCATACGATTCTGGTGGATACCTGCACCGGCGAGGACAAGGGCTATGCGGCGCCGATGGACTTTCCGAAGCAGCGGTATCTGGACGAATTCCAGGCGGCGGGGTTGTCGTTCGAGGCGATCGACTACGTATTCTGCACGCATCTGCACATAGACCATTGCGGATGGAACACGGTCCTGCGGGACGGGCGGTGGGTGCCGGCGTTTCCGCATGCGAAATATGTTTTCCATAAGCGGGAATATGCGGCCTGGGAGCAGGCGACGAAGGAGGGAAAGCAGCCTCCCGGCAATGTCTGGCGTTACAACTGCGAGCCGATCGTCGAGGCGGGACAGGCGCTGCTGGTGGATGACGATTACATGTTAGATGATACGATTTGGCTGACGCCGACGCCGGGGCACTCGCCGTGTCATTGCTGCGTCAATATAAAATCCGGAGGGCAAAGGGCAGTGGTGACGGGCGATCTTATGCACCACGCGCTGCAGTGCCGCGTCCCGGAATGGTCGACGGTTTTCGACTGGGATGCGGCGGAGGGGATCAAATCCCGGCGCCGGTTCTTGCGGGAAGTCGCGGCGACCGGAACGCTCGTTTTGCCGATACATTTCCCGCACCCGACGGCCGGGCTGGTCGAACCGCTCGGCGATGCGTTCGATTACAGATTCGTTCGATCGTAACGGGCGTCAGCGCGGCCGGAAAGAAGGGCGGACGCCGTTGTCGCACAGAGTGCAACAAAATTCAGGGCGGCGTTCACGGCGTGCGAACACTCCCACCGGATGCGCAGGACCTGCCACTCCGGCGGTGGCGCGGTCCAGTTCGTGGTCGCCCGATTGGCAGGAAGCGTCCAGGTAAAGAAAATCGCCAGCGTCACGCACGTAATTGCCGCCGGCGCCGCAGCGCACGGCATAAGCGCGTGCCCGCCGCCCGGTATCAGCGCGAGCGCTGTGAGTATTATGGCAACGAACTGGTTGATCCGGATTTCCATCGCGGCCTCCGCTCCCACGCATGCCGTGGCGCACCGGCGTCCGGTCAACGGGATGCGGCGACACGTCCGCTTTCGGCAAGCGCGGCCAGACCAAGCCGGCAGGCGGTTGTCACAATGAGCATAGATCCCGCGGCGGCGGCAAACCCGACCCTGTAGCCGCCGGCCGCCAATACCGCCCCGAAGACCAGCGCGCCGGTGCCCGTGCCGAGGAACAATGCCAACGCATAAGCCGAAACCGCGGCGCCCCGGGCCTCCGGCAACGCTTCCGTTGCGCGGGCCTGCAGCACGCCGTGGAACATGTAGAATGTCAGGCCGATGAGGACCTGCAGGCAGGCCGCTGCGGGCCAGCCGGGCGCCAGCGCCAGGCCGAGCAGCCCGGCGGCGACCCCCAAGCCGCCCAGCAGCAGCAGGTTGCCCTCCCCAAAGCGCCGCACCAGACCTCGGGCGAAGCGGGTATAGGCGAACGACCCGACACCGAAGCAAGCCACGATCAGGCCGGCTGAGGCAGCGCCGAGGCCGAACTCGCCGATCAGGAAGGCGCCGACATAGGGAAACGCTCCGCCGAGCAGGCAGAGCCCGTCGAAGAACGCCGACAGCAGCAGCCAGCGGCCGATGGGCCGCTTCAACAGCCGCAGATAGGCCACCGGTCCGGGCACCGCGTTGTGTCCGGGCGCATCCGGCGCCTGCCGGAGACTCCGGCCGAACCGCACCGCCAGCGCCGCCCCAACAACAATCGCGAACCCCCCGAGCACGAGAAACGCCAGCCGCCAGCCGCCATATTCCCCGATGACGCCGGAGATCGGCCCGGTCAACATCTGCGCCATCACCATACCGGTCAGGAACCGTCCCAGAACCGCCTGCCGATCGGCATAGGGGACGGTGTCGCCGAGATAGGCCATGATGAGAGGGATGACGGCACCGGCGAACAGCCCCGATGCCGCGCGCAGCGTCACCAGCGCGGCCATGCCCGGCGCGGCGGCGCAGGCGGCGACGAAAACGCCGTAGACCAGAATCGACACGCAGACGACCCGAAGCTTGCAGAGGCGGTCTCCGAGCGGCCCCAGCACGGCCTGTCCGAGGCCATAGGGCAGCATGAAGCTGGCGATCAGAACGGAGGCGCCCGCCACGGTCACGTGCAGGCTGTCGGCGACCAGCGGCAGCAGCGGGTCAAGCAGGCGCATGCCTGAGCCGGTGGCGAACCCGGCGAGCGCGAGCAATCCGATCGGGACCCCAGCCGGCGCCGTGACGGCGATAGGCTTCCCGCTGCTGGTGAGAGCTGTCGTCATTGTGGAAAGGACACGCGGCGCCGGGGCGGCGGCATTGATGCAAATCAAATCCGCGTCGGGGCCTTAAGCAGAAACGGGGAGGGTTTCCACCCTCCCCGCCTGGTCTTCTATCGGACGATGATTTCCACGCGCCGGTTCTGCGGCTCACGCACGTTGGGTCCCGTCGCCACGAGCAGGTGGGTTTCGCCGAAACCCTGGATGGTGATGGCACTCGCAGGCACGCCATTCTTGGTGAGTTCGGCTGCCACCGCCTGGGCACGCCGCACCGACAGCTTCTGGTTGTAGGCCGCCGAGCCGGATGTGTCCGTGTAACCATTGACCTCGATCCGGGTGTACTGCACGCGGGTCGAGTTGTCGGCGGCATCCTTGATGATCTGGCGGGCCCGGTCGGTCAGCGTCGCCTTGTCCCAATCAAAGAAAACCAGATACGACCGCGACGGAGCCGGCGCCGGCGCGGCGATAGGGGCAGGCGGCGGCGGCGGCGGAGCGACGCCGAAGTTGTAGCGAACACCGAACAGAAAGGTGTTGTTCAGATCGTGCCCCAACTCGAACTTGCCGAACCGGGTCACCGGCGCCGTGCCTGCAGTGGCGGTTGTGAAAGCGGAATCGTAGTTCCGGGTTCCCGTCAACGCCAGGATCCGATACTCGGCGGTCAGCGCGAGGCCCGGTACGGCGGCAATCTGGTAGCCCGCACCCAATATACCCTGTGCAGCGAACGAACCGCGCGTATCTCCGGACGTGATCGCCACAGCGGTGCCGCCCGCTCCCACCGCGCCTGTCGCGAAGTTTTTCAGATGCGCCCACTGGTAGCCAACGCCGATCCCGGCGTAAGGCACCAGAAATGGCACAAGGTTGTTGAAGTCATAAACCGCATTGACCATCGGGCCGTAGAGCTGCTCAGTGCCGCCGGCGTTGGTGGATACCCCGTTCCCGGCCCGGTTTTGACCGCTGGTGTTTGAGAACGAGTTCCCGCGGTAATCGCCCTCCACCTCAAGACGCAAGCCATTGCCGAGCCCATAGCCGACCGTGCCGACGCCTGCCCCTCCGATCGACGTCGACAAACTCGCGTTGGGCGTCGTGATTCCGAACCCGCCGGGTATGTTGCTATGCACGTTGTTGATGTTGGGACTGCTCTTGATGTTGAACCCGCCTATGGCGCCGACATAGATGCCTGTTACCGGCTCTGTCTGTGCCTGCGCTGCCAGAGGCAGTGTCAGGATCGTTGTGACGAGTAACACTTTCCGGAGCATGTATTCTTCTCCCGCTTGTTGACCGGCTTGCTGCCCGGGCGCTCAACAGACAAGCCGAAGCTCCGGGAAAATGCCACTCATCCGGGAATATGCCGCCATGCAACTTTAGCGAAGCGCGGGAAATGAGGCTTCTTCTGTGTCGTCGCAGCCACAGTTTGGCCCGGGAGGCGGCTTTCATTACGGCGCCGCAGATGAATACTGTTATACATTTCACGATAAAGTGTCGATGGCTTCAACAGTTGTTTACGGCTTCGGCAAACCTTGGCATGGTTGGGGCCCATTAACGCCGGCGTGGTCGAGCACACTGATATCTCTTCAGTCGCGAACCCGGGCTTCAGGGCGCCGTTGTTGCCTTCGGCCAGACGATACGGACCGTGTTCAAGCATGACATGCCGGCCGGTCCGTATCCGCGCGCGGTATCAGGCGACCTGTTGGTTCTGGGTGGCCGTCGCGTTCAACAACGCGACGGTGCTGCTGTCGGTCATGACCGCCAGGCTCCCCGCACCCGTGCCAATCGTGTCTGACGGAAGGACGGCGTAGGAGGCCGCGCTCACCGCCGTATCCGGCAGCGTGAAGCCAGCCGCGGCAACCTGACTGGAAGCGTCGGTGGTTGAGCCGGCTGCGGACAGCGCATCCGTGCTCGTAGAGACAGGACCGGTGGACGCAGCGGATATTGTGCCATCAGAGGCGCCGGAACTCAAAAACGAAAGGCTGGATGTGCCGCCGCCGCCGGCGACGGTCGCCGGGGTCACCTGGATCGTATCCGAGGCCGCGGGCTGCGCGGCGGCGGTTCCGACCACGAAGGACCCGCTGCCGCCGCCGTAGAGATTTACCGTGTTGCCGGCATAATTGGCGCCGTCGTAGTTCATTCCTTCCACGAACAGGTTGCGGGATCCTCCCGCGTCGCTTAGTCCGTTGGTAAAGTTGACGACGACCGAGTGCTGCCCGGCCCCCCAGTCGCCCTGGAAGGTGAAGTCCTCCAGCGTGCCCGGCAGCGTCGCTGTCTCTGTGCCACCGACCTGAATCCCGTCAACGCTGACGGTGAACTGCGCGTTGCCCTGGTAAGCGGCCTCGCAGACATGCAGCACGAGCGAGTCCGCACCCGTGCCGATCGGCGTTGCGGGTCCGATCAGGAAGGCTCCGGTGCCGCCGCCGTAAAGATTTGCCGTGTTGTTGTTGTAAGCGGTGCCGTCGTAGTTCATTCCTTCGATGTACAAGTTCCGTGATGCCCCCGCGCCGCTCAGTCCGTTGGTGAAATTGACCAGGACCGTGTGCTGCCCGGAACCCCAGTTGCCCAGGAAGGAGAAGTCCTCGAGCCCGCCCGATAGCGTTGCCGTCTCGACACCGCCAATCTGAGTTCCGTCAACGCTGACGGTGAACTGCGCGTCGCCCTGGTAGGCGGTCTCGCCGATGTGCAGCACGAGGGAATCGGAACCGGAGCCGATGGGCCCCGGGGTTCCGATCAGGAAGGACCCGGAGCCGCCGCCGTAGAGATTTGCCGTGTTGTTTGCGTAGGCGGCGCCGTCGTAGCTCATTCCTTCCACGAACAGGTTCCGCGATACTCCTGCGTCGCCCTGTCCGTTGACCAAATTGACGACGACCGAATGCTGACCGGAGCCCCAGTTGCCCAGGAAGGTGAAGTCCTCGATCGCGCCCGGCAGCGTTGCCGTCTCAATCCCGCCGATTTGGGTTCCGTCAACGCTGACGGTGAACTGCGCGTCGCCCTGGTCCGCGGTCTCGGCGACATGCAACACGAGCGAGTCCGAGCCCGAGCCGATCGGCGTTGCGGGTCCGATCAGGAAGGCTCCAATGCCGCCGCCCCACAGATTCGCTACGTTATCGTTGTAATCGGTGTCATCAAAGCTCATGCCCCTGACGAACAGGTTCCTGGATCCGCCGGCGTCGTTCAGTCCATTGACGAAGTCGACGATGACGGTGTGCTGCCCGGAACCCCAGTTGCCCTGGAAGGTGAAGTCCTCGGCATTGCCCGACGGCGTTACTGTCTGAATGCCGCCGATTTGGGTTCCATCCACGCTGACGGTGAACTGCGCGTCGCCCTGGTAGGCGGTCTCGGCGATATGCAGCACGAGCGAGTCCGAACCCGTGCCGGTCGGCGGAAGTTGCCCGATTGTGAATGACGTGGTGCCCGTCGTGGACAGCGCCGCGGTATCGGCGGTGTAGCCGGTTCCGTCGTAGCTCACGCCTTGAAGGATCATGTCATTCGCGTCGTTCACGGCGTTGACCGTGACGACGTGCCGGGTGGTGCCCCAGTCGCCGAGGAAGGTGAACGCCTGGGTCTCATTGCCGGCGTTGAGGGCGATGATGGTCTCGACCCCGCCGATTTGTATTCCGTCCACGCTGACGGTGAATTGCGCGTTACCCTGGTGGGGAATCTCGCTGACCCGCAACACGAGGGAATCCGGTCCGGAGCCGATTGGGACCGCGGTTCCGACCATGAAGAACCCGGTGCCGCCGCCGTAAAGATTCGCATAGTTGTTGCCGTAATTTGTGCCGTCGCAGGACATGCCTTCGACGTAGAGATTCCGCGATCCTCCGGCGTCGCTCTGTCCGTTGACGAAATTGACGACCACCGAGTGTTGCCCGGAACCCCAGTTGCCCTGGAAGGTGAAGTCCTCGATCCCGCCCAACAGCGTATCTGTCTCGACGCCGCCGACCTGGATTCCGTCGACACTGAGGGTGAACTGCGCATCGCCCTGGTAAGCGGCCTCAGAGACATGCAGCACAAGCGAGTCCGGACCCGTGCCGATCGGCGTTGCGGTTCCGATCAGGAAGGCTGCAGCACCGCCGCCCCAAAGATTCGCAACGTTATTGTCGTAATCGGTGCCGTCGTAGTTCATCCCCCAGATGAACAGGTTCCGGGAGCCTCCGGCGTCGCTCACTCCATTGGTGAAATTGACAGTGACCGTCTGCTGCGCGGACCCCCAGCTACCATAGACGTCGAACTCTTCGGTCCGGCCGCCGCCGGGCAACGTCACGGTCAGGACCCCGCCAAGCTGCACACCGTCAACGCTGACGGTGAACTGCGCGTCTCCCTGGTATGCGGTCTCGTAGATGTGCAATTTGAGCAGGTCCGGACCCGATCCGACCGCCGGAATTAGCCCGGCTATGAATGACGTGGAGCCTGTCGTGGCCACGGCCGCCGTATCAGCGGTGATCGCGGTCCCGTCGTAGCTCACGCTCTGGAGGTACATGTCGCGGGTGCCGTTCGCGTCGCTCGATGCGTTAACGACGTTGATCGTCACGATGTTCTGGGTGGCGCCCCCCCAGTCGCCCCGAAGGATGAACTCTTGGGTCTGACTGCTGGAGTTGACGGCCAGGACGGTCTGCACGCCGCCAACCTGGCTTCCATCCACGGTGACGGTGAACTGCGCGTTGCCCTGGTATGCGTCCCCGCTGACCTGGAGAACGAGGGAATCGGCACCGGTGCCGACGGTTATCGCCGGGGGCGGCACCAGGCCGGTGGTGTCCACGATCTCGAAATCGGAACCGCTGACCGCAGTTTGCAACAGCGCCAGATCGGCGTTGTTCCAGCGCGGATCGGGCACGCCCGACAGGAAGAAGTTCGCCCCGTTGTCGATCAGGATCATCCCGTAGATCTTGAGAGTGTTGAGGATGACGATGTCTTCGATGGGAAGGCTCTGGTCGATCTGGAAGTCGGGGCTGAGCACAAAGCGCATCCCGAAGGCCGCGGCGCCGCCGCCATTCGTCTCGTGTTCGGCCGCGCCGAAAATCGCGTTGCCGATGCTCCAGGACGTCAGCGAAAACGCGAGGGCGTGGTCGAGGTGGCCGTTCACTCCGCCCTGCGCGATGGCCTCCTGAACCTCGTCATAGGTGATCAGGCCGGGAAATTCCGGCAGTCCGGCCGCGTTGGCCGACGTCCATCCCATCGGGATCTGGTCGTCGCCCCCGGTGAGATTGAACTCGACGGAGTAGCCTTGCCAGACGCCGTCCGCGTTCTGGCTGAGCTGGAAGAAGTCGTATTCTTCGGCGAGATTGCCGTTCGCATCCAACTGTAAAACAATCAAATGATTGTCGTTATAGCCCGTGCCGCCCGCGCCCTCGATCGGCGGGTCGTCAGGGATGGGGAACGGGCCGGGATCGGACTCGGTGGTGTAGAGGTTGTTGATGAACGGAACCAGCGGCTGATCGGCCGGGACGACGACATAGGGAATGCCGATATCAATGCCGTTGTAGGTTCCCGAACCGAAATCCGGGTGCAAGCCGACAACGGTATCGATCGACGCCATGATCTGGGCGGAGTCCCAAAGGAGCGGCGCATTTTCAACCGGCAGGTTCCATTGGCTCTCGGCATCAAACGGGATGGCCCCGTTGAGGTCTGCGTCGATTCCAAGGTCGGGAGTGGCCATGTGCGTTGTCCCCGCGAGTGTTGCCTTTGATTTCCTGTAGAACGATTTAGCAATATTTGCAATGAGTGTCGACACGAATATTTGTCGTGGCAGGTATTTTCAAATGTTAACCGCCAAAAATACCCAAAATAGACGCCACGTTTCGCAAAATAGACAGTAGATATTATTATAACGATGTTAGTCTAACATTGGATCAATGCCTCCAAAAAAAATCTTCAGTGAAAACCACTACCAAAGGCTGAGACAATGCAGGGTCGGGCAATAGCGATGGTGTTCTGGCGAGGAATATAACCGTGAGGCGAGGCGACAGGTCCTCCTGCACCAATAGGCAGAAGCGACAAACCGGGCACATCGACGAATGCAATAAGCCTCCCAAAAACGCGGTTAAGTAGGTAAAAAAATGCAACCGCCGCCGATACCGCAATGGCGTGTCCGGCGGCAGCGAAGACCCGCAAGCGCCAGGCAGGTGGCCGCTGACATGGCTGGCAGAGCGGCCTGCGTCGTCCCGCCGTCCCGGTTCTCAGGCGTCCACCATCGCGTGATCGCGGCACGCCTGGCTGCGCAAGACGCTGCGCAATCACTCCGGCACGAAATTCATCGCCACGCCGTTGATGCAGTAGCGCAGATGCGTCGGGGGCGGGCCGTCTTCGAAGACGTGGCCGAGATGGCTGCCGCAGGTGGCGCAATGCACCTCGGTGCGGATCATGCCATGACTGCTGTCGACCGATGTCTCGACTGCGCCTTTCACAGGATCGTTGAAGCTCGGCCAGCCGGTGCCGCTTTCGAACTTCAGCTTCGACTCGAACAGCGGCTGGTCGCAGCCGGCGCAGGTGAAGCGGCCGGGACGCTTTTCCAGCAGAAGGGCGCAACTTCCGGGCGCCTCCGTGCCATGGGCGCGCATCACGTGGTACTGATCCGGCGTCAGTATGCGGCGCCATTCGGCATCGCTGCGCGTCACGGGATAGGTCTTATCCGGCATGGCTTGGATCCTGTTGCAGTCTGGTCCGGTTGTGGTACGCGACTCGGCGCCGTATGCCAAGCTCCGGCCACATGACAATGGGCGGAACGATGTCGTCTTTCGTAACCGAACTCGCCGATCTTTTGGGCCAGGCGCTCCGCCCGGGGGATTTCTATACCCGGGGCATCGCAAGGCTGCTGGCTCCTTCGCTGACGGTGGACGGAGTCGGTCCGATCGCCCTGCCCTTGCTGCCGGTGCAGGCGGAGCAACTGGTTGCGGTGGCGGAGCGTGCGCCGTACGGCCGCGGCCCCGACACCATCATCGACACTTCCGTCCGCAACACCTGGCAAATCGGCCCGCCACGGGTGCGCATCGAAGGCAGGCACTGGCCGCAGACGCTGGCGGCGATGCTGGAGCTGGCCGCTGAGGGGCTGGGAGTCAGCGACCCGATCGAGGCCGAATTCTACAAGCTGCTGATCTATGACAAGGGCAGCTTCTTTGTCAGTCACCGGGACACTGAGAAGGCCCCGGGCATGTTCGCCACGCTGGTCGTCGTGCTGCCTTCGTTCTGCACCGGCGGCGAGCTGGTGGTTCGGCACAAGGACCGTTCCGTCCAGCTCGATCTGCGCACCGAAGACCCGGCCGAAGCGGCGTTCGCCGCCTTCTACGCCGATTGCCTGCACGAAGTGCTGCCGGTGACGGCCGGATGCCGCCTGTCGCTGATCTACAACCTGATCCGCCGCGGCACGGGCGGCGCACCGCAGCCGCCGAGCTACGCCAGCGAGCAGGACAAGGTTGCCGCCCTGCTGCGCGGCTGGCGAGCCGCGATGGATGGTGACGAAGCCGTGCCGGAAAAGCTGGTCTACCCGCTGGAGCACGCCTACACCGCGCCCGAACTGGATTTCTCCGTGCTGAAAGGCGCCGATGCCGCCGCGGCCGGTGTGCTGGCGGCGGCGGCGAAGCAGGCCGATTGCGCCGTGCATCTGGCTCTGGTGACGTTGGAGGAATTCGGTTCGGCCGGGTATGGCGACGATTACGGCCGCCGCCGGAGTTGGTCGCGCGACGACGACGATGACGACGATTTCGAAGTGGGCGAGATCGACGACTGGAACATCGCTCTTTCGGATTGGCGTGCCCCGGACGGCAACCCGGTTCCCTGGGGCGAAATCCCGGTCACCGAGGATGAACTGTCGCCGCCCGATCCATTCCACGAACTGGAGCCCGACGAGCTGCATTTTGAAGAAGCCAGCGGCAATGCCGGGGTTTCGTTTGAGCGTCGCTACCGGCGCGCGGCTCTGGTCGTCTGGCCGAACGACCGGGCCCTGGCGGTTTTGACGCAGGCCGGGCTTGGCGTGACGGTGCCGCATCTGCTCGATCTGGCGGAACGGTGGGCGGCCTCCGGGGCGGACCGCGCGTCGCCGCTATGGCGGGAGGCGCATGAGCTTGCCGAACGCATGGGCGATGACTGGCCGGACCATAGCGGAACCCTGGTCAATGAAGACAGCCACACGACGGGGCTGCTGACCGCACTGACCAGGCTTGGCGATACGGACGGTATCAGCGGGTTCCTCTGCCGGGTGGCCGGGGCGGGCAAAGGCTATGCCAGGCGCGACAATCCGGCGGTTATTGCGGCCCTGGAGCTTTTTGCCCCGGACCGCGCGGCGGAGCTGGTTGCGATGATCGTCGCAGCCAATGCCGGGCAGCGATTCGCCGCCTGCGCCGATCTGCTGGCGCGCGCGGCGTTGTCGCCAAAAGAAAACACCGCGTTGGCGAAGGCGGCGGCTTCGTTGCTGGGCGCCATGCCGCGCGGCGCGGCGGCGGCGAAACTGCGCGAATGGTCCTGGCGAGGCGACAAAGTCGATCCCGCGTTCGTGGCCGACATGCTGACCGCGCTGAGCGCGATCGATGCGGCGCTGGCGGACCAGGCCGTGGCGGCGATGCTGGACGATCCGAAGCTGTACGATTTCGACACGGTGCTGGTGCCGGCGGCGGCCTATAAACTTGGTGCCGCCGCGAATCTGCCTGCGGTGGCGCGTCTGCGGGCGGCGTGCCTGGCGCATGTGCGCGCCCGCATCGCCTTGCCTCTGGCGCCCCCGCCGGACTGGAAGCGGGCGAGCACTGTCGGGTGCCGGTGCGCGCGCTGCGGCGAACTCAGCCGCTTCCTGGCCGATGCGACGCAACAGACCTGGACGTATCGCGCCGTGGAGGCGGATCGCGGCCATGTCGCCGAGACCATACGAACCGCCGCGTGCGATCTCGATACCATTACCGAAAAGAAAGGTCGGCCCTACAGCCTGATATGCACCAAGAATCAGGCAACACATGAGCGAAGGGTGACGCAGCGCCAACAGGATTTGCGGGACGAGGCTAGCCTGGTTTCGGCGGACTGAACCGCGGACAGCGTGGAGTGCCGGACTTGGCCAACCTGAACAACACGAAACTATGGTTGCGCAGCCAATTCTTCCGGGTCTGGACCGCGGGCGCGGTTCTCGCAGCCTATGCATATGGCTGGATTTATCTCCCGCAAACCCTGACCTGGTGGAAGCGCAGCACCACGGCGATGATCGAGCGCGGATGCGACCTCCTGCCCTACCCGTGGGGAGACCGTCTGGAAACCACGCTTGGCAATTTCGGGCTGTGGGTCCAGATCACCCTGGCGATCGTCGCATTCCGCGTCCTGGTCTGGCTTGCGACGGCAGTCGTGCGGCGGGTTTGGACGGCCACGCGCCGGACGCCGGACCGTGGCCCGAAGATGGATGCCGAATGACGCGGGCGGGCTTCCGATCGGTTGTCGTTTTGCCGCTGGCGCGCAGCCTCAAGCGCAGCGAATCGCCGGACGTCCAATGCATGTGCTGCTGATCTACTGCCATCCGTGTGCGGACAGCTTCTCCGCCGCCCTGCGCGACGCCGCCGCCGGCGCCCTGAAGGCGGCCGGCCATGCGGTGGAGGTGCGCGACCTCTACCGGGAGGGGTTCTCCCCGGCATTGACCGCGACCCAGCGTGCCCTTTTCCACGACGAGTCCGCCAACCGGGCCGGAATCGAGGACCATGTGGAGGCGCTCCGGAAGGCGGAGGCGCTGCTGCTGGTCTATCCAACGTGGTGGTTCGGGCCGCCTGCAATGCTCAAGGGCTGGCTCGACAGGGTTTGGCTGCCGGGTGTCGCCTTTCACCTCGACGGCCGAGGCGGTCTGCGTCCGCTGCTGACCAATATCCGGCGCATCGGAGTCGTGACCACCTATGGTTCGCAGCGCTGGCGCCTTTGGCTGGTTGGCTGGCCCGATCGGCGCCTGATCGGGCGCGGCCTGCGGCCCCTGTGCGCCCGGGGCTGCCGGGTGGACTGGATGGCCCTGACACGCATGGATTCCAGCACGCCGGTGGAGCGGGAGAGATTCCTGGATCGGCTGAGCGCGCGTCTGGGCCGCTGGCGGTGATCGCCGGCCGGGCGCCGCCTCGGCATCGGCCGAGGCGCGCCGGACCGCGGTTGCATCGCAGGCAGTTGGCAGCTTGGCCTCAATCAGCCGGATGCGCGCTTCCGCCAGAGCCATGCCGAGCATTGGTGCCCGCGGGATCATCCCTATCGGCCAGCTCGTTCTTCAAACACTCGCTGCTGCTTCTTGATAACGGAGAGTCCTCGGTCCGGCGCAGGTCCGGACCGAGGACCCTGGAGTACGCCCGGATCGCTTCCAGGGCGCAGGTCAGCTAGATGGCGCAAAGCGGCGCCACCGCATCATCCAAGCCAGCGCATTCGCATTTTGCCGGGAAAGATGGGATGGCCCAACCCCAAGGGGCTCGCAACTCGGGGGCCATGGCTGCCGCTGTGGGTTGCGGACGCTGAACCGCCTCGAACGGAGGAACCCTGATTGAAGAAGTTGATATCAACGCCCAGAACTTCAGCGATTTCGATCAGGCTATTCAGATCGATCCACGTCGAGCCGACTTCATAGCTTTCGAGCAACTGCTCGCTGATACCCAGCGCAGCGGCCATTCTGGCCTGGGACAAACCGATGAGCAGGCGCTGCCGCCGGATACGGTGGCCGATCTGCGTGTCGTTGGGTGAGATGGGTTGCACGACCTGTTGCCCGTTACCGCGAATAACAGTCCCCATGTTCATGGCACCTTCGGGCATCGTGTCCTCGTCTCAAAAAAAAGCGTTGACGTTTCCGGCTGCTATCGGGCAACCGGCCGATTGACCGGTCGCACGACCGATCGATAAAGAGGAGAGTCTAATACACCTTTGTGATTGATGTGTCCAGCAGATATCTTTTCCGATTGAGGCGTTGGCTGTCAGTGATTTGCCGGACAAGGCGGGCGAGCGTCAGCCCCGTGACCGACACGGCCCGGCCATGTCCCTCTAGCTCTTCGCTGATATCCAGCAGGCTGGCCATCGTGAACCGGGAGAAACCGGCAAGCACGCGCTGCCGCCGCAAGCGGTGGCCGATTTGGACGTCTCGGGCAGTGAGTTGATCCGCGAGGTGTGGCTCGCCGCCGCGAATGATTGCCATGATGTTTGAAGAGCCTTCAGGCATCGCGTCCTGTCCCGTGTTGAATGACCAACGGGTCCGGTTGCGATCAGGCGGGCGGCTGATTGGCCGGTAGCATTCCCGAACGCCAAGACCCGCAATGATACTATGCATTGTCGGTTGCCGAGTCTTGTCGGTATCTTGTGTGGCAGTAGAGTTAAATGTAGGTAATTTTCCTGACAAAGCCAGTACAGGTCGTCCGTATCACCGACAAGGCCCGGCCATGTCCGTCACTTGACGGACACTATTCCGATATCGCCACAGCCGGGGACGCCGCAGCCAGCCCGAATCCCGGGCGAGGCACGGCCGCCGGCGGCAATGCGCCATTGCCGCAAGTGCAGGCGCCACAGGCGTTGCAGCGGGGCAGATACAGCCGGAATGTCGAGCCTTGGCCTGGTTCCGAGTCGATTTGCACGCGTCCGGAGGTCTGCCTGGCAAAACTGTCGACCATAGCCAATCCCAGGCCCGTGCCCTGGCCGCCCTTCGTCGTGAAGAATGGTTCAAATATTTGTGAAATGACCTCCGGCGCGATGCCAACGCCGGTGTCGGTCACAGATATCGCAACGAAATCCCCCGCACCGGCGCCGCCGCCAATCGCCCGGACGGCTGCTTCATCGAGTCGGAGGTTTGCGATCCGCAAGATCAGCTTACCGCCCAGCGGCATGGCGTCACGCGCGTTGATGACCAGGTTCAGCAGGGCATTATCAAACTCATCGGGGTCGCACATGATCGGCCAGCTCGCGCCGTCCGTCTCAAGCACGAAGTCGATCTTCGTGCCGGCTACGCTGCGCAACAAATCGTCCAAGCCGCGGATCTGGCTCTGCGGATCGGTCGGCCTGGCGCCGGGCGGCCGGGGTCGCGCGAAATCGAGCAACCGGCGGCTGAGCGAAGCCGCACGCTCGGTCGCGGTAACGGCATTGGACAGGTATCGCGCCATCCCGTCCACGCCGCCGGCATCGATCCGGCGTTCCATCGCCTCCAGGCTGCACATGATGACACCGAGCAGATTGTTCAGATCGTGCGCGAGACCGCTGGCATGGTAGGCGACCGACGGCACCTTCCCTGCCTGGCCGAGCAACACCTCAAGACGCACGCGCGCCTCAGCCTCGATCCGCAGGGTCCCCTGTGCGATCAGCAGCTCGCGGGTCCGCTCGGCCAGCAGCATTCCTGGCCTGGCAGCCCTCGTCGCGTGGCGTTTGGTTTGCGGCAGGCGCTTGTGCCGCCGGTCGTTCGTCCGGCTCGCGGCCGCATCGGCGGCACCGTCGTCATGATCCAGATCCGCGCTATCCAGCTCGGTGGCAAAGGTCTTTCGGGGAAACAGAGCGCGCGTCGAATCTCTCATTTGCGACAATTCCCATGGCGGCGACCCTAATTGAGACGCCCGTTCTGGTATGCCATTTATATGGCGCCTGTGCCAATCTAAATCGATGCATTTAACGTCGGTATTTCGCCTTTATATTCCTAGGTCGTCAGAATTCTCCTGACGGGATAACAATGTTTTGAGCAATCCGTGGGTTGAAGATTTCCTCCGGAATAAACCGGCGCTGAGACAAATGGGTGTCCGGCCGGGAAAATGGTGTGGCGGCAGCGCCGGAGGTCTCCTAATGTGTCGCATCGGGGTGGCTGGCCACCCGTCGAAGTTTGCCCGGCAGGATGCCACATTGACCGACTCGCGCGCCGATGCCGGCGCGTACGACCTTACCAACTGCGACCGGGAGCCGATCCACATTCCGGGGTCGGTTCTTCCGCATGGCGCGCTGCCGGCATCGGATCCGGATGATCTGCGCATCGTTCATGCGGGCGGCGACACCGTGGGGACGCTATGCGAAGCCGTTGTCGGGGAGGTGCGCGCGGTGACCGGGTTCGACCGCGTCATGGCCGATCGCTTCTTGCCCGACGACAGCGGCACCGTGCTTGCCGAGGCCCGCCACCCGGATGTTGAAGGCTTCCCGGGCCTGCACTACCCGCCCTCGGACATCCCGAAGCGGGCGCGTACATTATATATTAGCAACTGGAGCCGCCTGATACCGGGATGCACGCTACGCATCCGCCCCCATCGAGGCGCTGCTCAATCCGGCGACCGGGCTCCCGTTGGACCTCAGCCAATGCATGCTGCGCAGCGTTTACCCGTGCATCGCCAATACCTGGCCGATATGGGCGTTGTCGCATCCATGTCGCTGTCGCTGATCGTCCGCGGCAAGCTCTGGGGCCTGATCGCCTGCCACCACGCAACGCCGCGTTACCTGGCATATCGCACCCGCGACACCTGCGAAATCTTTGCGGCGATGATCTCGACCCGGATCGAGACGTTGGTCGTGGCGGAGGGACTCGAAGGGCGGACGACGACGGCGCATGCATCAGGAACTGGTCAGGCGCATGAGCCAGGAGTCCGATCTTGCCCGCGGGCTGATCCGGTTTCGGCCAAATCTGCTGGACCTGATAACGGCCGAGGGCGTCGGCGTCTGGATCGACGGACGCTATGACAGCTTCGGCTTTGCGCCGGAGGCGGACGATGTCGAGGCGCTGGTGGCATGGCTGAACGCCACCACCAATGAAGGCGTGTTCCAGACCGACTGCCTGCCGCCGATGTATAAGCCGGCGGAGCGTTATGCCCATCTCGCCAGCGGGCTGCTGGCCGTGTCGGTCTCGAAAACGCCAGCCGATTGCGTCCTGTGGTTCCGTCCGGAGGTGCGGACCACGGTGACCTGGGGTGGCAACCCGAACAAACCGGTCCAGGCCGGACCAAATGGGGACATGCTGACGCCGCGCGCCAGCTTCGCCGCCTGGCAGCAATTGGTCAGCCTGCATGCGATGCCCTGGACCGCCGCCGACATGCAGGCCGCCCGGCAGTTGCGCGTTTCATTGCTGGAGGTGGTGCTGCGGCGCATCGACCAGCTTGCGCGGGAACGCGAAGCCGCTCGGCTGAAGCAGAAGGCGTTGACGCGCGAACTGGATCTGCGGGTAACGCAATGGCAGGCCGCGGCGCGTCGCTGAAGCTGGAAACTGAGCGGCGAGCCGTCCTGGAGGAGGAGCTGTCGCAGGTCGGTCGATACCTATAAGGCGAGGGCAATGGCGAAGCTCGGGTTCCAGACCCGGGTGGAGATGGTTCGTTACGCGGCGGCCAAGGGCTGGCTCAGCGATCTGTGAGCGCTGGGCGCGGACATGGCAAAAAGGCCAGACATAATCGTGCCTGGCCCACCCCTCGCAGGTTACGGAAGTGACGATTCCGACTGTTCTTCGGCAAGGCTGGAAAGAATATCTTTCGGATACCCTCCAAATCGGGAGCGTTTTCGTTTTCTTGAATTCCCGGCTGCCGGGAATGCCGCGACGCAACCGCGGCAGGATGTTTGCAAGAAACGTTCTTCCAATTGGTCTGTTCGGGCAGTGGAGACGCCCGTGCGGCGAGGACTTCAGATCTCCCGCCCGTGTAGCGATGGCTTCTCCTGCATGAGCGGTATCCACAATAGCCGGACAGCCGCCGTTGTCAACGCGGTTCGTCAACTATTTGCGCCGGAATCATTCCCCGGTGCTGTCAGAAAAAATCGCTACGCGCACCCCCGCATGTCAGTAAATAGCAGCGGCCGGCGAGGGCGACTCTTCCCGTAAACGCCGGTGCCGGTCTTGTCCGGGCCACCTGCACAACGACAGTGCCGCTATACGTGGCCCGGACACGCCGGGCCATGACGTAAAAGCGGGACCCGGCGGGTCAGTCTCAACGCGGACTGGCATAACATTGTCGGACCTCGATCGGACGTTGCCTTCCGCGTGTTCGCGTTGCCGCCCGACGGCACCATTCGGCGGGAGCCAGCCAGTACAAGCGAACCGGTCGATTGGCTGAACGCCTATTTTTCGCCGAACAACGTGACGCGCAGCTCCCGCAGGGTGGCAGCATCGCGTTCTCCGCGTTCAATCTCGTTGTTGATCGCCGCGACCAGCGTGGCACTTTCCGCGTCCCAGCCGAGATCCCGGAACGCCTGCTTCAGGCGTTGCTCGGCATCCGGTGAAATGTTGCCATTTCGCCGTTCATGCCCGAGCTCGGCGAGGAACCGGCCGCCCACCGTCGTCCTCAATACAAAAGCCGATCGGCCTGCCATTTTCGTCATGAAAATCAACCTGATGCTTGGCACATGTGCCGTTTCGCCTAGAGCACATGCGACTTAGCCGGTATGGGAGGCGGCGGCGGTGATATTCTGTCGATCACCGGTAATATATTTGAGTTCGAACCGATGTGTCCGCGAATACTTCAACTTTGATAGACCATACTATTGTGCGCACGGTGCCGTCCGGCCGCCGGCGTCCGCGCCGGACGGCGAGCTCCTCCACGGACTACGGAGCCTGCACCGACACCGCCGCGATCCCATTCGGCCGGGCCGCGACGTAAACCGATGCGGCGGGGACCGGATGATCGTCCCGCAACCGATACACCGCCAGCAGCGTATCCGGGCTCATCCGCCAGCCGAAGCTGCCATGCCCGATACGCGCCAGGTAAATCCGTCCATCCTGCAGCCGCAGCGGAAACGACACCGGATCGGAGAACGCGGTATAGGGCGTATCCAGGGAAACCCCGAACGTCGGCAGCTCCAGCGGCTGCGTGTCCGCCGCCACGACCGCGGCCATGCGGCGGTAATCCGCCGCGTCCTCCGGCACTTCGGGCGAGACCACGCCGGCACCCAGCGTCTCCGCCGTCTCGCCGTTGCGCAGGCGCATCGCCAGCAGTTCGGCCGTGCGGATCAGCGGCACGCAGTCGATGCCGTCGCAGAACGCATGCGCCACGTGCCCGGCCACCGCGTAGTCGATCGTCACGGTGCACGGCGGCGCGAAGCCATCGGGGCGCACCGCGGCGACCGTCACAGTCGACCGCGCCTGCGCATCGCTGAAAGCGCCGCTCTGCTCGATCCACAGCGCCGGGTCGCCGCCGATGGAAACGGCGGTCAGCGCCGACAGGGCGCACAGGTCAGCATTCTCGCCAAGCGTGGGCAGCGCCACCTCATGCGCCGGACCGGTGGCCGGGACGGCGACCGCCAGCGTGGTGTGGCAGCCGAGCGTGCCATCGACCCGGTCGAGCAGCCAAAGCGGCCCCGTGCCGAACCGCAGCGCCCGGGCCGGCGGCAGCTCCCCCAGTTTCCTTACCAGATCCGCCGGGGCGGCGTGGTCGCGCGCCAGCGCATCGGCCACGGACTGGCCGGGTTTGCCGAGGCCGCCGCTCTCCGCGACTTTGACCGACCGGGGCGCCGCCTCGGCCAGTTGCTTCAACGGGGTCTGTTCGCGCAGCGGCGCGGTGGCGACGGATGACCACACCAGCGCCGCGACGCCCCGGCACAGTTCGATCGAATCCGCCGCCCGGGCGGGTGCCGCGACCAGCGCGGCCAGGCCGACGGCGCACCGGAGCCGCTTCATCGTGCCGCGCCGATGGCCGCGCTCAGCGCCTTCACGCCGGCGGCGGGACCGTCCGGGTGGTTCCAGACACAGCCGGCGACGGCGAGGAAATCCGCCCGCGCGCGGACCAGGGGGGCGCAGTTCTCCGGCGTGATGCCGCCTATGGCGCAGCTCGGCAGTTCCATCATCTCGGACCACCATTGCAGGATCTCGGGGCCGGGCAGCGCCGTGACCTCCTTGGTCGATGACGGATAGAAGGCGCCGAACGCAACGTAGTCGGCGCCGTCCTCGCCGGCCTGCATCGCCAGGTCGCGGCTGCCATGGCAGGTCACGCCCAAGGTCAGGTCCGGGCCCAGCAGCCGCCTGGCATCCCGCGCCGGCATATCCTCCTGGCCGACATGGGCGCCGTCGCAGCCCGTCGGGCGCGCGAGATCGACGCGGTCGTTCAGCAGGAATGCGACGTCGCGCGACTGGCAGACCGGACGCAGCACGTCGATCGCGCGGCGCCAGACATCGTCGCCTGCGTCCTTCAGCCGAAGCTGAACCGCCGCCACGTCGGCGGCATCCAGCGCCGCCGCCAGCAAGGCGGCGAATCGCTGGGGATCGAGCGCGGGCGGGGTGATCAGGTAGATGCGGCAGGCATCCGCCGGGGCCATGGACCTCAGGCCTTGCCGCGAATGCCGCGGATCGGGGTCTCGCGCATGGGAGAGTATCCTTTCCTGAAGACGGCCGGGCTCAGTAGCCCGGGCGGGCGCTTCTGTCACCTTGCGCCGGCGCTGGCGCCGATGGGCCTGATCCGCGATGTCCGCCAGGCAGGCGGCAAAGCCCGCAAGGCGATGCAGGGCGGCAGGCTCGGCACGGCGGCCGTGGCGCCGCCGCCGGCTACGTTCCACGCACAATTGAAGTGGAATAAGCGCGGCCACCCGCCCCGGCCGGCTGCAAATAGTTGTTAATTCGTCACTTTCACACGGTTTGCGGCCGTTGTATCGGCCAATCGGCAGGCCCCCCTGCCCGCCGTGGCAGCCGCATGCTAGAGGAGCGGCTGAAAGAATACCGCGCAATAGGAATGGATTTTTGCCAGCATCCCGACCCGTTTCCCGCCGCGCCGCGCTCTCTGCGACGCTGGCACTGATGGCCGCCTCGCCTCGCCCCGCCTCCGCCGCGACAACGCTGCTGAACGTCTCATACGATCCGACCCGGGAGCTTTACCGCGCCATCAACCCGGCGTTCGTCGCTGCCTGGAAGGCGAAAACCGGCGAGGAGATCAGCATCAACCAGTCGCATGGCGGCTCCGGCGCGCAGTCCCGCGCGGTGCTGGAAGGCTTGCAGGCGGATGTCGTCACTCTGGCGCTGGCGGCCGACATCGACGCCCTGGCGAAGCGCGGGCTGGTCGCCGCCAACTGGCAGACGCGGCTGCCGGACAACGCCTCGCCCTATACAAGCACGATCGTCTTCCTGGTGCGCCCGGGCAATCCGAAGCGCGTGCATGACTGGGCCGATCTGCTGAAGCCGGATGTGGCGGTGATCACGCCGAATCCGAAGACGTCGGGCGGCGCGCGATGGAATTTCCTGGCCGCCGTGACCTGGGCGCAGCGCCAGCCGGGCGCCACCGAGGCAACCGTCGAAGCCTTTATACGCCGCCTGTTCCATCAGGTGCCGGTGCTGGATACCGGCGCGCGCGGTGCCACCAACAGCTTCGTGCAGCGCGAGCTCGGTGACGTGCTGCTGGCGTGGGAGAACGAGGCCTGGCTCGCCCGCCAGGAATTCGGCAACGCCTATGAGATCGTCTATCCGTCGGTCAGCGTGCTGGCGGAACCTCCGGTGTCGGTGGTGGACAGCGTCGCCGGCAAGAAGGGTACGCGCGACGTCGCGACCGCGTACCTCGAGTTCCTGTACACGCAGCCGGCGCAGGAGATCATCGCGAAGAATTTCTACCGCCCGCGCGATGCGGCCGTGGCGCGGCAATACGCCGATAAGTTCCCGGCCCTGCCGCTATCGACGATCGAAGATTTCGGCGGCTGGGACCGGGCGCAGGCAAAATATTTCTCCGATGGCGGCCTATTCGACCGTATCTTTACTCCGGGGAAATGACCCTGCGTCCCGGACGATCAGCTTTGCCCGGGTTTCCGCTGACGTTGGGAATCACGGTGGTCTGGCTGTCGGTGATCGTCCTGCTGCCGCTGACCTTGCTGGCGCTGCGGCCGTGGACGCTCGGCCTCGCCGGGGTGTGGCATTCGGTCACCGAGCCGCGGGTTTTGGCCGCTTTGCGCCTGAGTTTCGGCACGGCGGCGCTGGCCGCGGCGGTGAACATGCCGCTCGGGCTGCTGGTCGCCTGGGTGATGGTCCGCTACCGGTTCCCGCTGCGCAACCTCGCGGATTCGCTGATCGACATGCCGCTGGCATTGCCGACAGCCGTCGCCGGCATCGCTCTGACCGCCCTGTTCGCGCCGCGCGGCTGGATCGGCGCGCTGCTGCTGCCGCTGGGCATCCGCGTCGCCTATACGCCGCTCGGCATCTTCGTCGCGCTGGTCTTCGTCGGCCTGCCGTTCATGGTGCGCACGCTGGAGCCGGTGATCATGGAGCTGCCGAAGGAGGCCGAGGAAGCCGCCGCAACTCTGGGTGCCTCTCGGCGGCAGACCCTGATGCGGGTGGTGCTGCCGGCGCTGACCCCTGCCCTGCTGGCCGGTTTCGGCGCGGCGTTCGGGCGCGGCATCGGCGAGTACGGATCGGTCATCTTCATCGCCGGCAACATGCCGATGGTCAGCGAGATCGCGCCTCTGCTGATTCTGATCCGGCTGGAGCAGCTTGATTACGCCGGCGCCGCCGCGCTGGCGCTGGTTATGCTGCTGGCGTCCTTCGCCGTCCTGCTGATGCTGAACCTGCTGCGCGCCCGCATGCGGAGCCGGGCATGACGACCTCGGCGGCGCAGGAAAGCGTTCCAACGCGGGTCATGCTGATCCTGCTGACGGCGGGGCTGCTGACCGTCTTGCTGGTGCTGCCGCTGGTGGTGGTGCTGGCCGAGGCGTTCCGCAAAGGCATTCCCGCCGCGCTGACGACGCTGAGCGATCCCGACTCGCTGACCGCCATCCGGCTGACGCTGATTGTCGCGGCGATCAGCGTACCGCTGAACACGGTGTTCGGGGTGTCCGCGGCCTGGTGCATCAGCCGGTTCCGCTTTCCCGGGCGTGGCGCTCTGGTCACCCTGATCGAGCTGCCGTTTTCGGTCTCGCCGGTGATCTCCGGGCTGGTCTGGGTGCTGCTGTTCGGGATCAACGGCTGGCTGGGGTCGTTCCTGGACAAGGCCGGGGTGCAGATCATCTTCGCGCTGCCGGGGCTGATCCTGGCGACCGTGTTCGTGACGTTCCCGTTCGTCGCCCGCACCCTGATCCCGCTGATGCAGGAACAGGATGCCAGCGAGGAGGAAGCGGCGATCACTCTGGGCGCCTCCGGCTGGCAGACATTCAGCCGGGTGACCTTGCCGAACATCCGCTGGGGGCTGATCTACGGCGTGCTGCTGTGCAATGCCCGGGCGATGGGTGAGTTCGGCGCGGTTTCCGTCGTGTCCGGCCACATCCGCGGCCAGACAATGACCATGCCGCTTCAGATCGAGGCGCTTTTCAACGACTATGACTGGGTGGGCGCCTTCGCCATGGCCAGCCTGCTGGCGTTGCTGGCGCTGGCGACGCTGGCGGTGAAGGCGGCCCTGGAATGGCGCATCGGCCGCCGCGGGGGATTGCATTGAACGTCGAAATGCGGGGGCTGCGGAAGTCGTTCGGAGCGATCCTTGCGCTGGATGCCGTCGATCTGTCGCTGAGCAACGGCGAGTTCATGGCGATCCTGGGCCCGTCCGGGTCGGGTAAGACCTCGCTGCTGCGGGTGCTGGCGGGGCTGGAATTCGCCGAGGCCGGCACGATCGTCATCGGCGGCCGGGCGATGGAGGGAGTTCCGGCGCGGGAGCGCGGGGTGGGCTTCGTGTTCCAGAACTACGCGCTGTTCCGGCATATGACGGTGGCTCGGAATATTGCTTTCGGGCTGGAGATCCGGCCTCGCCGTCTACGGCCCCCGGCGCGCGAGATCCGCGCGCGGGTGGCCTCGCTGTTGGACCTGATGGGCATCGGCGAGCTGGGCGGGCGGTATCCGGACCAGATTTCCGGCGGCCAGCGGCAGCGTGTGGCTCTGGCGCGGGCGCTGGCGATCGAGCCGGCGCTGCTGCTGCTGGACGAGCCGTTCGGCGCGCTGGATGCAAAGGTGCGGAAGACGCTGCGGGTGTGGCTGAAGGATCTGCACGACCGCATCGGGCTGACCAGCATCTTCGTCACGCACGACCAGGCCGAGGCGATGGAGATGGCCGATCGGGTGGCAGTGATGCAGGCGGGGCGGATCGAACAGGTGGATACGCCTGATCGCCTGTATGCGGAACCCGCCAGCGCGTTCGTGCATGAGTTTCTGGGGGAGGCGATCCGGCTGGACTGCACGGTCGCGGATGGTGTGGCGCGGTTCGCCGGGCTGCCCTCGGTGGCGCTGCGGACAGGGTGCCGGCCGGGCGCGGCGATCGCCCTTATCCGGCCGTATGAGATCGGGTTTGTGGTGCGTCCGGGACCGGCGCATGTTTTGAGCGTGCATGCGAACGGGCCGCTGAAGCGGGTACGGCTGCTGATCGCCGGGCATGCGATCGAGGTGCTGAGTCCAGCGGAGGGGTGGACCCCGGTGGTAGGCGAGAGCTGCGATCTGGAGCTGTCGAAGGCGAGGGTTTACCCGGCATAGGTCGCCGGCCGCGTGCCGCCCGGACGGATATCGCAGACGGGCGATCGGGGGGCGACCGGCGTGTTGAGGGTGCGTAACAAAACGGCACCCGTGGACTCGGCGCCGGTTCCGGGCTACAGTTAACCGGAAGCGTTATAAAACAGGCAATGGACATGAAACGATCGCCGAAGACCGCCACGCTCGCCGGCATCGCATTCTGTGCGGCGGCCTTGCTGGCTGCCGCTGCGCTTTTCATTTTCGGCACCGATACGACGGGCCTCGACCGGTCGCTTCAGTCCAGCGCCCTGCTGGCGTTCATTCTGTTCTGGCCGGCTTATGCCGGCAGCGCATTGAAGACGCTGTTCGGTTCGGCATTCGAGCCGGTGTCCTGGCGCGGCCGGGACTTCAGCCTGGCGTTTGCCTCCGCGCAGTTGGTCAGCACCGGCCTGTTCATACGGCTCTGGCAGGTTTCGAGTCAGACGCCGTTCGCTCATCCGCGTTTTGTCTTCTTTGCCATCGGCCTGATCTCGACCTACGTGATCGCCGCGATCTCGTTCCGCGGTCCGGCGCATGCCATCGGCCAGGGTTGCTACCGGGTGTTGCGCGGCCTCGGGATGGAAACGATTTCCTTCGCATTCCTGTTCGGCTTCCTCAGCCACCCGCTGCACGGCAATATTCGCAGCCTGATCGTCTACGTTCCATTGGCAACTGTTTCGATAGCCGGTACGCTGCTGCGGTTCGGAGCCTGGGCCAGCCGCGGTGCCGCCATCACAAGAAACGCCTGAAAGAATCGCGATCCACGTTATTATTATAGTGAGTTTATTACCGATTTACAGCAACAACATCCGCGGCGCGGGCTATAATGTCTCAGTTGTGATCAGTTGAACCGCCCGCGGCAACTTGTCCGGGCCAACAGATTAATCCCAGGATGATCGCGTCATCCCAGGGAGAAAATCTCCATGCGCACCCGTTTGTCGTCCGGCCTGCTCGGCATTGGCCTGCTCGGGATTGGCCTGCTCGCGGCTGCCGGGGCCTGCGCGCAGTCAGCCGCCAGCGTGACCGCCACCTGCAAGGACGGTTCTTCCTTCTCCGGCAACTCTCGCTCAGGCGCCTGCCGCGGCCACGGCGGGGTTGGAAGCTGGGGCACGACAGCAGCGGCGACCGCAACCGCCACCGGCAGCGCCGATGCCGCGCTGCCCCCGGCCAGGACAGCCGATGCCGCTCCACCGGCCAGGTCCCCGGCCGGCGCGAAAACCACCGCCACACGTGCCAGCGGCGGCGGCAACGGGCAGGTCTGGGTCAATTCCTCCAGCAAGGTCTACCATTGCGAGGGCGACCGCTACTACGGCAAGACCAAATCCGGCACCTTCATGCCCGAATCCGCCGCCAAGGCCGCCGGCGACCGGCCGAGCGGCGGCAAAACCTGCTCCTGAACGCGGATAAGCCGCCGGGCAGGTGCGATACGGGCGGCGGCGTGCCAAACTGCCTGGCATGATGCCGCCAGACCCCGACATTCGCCGCGAATGGGACCTCGACCCGGATTTCCTGACCGTGAACCACGGCTCCTTCGGCGCGACCCCGCTGACCGTGCGCCAGGCCGAGCGCGCATGGCAGGACCGGATGGAGCGGCAGCCGACACGCTTTTTCAGCACGGTTCTGCCCACGGCCCTGCGCGAAGCGGCGGATGACCCGGGCCGCTTCGTCAACGCCGATGGCCGCGACATCGTATTCACGGACAACGCCACGACCGCCTGCAACGCCGTGCTGCAATCCCTGAGCTTGCGGCCGGGGGACGAGGTGCTGATCCTCAGCCACGCCTATGGCGCCGTGCGCAACACCGTCCGGTTCGTCACGCAACGGGCCGGCGCGACAGCCGCCGAGGCCGCGACGCCCTTTCCCAAACCCGGCCGAGGATGATTTGGTCGCCGCTGTGACGGCCGCAATCACGCCGCGCACCCGGCTGGCGGTGATCGACCACGTCACCTCCGCCAGCGCCATCGTCCTGCCCGCGGCGCGCATCGTCGCCGCGTGCCATGCTTTGGGCGTGCCGGTGCTGATCGACGGCGCCCACGCCCCCGGGCAGATTGACCTCGACATCAGCGCCATCGGCGCCGACTGGTATGCCGGCAACTGCCACAAGTGGCTGTGCGCCCCGAAGGGTTGCGGGTTCCTGCAGGCCCGGCCGGACCGCCAACAGGGCTTGCACCCGGGCACGATCTCGCACGGCTTCAGGAAGGGCTTTCTGGCGGAGTTCGACTGGACCGGCACAACCGACCCGAGCCGCTTCCTGGCGGTCAGCGAGGCGATCGCCTGCCACCACCGGCTTGGCGGGGCGGAACTGCGGCAGCGAAACCGCCTTCTCGCCGCCGCCGGCACCAAACGCATCGCCGGGCGGCTGAATACCGAAACCGGCGCGACGGGGACGCTGGCGGCGGCGATGGGCACGGTCCGGCTGCCGGTTGCCGACGCAAGTCCGCAGAACGCGCTGGCGATCCGTGCGCGGTTGCTGGCGGCCGGAACCGACGCGCCGGTTCATGCGCTGGACGGCGCGCTCTGGCTGCGGCTGTCAGCGTTCGCATACAACCGGTCCGGGGACTATGAGCGGCTGGGCGACATCGTCGCGGACATCCTCGCGACGCACACGGGTGCGGCTGTCAGTGCGTCGTAGCGCTGACTTCGGTTGCCACGCTGCCATGCACATAGGCGGTGACGGACCCCGGCGACCCCGGCGGCCCCCCTGCTTCACAGCCGGCCAACGCGACCACCGCCACGAGGACCGCAATCATCCCGCTTATCACACCATGCATCCGCCTCACTCCGTTCGGTGCCGACAGCTTGCGTAGATCCGGCCGGCATCTGTGCGGCCCCGTTCGGGCCAGAGTTTCAGGCTGACCGGGAAGGCGACGGACGACCAAGGTCGCCGCCACGATTCCAGTCAGCCCGAGAACGCTCCATTACCATCATACGACCACTCCGCCCATTACGGCCTGAGCGGGTCCGGCGGACGGAACCCGGGCAGCGGTTCCGGGAGGCCCGGCTCCGCAGACGCGGTCGCGTCCGCCCCGTTTCGCCTCGGCCAGCGCCGCGGCGGCGGTTTCGATCAAAGAAGCTTGATTGCTGCCCAAGGCTGGCCGGGCGGCGGCGATTCCGATGCTCACCGTCAGATACTTGCCCAGCCGATCGCGGCGCTGGATGCGGAGGCCCTCGACGGCGGCTCGGACGTTCTCCGCGACGCGGTTGATGCCATGCAGCTCCGTCTCGGGCAACAGTCCTGCGAAGCGGTCATCCTCGTAGCGCGCCACGCTGTCCCCCGGGCGCCCCAAATTCTGCCTGACGCATCCGGCGACCTTGCTGAGCGCCTGATCGGCCTCAATTTTCCCATGAACACGATTGAATCCCGCGAATCGGTCGATGTCCACCAGCAGCATGCCGATGGATGTCTCCGATCGGATCGCCCTCTGCCACTCCGTCGTCAATTTGACGTCGAAGGTCCGGCGCAACTCCAGCCTGGTCAGGACGTCGGTGTCGGTGAAGGCGGACAACCGCCCGGCCGCCTCCAGGAAGGTCGTTTCCGCCGCGCTGTGGCGCGGGATCTCTCTCAGAAATAAAAGGCAAAACGTGGCCGTCACGCCGCACAGGACGATCAGTACCGCGCCGATGCCGGCAGTTGCGGGCCACCATGTGGCGTTGATGTCGTCCGCCGCGATGCCGATGGTCAGCACCAGAGGCAGCGTGTCGACATGCCGGAACGTAACCAGGCGTTCCACGCCATCGAGACTGTCCGTGCCGACGAAATGGCCCGACGGCTCCGCGGCGAATGTCTCGAAGCCTGGGCTGCCTTGCAACGAGCGGCCGAAATCACTGTCGCGCAACGGTTGCCGGGCGATCAGCGTGCCGTCGGTCCGGAACAGGGCGGCGGCCCCGCGATGACCGAGATCGAGGGCAGCCAACCGCTCCTGCCAATACGACAACCGCATGGTTGCGATGGCCGCGCCGTTGAACTGGCCGCCGGCGTTGTTGATCCGGCGGCTGATCGCGAAGCTGGCGTCGCCATCGCGCATCCGGCTGCGGAACGGAGCACTGATGAACAGACCCGCATCGCTCCGCCCCCGCAGCATGACAAAATCGTCCCGATCCGCCAGGTTCAGCTTGCGCGGCCTGGCCGATGTGGAATCCGCAACGATCCTGCCGTCGGCGTCCAGCACCAGCAGCGAGCCGATAGACTCGGCGCGGAGGGCGCGGTCGAAAATCGCCGTCTGCCGCGTTTCGGGGCTGACACGATCAATGTCCGGCAGGCGCAGCGCCTCGATGGCGCCCTGGAGCGACAGATCGCAGCTCAGGATGCTGCGGGCGATGTCGCGCTCCAACGCCAGCGCGAGATTGGCCGAGGACTTCCGGGCCTGCAGCCAGGCGTCATTCCGCGCTTCCTTCAGGATGGCGACGCCTATGGCGAGCATGCCGGCCGCAACGGCCAATCCCAGAACACTTAGCCACTTTAAGGTTTTCCGCGCCCCGGCCGCGGGCCTGTCAGCGTGGGATCGGTTCGACGACATCGAATGTGCCTCATCGCCGCCTTGCGTGCCGGCATTGGTGCCAGCGACGTTTCGTGCGTAGCATTATATTATGTCAATTTCAAGATACGCCTGAACCTGAACAGCGTTGAAAAAAGCTGTCGCCGTGTGATTTTAACCGCGCCGGTATGTTACTTGGTCAATATGCGGCTCTCCGGCACATTTTGGCACGGATGGCCGGTTCGCTACGGCCGCCCGTACCCGCCGCCGCCCGGTGTTTCGATGACGAACACGTCCCCCGCGGCCAGTTCCGCCTGATCCGTCCCGGTCAGCGAGTCGCAGCCGCCTCCCGCGCGCTCTACCCATTGCCGGCCGACGGCGCCCTCCGCGCCGCCGTCCAGGCCGAACGGGGCGACGCTGCGGCGGGAGGAGACGATCACCGCCGTCATCGGCTCCAGGAACCTTATCCGGCGCACCGCCCCGTCGCCGCCACGCCACTTTCCCGCCCCGCCCGAGCCGCGGCGGATGGCAAACCGGTCCAGGCGCACCGGGTAGCGCAACTCCAACACCTCGGGATCGGTCATCCGCGTGTTGGTCATGTGGGAGTGGATCGCCGAGGTTCCGCCGAAGCCCGGTCCGGCGCCGGTGCCGCCGCAGATCGTCTCGTAGTATTGCCGCGTCGCGTCGCCGAACAGGAAGTTGTTCATCGTCGCCTGCGAGCAGGCGATCACCCCGAGCGCCCCGAACAGCGCGTTGCAGGTCGCCTGCGACACCTCCGTATTGCCCGCCACCACCGCCGCCCCGGGCTGCGGTGACAGAAACGTTCCGGGCGGAATGATCAGCGTCAGCGGCTTCAGGCAGCCGTCGTTCAGCGGGATGTCGTCGCCGACAAGGCAGCGGAACACATACAGCACCGCGGCGCGGGTTACCGCCGGTGGCGAGTTGAAGTTGCCCTCGTTCTGCGCCCCGGTTCCGGTGAAATCGATGGACGCACTGCGCGAGGCCGCATCGACGCTGACGGAAACCGCGAGATGCCGACCGTTGTCCATCCGGTAGTCGAACCGCCCGGAGCCGAGACGGTCGATCACCCGCCGCACCGATTCCTCGGCATTGTCCATCACGTGCCGCATATAGGCGCTGACGACCGGCCAGCCGTATTGCGACACCACGCGCCGCAACTCCTGCACCCCCCTTTCATTGGCGGCGACCTGCGCCTTGATGTCGGCGACGTTCACGTCCGGGCTGCGCGCCGGATAGCGGGCACCCGCCAGCAGCGCGCGGAACTCGTCCTCGCGGAAATGGCCGGCATCGACGAGCAGGAAATCGTCGATGACGACGCCTTCCTCCTCCAGCGTGCGGGACAGCGGCGGAGTCGATCCCGGCGTGATCCCGCCGATGTCGGCATGGTGGCCGCGGCTGCCGACGAAGAACCGGATGTTCGCGCCGGCCTCATCGAACACCGGCGTGATGACGGTGACGTCCGGCAGATGCGTGCCGCCATTGAACGGATTGTTCAGCGCAACGACATCGCCGGGCTTCAGCGAGCCGCCCCGGTGCGCCAGCACGGTGCGGACGCTCTCGCCCATCGCGCCGAGATGCACCGGCACGTGCGGGGCGTTCGCCACCAGGCCGCCGCCGGCATCGAAGATGGCGCACGAAAAATCCAGCCGCTCCTTGATGTTCACGCTCATCGACGTGTTCTGCAGCACGGCGCCGGTCTGTTCCGCCACGTTCATGAACAGGTTGTTGAACAGCTCCAGCAGCACCGGGTCGGGGCGTTCGCCGCCGGCGGCCACGCGAGTCGCCAGGATTTCGGTGCGGCGCAGGATCATGTGGTTCAGGGCGGTGACTTCGGCGGTCCAGCCCGGCTCGATCACCGTCGTCGCGTTGGCCTCGCGAATCAAAGCCGGTCCGGCGATGCGGTCGCCGGCGAGCAGCGATGTCCGCTCCAGCACCGGCGCTTCAACCGTTTTGCCGCCGGTGAAGATTTCGACGCGGTCGATAATGCCGGGTGCGCCTTTGTTGCGCGCCGGCAGTTCGGCCTCGGCGGCGACCGTCCCCGGCAAGGTCGCCTCGGCGGCGACGGTTTCCACGACGACGGGACGTTCGGGGGTGGCGAAGCCGAACCGGGCGCGGTGGGCGGCGGTGAAGCCCGACAGGATCTCGTCCAGGGCGCCCAGCGGGACGATCAGCGCGGCCTCGGTGCCGGCGTAGCGCAGATGCAGCGACCGCGCGGTTTGCACGTCCCGCTTGTCGGCGCCCTGGGCCTCCAGCGCGGCCACCGCCGCGGCGGCCAGCTCGTCCGCCAGCTCAACCAGCCCCGGCAGCGTCTCTGCCGACAGCGGCACTTCGACCGCCTGCTCCTTCATCGCCGTCTGGTCCGCCAGGCCCATCCCGTAGGCCGACAGCACGCCGGCATAGGGGTGGACGAACACCGTCTCCATGCCCAGCGCGTCGGCGACTAGGCAGGCATGCTGCCCCCCTGCCCCGCCGAAGCACTGCAAGGCGAAGCGGCTGACATCGTGGCCCTTCTGCACCGAGACCTGCTTGATCGCGTTCGCCATGTTGGCGACGGCGATCTGCAGGAAGCCCTCCGCCACCTGCCGCGGCGTGCGGTCCCCGCCGATGCTGCGGGCGAGTTCGGCGAACTTCGCTGTCACCGCATCGGGGTCCAGAGGCTGGTCGCCGCGCGGCCCGAATATCGGCGGAAAATGCGCCGGCTGGATCTTGCCGACGCAGACATTCGCATCCGTCACCGTCAGCGGCCCGCCCCGCCGGTAACACGCCGGCCCCGGATCGGCTCCCGCGCTGTCCGGCCCCACCCGCATGCGGGCGCCGTCGAAATGCAGGACCGAGCCGCCACCCGCCGCCACGGTGTTGATCGCCATCATCGGCGCCCGCATCCGCACGCCCGCGACCGCCGTCTCGAACGCCCGCTCATAGCCGCCGGCATACAGCGCGACGTCGGTCGAGGTGCCCCCCATGTCGAAGCCGATGATTGCGTCTATTCCCGCCATCCCGGCGGTGCGGGCGGCACCGACGATGCCGCCGGCCGGGCCGGAGAGGATCGCGTCCTTGCCCTGGAAGCTGTGCGCCTCGGTCAGTCCGCCGTTCGACTGCATGAAATACAGGCGCGTGCCGGTCAGCTCCGACGCCACCTGATCGACGTAACGCCGCAGGATCGGGGACAGGTAGGCATCCACCACGGTCGTATCGCCGCGCGGCACCAACCGCAGCAGCGGGCTGACGGCGTGGCTGGCGGAGACCTGCGTGAATCCTGCCTCCGCCGCGAGTTCCGCCAGGCGCCGCTCGTGCGCGGGGTATTTCCAGGCGTGCATCAGGACGATCGCGCAGGCGTTGATGCCGGCGGCGCGGGCCCCGGCCAGGACGCCGCGGGCCGCGTCCTCGTCGAGCGGCTCGACCTCCGCCCCGTCCACGCCGACCCGGCCGCCGATTTCGGCGACGCGCTCATACAGCATGGTGGGCAGGGTGATGGCGAGGTCGAACAGCCGCGGGCGCGCCTGGCTGCCGATGCGCAGCGCATCCGCGAAGCCCCGGTTCACCAGCAGCAGGACCCGGTCGCCCTTGCGTTCGAGCAGCGCGTTGGTGGCGACGGTGGTGCCCATCTTCACCGCATCGATCAGCCCGGGCGGGATCGGGGCGCCGGCCTCGATGCCGAGGATCGAGCGGATGCCGGCGATGGCGGCGTCCTTGTAGCGTTCGGGGTTCTCCGACAGGAGCTTGTGGGTGGAGAGCTTGCCCTCCGGATCGCGCGCGACAATGTCGGTGAACGTGCCGCCGCGGTCGATCCAGAATTGCCACATGGGGGTCCCTGCCGGTTGTTCGCGCGGTGTATCAGGGCCGACCGGGGGCTCGGCGGCAAGCCCCCATGGATAGGGTTGCGAGGAGCACCGCATTCTCCCCTTCCGTCATGGCCCGGCTCGTCCGGGCCACCGTTCGCGGCATGGTGCTGGCATAGGTGGCCCGGACGGGCCGGGCCATGACGTGATAGAACGAAGCTGCAGCCAAGCCCACCGGCCAAAGGGGCGCTTTCACGCCCTCAGCGGCTGGTGCCCGGGTGCGGGTAACGGGGTTTATATCGGCCGGCGGCCGTTTACGGTTCGCTGTCATGGCACGTTCCATATCGGCCGCCGGTCGACCCGCCCGGCGCGGAAAGGCCGCTGCCGGGAAGCTCCGCCACTGCAAATTGTGTTGCAGGTCGGAAATAGCCTGCCAGCGCGCGCCCGTCCACAAATTGCTGCGCCTACGCGAGTTAAAAAATGATCGCAGACGCGGATTGCGATCCGCACCCCTATGCGGCTGAGCCGCATGGTTTGCCGGATCCACCAGCCGCCCGTCCCGGCCGCACTCTCCCGGCACGCGATAGCCGGGCGTCCCCGCCAGACGATCCGCTCATGCCCGGGGGCCGCCCGATCGCCTCAGAACACAGGCAGATTCGGCAGCGGCTTGTTGAACCATTTCTCATACAACGCGTTCAGCTCGCCGTTGTTCTTCACGAAGTAAACGAACGTGTTGACCCACTGATGCAGGTTGAACTGGTCCTTGCGCATGGTGATCCCGTTCGGCTGCTGCAGCAGCGTGAATTTGCGCTCGATCCCGCCCTCGGGATGGCTGTCGTAGAACTTATCCCCGGTCAGCCCGGTCTCGGCGATCGCGTCGACCTGCCCGGTCAGCAGCGCCTGATAGGTGCTGGGATCGTCGTCGAACCGCGCCAGCTTCACCGCGGAACCCAGCGTCTTGGACAGGATCACGTCCTGAACCGTGCCGCGCGGCACGCCGACGCGCAGCCCCTTCAGGTCCTGGATGCCGGCGATCTTCTTGTCCTTGCCGGCGAACACCACGTTCTCGATGGCGCTGTAGGGGATCGAGAACATCACCTGCTTGGCGCGCTCCGGCGTGATGCCGAAGGTGGCGACGATCAGGTCAACCTTGTTTGTCAGCAGGAACGGAATCCGGTTCGGGCTGGTCAGCGGCACCAGATTGACTTTCACGCCCAGATACCCGCCGAGCAGCTTCGCGACCTCGATGTCGTAGCCGTCCGGCTCCTGCTGCGCGTTGAGGATGCCATACGGCGGCAGGTCCACCAGGACGCCGATATTGATCGTGCCCTTGCTGAGGATTTCATCAATTGTCTGCGCCGCGGCCGGGCGCAGTACGGTCAGGCCGGCCAGCAGCGCAACAGCCGCCAGCAGTTGGATGAACCGCTTCATGGTTGGTTTCCTCTTTCAGCGTTTGGTTGCCAGGGCCAGCCGGCGCTCCAGCCTTCGGCTGGCCACGGTCAGGGGGAAGCAAAGAACGAAGTAGATCGCAGAAACAATACCGAAGATGACGAACGGCCGGAAGGTGGCGTTGTTCAGCATCTGGCCGGCGCGCGTCACCTCCACGAAGCCGATGATCGCGGCCAGCGAGGTGCTTTTGATCAGGTTCACCAGGAACCCGACCGTCGGCGGGATGGCGACCCGCAGCGCCTGCGGCAGCACCACGCGCAGCATCCGCGGCACGAAGTGAAGCCCGAGCGCCTTCGCCGCCTCGATCTGGCCGCCCGGCACCGACTGGATCGCGCCGCGCCAGATCTCACCCAGGAACGCCCCGGCATTCAGGCTGAATCCGAGGACGGCCGACAGCCACGGACCGAGCGGCACGCCGATCATGTCGCCGCCGAAGAACACCAGGAAGAGTTGCAGCAGAAGAGGCGTGCCCTGGAAGATGCGGATATAGACGATGGCGATCCAGCGCAGCGCGGCGCTGCCAGAGGTCCGCATCAGCGCGATGGCCAAGCCGGCTATGCCGCCGCCGACAGCCGCGTAGAGCGACAGCAGGATGGTCCAGCGCGCCGCCAGCAGCAGGAATTCGATGTCGCCGATATTGAGCTGCCTCACCTTCGGCCCTCCGCCGGCGCGCCGAAGGCGAAGCGCTCGATCGCCGCGAACAGGCCGGAGAACGCCAGCGACAGGCAAAGATAGATGCCGGCGGCGACGATGAACGCCTCGAACGGGCGGAAGGTGCGCGCCTGGATGTCCTGCGTCGCGGCGGTCAGCTCATCGGCCGAGATCACCGAACAGATCGACGAATTCAGCATCAGCAGGATGAACTGGCTGCCAAGCGGCGGCACGACCACGCGAAGGGCCTGGGGCAGGATGATCAGCCGGAAGATGCGCAGCCGGCTGAGGCCGAGCGCGAGGGCGGCCTCGGTCTGGCCGTGGCCGATGCTCTCGATGCCGGCGCGGACGATCTCGATGGTGTAGGCGCTGCCGTTCAGCACCATGGCGATCAGCGCGCCGGTGTTGGCGTCGAGGCGGATGCCGAGCGTCGGCAGGCCGAAGAAGATCATGAACAACTGCACCAGGAACGGCGTGTTGCGGATCACCTCCACATACGCGGCGACGATCCCGCGCAGCCAAACGGGACCGGAGGTGCGGGCGAAGGCGCCGAGCACCGCGACGATCAGGCTGAGGACCATCGAGACGGCGGACAGCCGCAGGGTCAGCAGCGTGCCGTCGATCAGCTCGTCGCGCGCCTCCCAGATGTCTCCGAAATGAAAGACGTATTCCACCGGTTCGCTTCGCTCCCTGTGGGAACGCTACCGGGTTTGCCGGCGGCGCGCCATACGGGCGGGTCAGCGGGGCCCGGGAGCGACCGCTTCACTGGGCGCTGTCGCCAAAATCGTCATGGCCCGGCTGTCCGGGCCATGACGCGAACCGTGCCCGCCGGACGGCTATTTCCAGCGATCGTGCCGGCTCGTCGCGGTACGGCGCATGCATCCGTCACATGCATAAGCCGCACGGGCCGCTGGCGGTTGCGAGGAGTCGCGAAATGCTCATGTCCCGAAATATCGATATTTTGCAAAGTTTGTCGATGCGGTTTAGAAAGCAACACCGTCATCGGATCTTTTAGAGCATCTGCGCGCGTGCAAATTGCAATGCAAACGGCAAAGTTATGATCTCTCCCATGCAGCTTCTGATCGTCGACGACGAACAGGCGATCACCGACGAACTGGCGGACTACGCAGCCGGACGCGGGGCCGGCGCGCGGACCGCCAACCGCTCCGGTGACGCACTCGCATCTTTGCGCGCGCACCCGGAGATCACCGTTCTGCTGAGCGACATCCGGATGCCGGGGCGCGACGGCCTCAGCCTGTTGACCCGGGCGCTGGCGGATCGCGACGAGGCGAACGCGCTCGAAGTAGTGCTGATGACCGGCCACGCGACGATCGACGATGCCATCGCCGCCGTGCAACGCAAGGCATTTGATTTCGTGCGCAAGCCATTCAGCCTGGCGGCGCTGTGGCGGACGTTGGAGCGGGCGAACGCTTCGGCGTTGGCGCGCCGGGCTTCCGCCGAGTCCGCCGTGGCGAACCGGCAAAAGGCCGAGCAGCGCGACCGGGTTGCCGCGGAAACGAGCGACCTGCTCCGCGACCTCGGCACCGCCGTCGCCTTACGGCAATTGGCGGTTCACTACCAGCCGCAGGTGAACCTGGCGACCAGCGAACTGTGCGGCATGGAAGCGTTGCTGCGGTGGAACCGCCCCGGGCATGGCCCGGTCTCGCCCGACCGCTTCGTCGAGGCGGCGGAAGAGAGCGGTCTTATCGTGCCTGTCGGCCTCTGGGTTCTCCAGGAAGCCTGCCGGCGGGCCGCCGCCTGGCCCGGGCACCTTGGCATCGCCGTCAACGTGTCGCCGGTGCAGTTGCGCGCCCCCGGCTTGTATCAGGCGGTCCTTCAGGTGATCCGCGAAACCGGCATCACGCCGTCGCGTCTGGAACTGGAAATCACCGAAGGGGTGATGCTGCGGGACAGTGACGACATCCCGGCGACGCTCCGGCGGTTGCACGATCTCGGAATCAGGCTGGCGCTGGACGATTTCGGCGCCGGCTATTCCAACCTGGTCTACCTGCAGAAGTTCAAACTCGACACAGTCAAGATCGACCGCGGGTTCATCAGCCGCCTCAATGAGGATGCCAGCGCGGCGGCGGTCGTGCGCGCGGTTGTCGGCATGGCGGCGTCGCTGGGCTTCCGCGTCATCGCGGAAGGCGTGGAAACATTGGCGCAGGCCGAGACATTGCTCGCGCTGGGGTGTTCGGAGGGACAGGGCTTTCTCTATGGCCAGGCGGTTTCGGGCGATGCGTTCGACGCGGCCTTTGCCAACAGCGCACCGGCGCACCGGCCTGCCCGCGCTGAAGTCCATTGAAGACGCCAGGCGCCGGTGACACGGGGGCAACGGCGGGGATCGGAGCGCCGTCCGGTCGATTGCAAAAGGTAACATCAAGCCCTTGCACGATAGTAGCGTTCCATATGCGCGGTAAGATGCCAAAAACGTATGGAATGATCGGGCTCGTGCAGCGTCGCATCGTCCGCCGCGGCGAGGAACCCTCCGGCGGCGCGGTTCAGCTTGTCGCCGGCCGAGGCGGCCACGCCACCATCGCGGAGCCTGCCCCGGTTGCGCCCGGACGGCCGCGCGCGAAAAGCCGCGGGCCGGCAGTGCACGCGCGCCGGCCCATCGTCTGACTCGCCCCGGCATGGTCAGACGCGGACCCGGGGCGCAGGTCGTCTCGCCCATCCTATCCCGGCTCTCCAGGCTATGGGCGTCCGCCGGGCCGCTGGGCGCTGTTCGGCGCAAGCCTCGGGTCCACAAGTCCGATCTGCTGATCGTGCTGGTGCTTGCGCTGCTGCTGGGCGCGGTCTGGATGACCTCCCGGGTCATCGCCGGACGGGCCGAGCGCGCCGGAATTGACAGCGCGTTCGCCGAAACCCGCGCCATGAGCCGCCTGCTGGCGCTGCAATGGTCTGCCATCCTGCAACGGATTGATTCGCTGCATCGCATCGCCCGCATGGTTACCCGGGCACAGGTGGCGGCAAACCCGGCCGGCGGCGATCTCCTGGAGGAACTGCGCCGTGCCGCCGGACTGGCCGGTTCGGACATTCCGGAGGTCGCCGCCATGGACGCGGCCGGCGATGTCATCTGGTCCACCCTGCCGATGCCGAAAGACCGGGTGAACCTCGTCCAGCGCGAGCACTATCTGGCGATCGCCCGCGAAGGGCAGGACCGCTTCATCGGCCGGCCGGTGCTCGGCGCGATATCCGGCCGGTGGACCATCCAGTTCGCCGAGGCGCTGCGCGACGCAAAAGGTGACCTGCTCGCGATCACGGTCGTCTCGGTCGAAGCCGGTGTCATCGAAACCCTGGCGCATGAACTCGGCGTCGCGGACCATGGCGTCATCAGCATCGTGCGCGGCGATGGCCTCGTGCTCGCGCGCAGTCCGAACACCGGCGTCGGCGAGAGCGTCCGTTCGGCCGACCCGCTGTGGCGGATTGCTCAGCAAACCGGCGCGGCCGAACGCCTGGTCGCCGGGCCACTGGACGGCGTCCCGCGCTTTTACGCCACCCGCCGTGTGCCCGGGTCCGGCATGGTCGTCGTTATCGGGCTCGACGAGGCCGGGCAGATCGCGCCCGTCCGGTCGGCGATCGCGCAAATCCGCCGCTGGACGATTGCGCTCAGCGTCGCGCTGGCCGTCCTTGCCGCCGCGGCCAGCCTGGGCGTGCGGTGGCAGCGCAGCTTGATAAGGGAACGCCAGCGGGTCCGCACCCTGGCGCAGCGCGACAAGCTGCTGCGGCAGATGACGGAGAACCTGACCGACCTGATCTGCCTGCACGACGAAAAAGGACGCTATATCGAGGTTGGCCGCGCGGTGTTCGCGCTCCTGGGCGAGCCGCGCGAGCACCTTCTCGGCGCTCTGCCCGGGCAAATGGTCCTGCCCGAAGACCGCCCGCTGCTTCATGCCGCCTGGGAGCGCCTGGTGTCGAGCGGGCGGCCGCAACGCCAGGAGTTTCGCATCAGGCGGGGCGACGGCGCGATACGCTGGTTGGAGAGCGACATTAACGCGGTCGCGCCTGTCGAGGGCGCCGGCGGGCTCCCGGACCGGTTCCTCAGCGCCACCCGCGACGTCACCGAGCGCCGCTTTGCCGATCGGCGGCTGGCGATGCTGGTCGCCACGGTGCCGGGCATACTGATGCAGGCATTGGTGGCCGCCGACGGGACCCTGCACTTGCTTTATGTATCGGACGCGATCGCCGCGATCCTGGGATATCGGCCGGAAGGCGCGCTGGCGGCGGGGTTCTTCAACCGGCTGTTGGCGCCGGACGTCGTCGTGCAGCGGCATGCTGCGATCGCGCAGGCGCCGGATGGCGACCGCTTCGAACTGCGTTACCAGGTCCGCCGGCAGGACGGCGATTTGATCTGGATGCAGGAGACCGCGACGGTGCGCGACCTGCCGGACGGAGAGCGCAAGCTCGTGTCCGTACTGATCGACATAACGGCTCAACAGGCGGCGGAAGCCGGACTGGCGCGTGCGCGAACGGACCTGGACGCCATCCTGACCGCCGGCCCGGGTGTCTTGTTTCGTATGAACGTGCAGGAAGACGGCGGCGTGCAGCCTTGCTTCGTGTCGGCCAACGTGGAGCGTGTGTTGGGTTACAGCCCCGGCGAGATGCTGCATCCCGGCTTCTTCCAATCCATATCCGAGATGAGCGCCGCGCTTGCCAAAACGCCGATCGGCCAGATGCCGGCGGGCCAGAGCCTGTCTCTGGAATTCCGCTGCCGCAACCCGGCGGGCGGCAGGAGCTGGTTGCGCAGCACCATCCATCGCGTCGGCGGCGAGTGTCCGCGGGGCGAGTTTGTCGGCGTGATGGTGAATGTTACCGAGGAGCGCGCCGCCGCCCGGGCGCTGGCCAACGCGGAGCGCCACCTGGCGGTTATAGCCGAGGCCGGCCCCTGCGTGCTGTATCGCAGCATGTTCGACGAACCGGAGCGCAGCCGCATCATGTACGTCTCACCGAACGTGGAGCGCGTGCTCGGCCTGTCGGTGGAGGACGCGATGTCGATCGGAGGGATGGACAGCCGTCGGGACCCCGCGACAATGCCGTCGATGGATGAACGTATGGCGCGATTGGCCGAGACTCGCGAGTTGAGTTACAATGCGCGTTACCGCGACCGCGCCGGACAATGGCGCTGGATGGGCATTGTCGCCAGGCTGGTCGACAATGAGGACGGCAAGGCCGAACTGTTGGGCATGGGCTTCGACATGACCCGCCAATGCGCGGCCGAGGCGGAACGCGACCAGGCGAAGGCGGAGCTGGAAGCCACGGCGGCAGCCCTCCCCGGTGCCTTGTACCGGCTGTCGGTGGCTGCGGATCGCACGCGCAGGATTGTTTTTTTGGGAGAGAATTTCACCAAAGTGACCGGTTTGCCGGTGGCGCCGTTGCTGGGCGACGGGTTTCCGGCCGACCGGTTCGACGGAACATCAATGCCGTCATTGGAGGAGCGCAGCCGCGAAACGCTGGAGCGTGGCAGCTTCACGCATCAATACCGCTTCCGGCATGCCGCGGGACATTGGATCTGGCTGCTCGATTCAGCCGCGGTCGTGGCGCGCCACCCGGACGGCGGCTACGATATCATCGGCTACCTGACCGACATCACGCGCGAGAAGGAGATGGCGGCGCAGGTTGCGCAGGCCGGCAAGATGGCGGTGCTGGGCGAGATGGCGACCGGCATGGCGCACGAGCTCAACCAGCCGCTGACGGCGATCAGCATGGCGGCCGAAAACGGCCTGGCGCTGCTGCCGGACGACGTCCCGAAGGCGGACAAGGCGCGCAGCAAATTCGCCCGCATCACCGAGCAGGCGCTGCGCGCCGGCGCGATCATCGACCACATGCGGATCTTCGGCCGCCGCGAGGGAAACCCGTCGGCTCCGGTCTCGCTTCTCGATGCGGTGGAGGGCGCGCGACTGATACTCCAAAGCCGGCTGCGGCTTGAAGGGATCGCGCTGGAAACTGATTTGCCGATCGACCTGCCGCATGTCCCGGCCCCCTCGCTGCAGTTGGAGCAGGTGCTGGTGAACCTGCTGATGAACGCCTGCGACGCCTACAGGGATGCCGATCCGGCCGCGGAGCGCCGCATCCGGATATCGGCGCGGGCGGAGGATGGGCGGGTTTGCCTGCTGGTCGCCGATTCGGCCGGCGGCATCCGCGATCCGAGCCGCGTGTTCGAGCCGTTCTATACGACCAAGGAGATTGGGCAGGGGACCGGGCTCGGACTGTCGATCAGCTACGGCATCATCGCCGATCTCGGAGGGCATATGTCGGTGCGCAACGAGGCGGGCGGGGCGGTGTTCGAGCTCGACCTTCCGGTTGCGGTTGGGGAGACGGTTCACTAGAACGCCCCGGCGGCTCGCTCCGCCACCATGACGTGGCGGCATCGCCGGAGCGGCACTGTCCGGCTTCGGGCCGAGGGGCGGGGCGTCCCGGGCGTAGCAAAAAGGGTTCTCCTGACGCCGCAGCCTTGGCCGCGTTCGAATCTTAGGGACCGGCGGCAGCCGCATCACGAAGGCGTTGCATTTTTTTGGTTACAAATTTAGAATTATGTAAGTTTATACGCGGACCTTGCCCCGCATCACCGCTGCCTCCGGGACGCCTGCCGAAAATGTTGCCGATCGTAATCGTGGAAGATGATGAGGCGTTTGGCGAGGAACTCTCGGAGTTTCTCGGCGCCAATGGTTTCGCGGTAAGCTGGGGACGAACCCTGGATGTCTTCTATGCCCTGATCGATGCGGCGAAGCCTGACCTCGTCATTCTCGATCAATTCGTGAACGGCCGGGACTCGCTGAACGACCTGTACACGATCCGGCGCAGATTCGCGGGCGGACTGGTAATCCTGACCGGCAATCCGCGGGAGGTGGACCGCATCATCGCCCTGGAGGAAGGTGCGGACGATGTCATCCTCAAATCGGTGAGCCCGCGCGAAATGCTGGCACGGCTCAGGGCGGTGGAACGCCGAACCAACAGATCCAACCGGACGGGCGAAGCGCCGGCACTTGCAGCGCAATCGGCTCCCCGTTGGTCGATCGATGCAAAATGGCACCTTCTGCGTACGCCTAACGGAACTTTGCTGCAGATCACCAACTCGGAATGCGCCGCCCTGGTCTATCTCGACAGCCGCGCCGGCCAGTTGGTGACGCGCGACGAGTTGTCGCTGAAGGTCCTCGGGCGGCCCTTCTCGCCGTTCGACCGGTCGGTGGACAACCTGCTGTCCCGCATACGCAGGCTGATCGGCCCCTATATGAACGGCGACGACGTGATCCGGGCGGTGCGCGGACAGGGCTACATATTCGCCGGTCTCAACACCAACCGGTCCGCGCTGGATGGAACCGAAATGCTGATGGACTGACCCCCCGCCGGCTTCGGCGTCAGGGCGGGCGGCCCGGGCCGCGCCCGGCGGATGCGGCGCCGGAGCCAATGCGCACGCCGTCCGGTTCATCCCAGCCGCCCGACCGCCCCGGCCATCAACTCGATCTGCCGGGCGATCCGGGCCAGCGATTCGGTTTCCGCTTCCTGCGGCCGGGGCGGCAGATCGGTTTGACCGCTTGCCAGCAACCGCAGCGATCCGCCAATCCAGTCGCGCCAGATGCGGAGGTCTTCGGGGCCAAGGCTTTTTGCGGTCGCCGGATCATAGCGCAACGTTGTCAGCCGTCCGGCACACCGGCGGAGCGCGGCATCGACCACCATCGCCGCCTCCAGCTTTTCCGGGTTCTTGCGGGTCGGGTCGAGCAGCGCCCGGGTGATCAGAGCCTCCAGCGCGTTGCTGGCGACACCGGCGGCGCGGCGCGCCTGACCGAGCGCGGAGGACGGGGCCTCCTTCAGCAGCACGGAAAAATCCGCTTCGGCATAGGCGCCGTGCGCGGCAATGGCGTTCCTCACCTCGGCGGCCACCAGCTCGCGCTCCCGGGTGGGCCAGAGCAGGAAGCCCGCGGCAACGGCGATGACGCCGCCGAGGGTTGTCAGGGCGGCGCGGGCGGCGGCGATCCGCCATTCGCCGGTATCGGGCGCGCCGGTTTCCACCAGCAGAACGATCAGCGGTGTCAGCGCCGCCATGAACAGGCCGAAACTGACGGCGCGGACCGACAACGCCAGCATCGACAGCGGGAACATGGCGGCGGCGATGGCGAGCGGCGTGGTGCATACCAGGCCGACGGCCGCCGCGACGACGCCGCCGAGGGCGGTGCCAACGATCCGCTCGACCGCGCGGGTGTAGGTCAGCGAGTAGTACGGCTGCATTGTCGCCACGACGGTGATGGTCAGCCAGTGGTCGTAAGGCGTGAACCGCACCATCGTGTAGGCGAGCGGCAGCGCCGCCGTTACCGCGCAGCGCAGGGCATGGCGCAGCGCCGGGGACTGCCAGTTCAGGTTTGCGCGCAACGGGCGGATCACCTGCTGCCAGAGCGGCAGGCTCTGCCCGCTCAGGCCCGGGTTGACGGTCCGGTTGGCCGGCAGCACCACGGTATGGGCGATGCGCAACCGCTCGGCGATGCGGTCGATCACCGCGATAACCGGCGAGCCGGGCGGAAACAGCCGCTTGTCCGCGGCGATGGCATCAATGGCGCGGTCGATGCGCCAATGCGTCGTCATGTCTTCTGTCATCACCGCGCGGGCCAGGGTTGTCAGCACCGGGCGCATGCGGCGCAGGATGCGCTCCGCCGCCTGGCGCTCCGCGGCGGAGCCACGTTCCAGCAGGTCGCTGAGCGCGATCAGGGCGCCGAAGAGCTGGTCCGCGGTTTCCATGCGGATCACGCCCTGGGCGGCGCGGTTGCTGGCCGCGCCGCGCGCGCGCAGCGTGTCCATGATCACGGTGCGCGCGGCCTCGATCGCGTCCCGGGCGGCGCGGCGGTGGATCCGCGCATGCGCATCCCAATCGGCGTCGGTGGTGGCCGGTGCGCGCACAAGCCCGTGCAGATCCGCTACCAGCTCCGCCAGTTGGCGGAAGCATTCCGCCAGCGCCTTGCGGGCGGGCAGGAACGGGTAGATGCGCCAGATGACCAGGGTCAGCAGGGTCGCCCACAGGCCGCCGCCGATGAAGGACAGCCCGACGATGGCCGCCTGCGTGACGCTCGGGTCGCCGCGGTCGAGGGCGAGGATCTGCACCGTGCCGAGCAGCACGCCAAGCTGCTGCGGCGCCTGACCGTAAATGCGGACGAAAGATGAGCAGAACAGGCCGAACACGCCGAGCGGCAAGGCAAAGGCGGGGCCGAGTTCGCGCACCAGGCCGTAGCCGGCGGTCACCAGTGCGCCGGTGAAGGTGAAGCTGATGAGCACCGGGACGCGGCGGCCGATGGGACCGCCCGGGTCGCAGAGGCAGGTGAGCAAGGCGGCAAGCGCGGCCTCCCGCAGCGGCGGGAAATCGATGAACTGGCTGGCGGCGATGATTCCGGAGACGGACAGGGCGGCGCGGAACCCCTCCGCCAGGCTGATCGCCCGCAGGTTTACGCTTATCGGCAGCCGCGCGATGTCAGGCGGGTGGAGCGTTTGCTTGGACGCCATGCCGGCTTATTGCCGTCTTTCGCGGAAGAAGTCCCGCAGCAACGCGGCCGATTCGGTTTCGCGCACGCCGCCGATGATTTCGGGGCGGTGGTGGCAGGAGGCGGCGCCGAAGATGCGGGGGCCGTGCTCGACGCCGCCGCCTTTCGGGTCGTAGGCGCCGAAGATCAGGCGGCGGATGCGGAACAGGCTGATGGCGTGGGCGCACATCGGGCAGGGTTCGAGGGTGACGACGAGGTCGCAGTCCGCCAGGCGGGGGCTTCTGCGCACGGCGGCGGCGGCGCGGAGGGCGAGGATCTCGGCGTGGGCGGAGGCGTCAGCGTCGTGCTCCGTGCGGTTGGCGGCGCGGGCGAGGATGCTGCCGTCCGCGGCGAGGACGATGGCGCCGACGGGGATTTCGCCGCTGGCGGCGGCGGCGCGGGCTTCGGCGAGGGCTTCGTCCAGTGGGTTTGCGGTCATGCGGGTCGATCGAGGTGTTTGGGGGCAGTATAGCCGGTTGCTTGCGGGGCGTCGTGGCTGTATAGCGTGCGGCCCGTGGCGGCCGGCGTAGCTCAGGGGTAGAGCAACTGATTCGTAATCAGTAGGTCCACAGTTCGATTCTGTGCGCCGGCACCATTTAAAATCAATTAGTTCGGAGCATAAATTCTAGCTTTCCGAACGTTGGATTTCTGGTCGGGGCTTCAGTGTCGAACGCGCTCCGCGGGAGTGTCCGATCTACTGTGTAAATAGGTCCGTGGCCTGATCGCATCGATCGGTCAGCTAGCTGACCGATCGATGCGATCAGAAAACAAAAT
>CAINOE010000103.1 GCA_903851415.1 uncultured Rhodopila sp. | reverse complement strand
GCAAAACTGATCCGTGGCCAGAATGGTCGTATTGTTCCGGGATGGATGCTCTTTGGCTTCAGCGAGAATGCTGTCGAGTGTCACCATGGATCGTGCCCTCCGTCGAAAGCCGCTTCGCGGTCGTTTTCAGCCGGTCTCAAGGCGCATGCTCAATCGTTCGAGGTGTCGGCGGTCCGCGAAAGGCGCTCCGCCTTGGCTTCGGCAAAGGCCCAAAGAAGCTCCAGGTGGCAAGGCTGCCCGGTCTCCTTCAGCCAGCCGTCAAACTCATCGGGCGACACTTGAATTTCCACCGACCCGTTCCGCGAGTGTCTGTACGCGATTGCTTTGGCATCGTCGTTAAGCCATTCCTCATGTTCGGTTTGACGAAGCTCCGCAATCATCTGCTGGAATCCGGGATAGTCCCGCGCCGAAATCAAAGGCAAAGCACTCGGGGACATGCGAAACCTCTGAATGTAGCGAAAACGTAAGATTAATGATGCCGTCGGTGCCGGTCGAGAAAAAAGCGACGCCGCAATAGACCTGTGCGGCTGAGCGCGACGTGAAGATACACGACCTCCTGCTTGAGGCCATCGAATCTTGGACCGCCGGCAAGGGCTTGGCTGGTCCGTGGCGCGTGCCGTCGGCTCGACCGCCGCGACGTCGCCGGGGGGGGCGCGTTCGACTTCGACGCCGGGCAGGGCAGGGGGCTGCCCGGCCCGGACGGACGGCCCAACTTGCGTTACTCCGTAACGGCGGCGGTCTGCCAGCGGCGCGGGCAGGGCGGGGCAAGGGCAAGATGCTGATAGGACCAACTCGGAACCCAGCGATATCCTCGGTCTTCTCGCGCATGACACCGAGGCCCGGCAGTAGGAGCACGGAAGGAGATCGGAACGATAAAAACGGCACATGAGACTGTCGAAGAGTTCGCCATCGCCTGACAGTCGGGGCCGGAGCACATCGGGCATCAGCGTTGCCCGATCCGGGACCGCTACCGCTTGCGCCGGATGCGCCGCAAGGGTGCGTCGCGCGATGCGCTCCCGTGCTGCGCACGCCCTTGCCCCGCACCGCCTTCGCGGTTGCCGCGGGGTCAGATGGTAGGGTAGAACAGAAGAGGAACTCGCTGCGTCGTTCCCCTGCCCGGCCGATCCCGAGAGGAGCGCGGAGCGATGAGCGAACAGGACAAGGAGATTATTGAGCAACTGAAGGCCGGCGTGAGCTGTGCCGCGCTGCTCGAGCGGCTGCCCCCGGTGTGGCAGGTCGACCGCGCGGAAAGCACCCGCCGCAGCCTCAAATACCGCCGCGGCGCGGGCGAAATCCTGATCGTCAACCACGACGGCCGCGGCTGGTGGGATCCGCTGAGCGAGCGCAAAGGCGATATCTTCAGCCTCGTCCGCCACCTCGACCCCGGCCTGAATTTCGGGGGCGCCTGCCGCCTGCTGCGCGATTTCGTCGGCATCGCCCCGGCGTTTCCCGAGGCCGTTCGCACCCGGCGCACGCGGGGATCGCGGGTTCCCGTCCCCGAGCGATGGGAGCGCCGCCGGCCGCTGTCGCGCGGCTCGCCGGCCTGGTGCTTCCTCATCGAACAGCGTGGACTGCCGGAGAGCATCCTGGTGGCCGCGCGAGCAGCCGACGCCGTGCGGGAAGGCCCGCGCGGCAGCGCCTGGTTCGCCCATCGCGACGGGGCAGGGGTTCTGACCGGGATCGAAATGCGCGGCGGCGACTATCGCAATTTCTCGGCTGGCGGCGGCAAGACGCTGTTCCGCCTGCCCGGCGGCCCCGGCCGCCTGACTCGCGTCGCGGTGAGCGAGTCGGCGATCGACGCGCTGAGCCTGGCGGCGGTCGAAGGCGCGCGGCCGGACACCCCCTACGCCGCAACCGCCGGCGGGATGGGACCGGGCACCGTCGCCGCGCTCGGGCAGCTCCTGCAGGATCTCGCGACCGGCCCGGCGGGCTTG
>CAINOE010000102.1 GCA_903851415.1 uncultured Rhodopila sp. | reverse complement strand
GTGACGCGGCCGACGCCGGTGCAGCGGAAGGCGTTCGAGCTGCTGGGCGTCGCGGTGTAGCCAGTAGCGGGTCGCTGAAACGGCATTTTATACAATTTCGTCAATGGGTTATGTAGAAGTCAAGTAAGAAGCTCGGGTTAGGCGACCTTTGCTGGATCTTCTCATGCCTAACGGCCAAAAGCACCGCTAGGCGTCCAGGCGGCTATATCGAAGTCAGCGAACGTAGGGTGATCCTGATCGCAAGGTCGCAGCACCGTGACGAAGAAGGGTGCGCCGCCGCCCCCGCTTACCACAGGGACCCCCCGTTATCCACAAGGGGCCGCTCCGCTTGACTCTGGACGGTCTACTACGCGGCCCCTTGTGGATAACGGGTCCCCCCTATGGAAAGCGGGGACGGCCTTGACCACCGTTGCGGCGAAATCAAGGGTGTGCCGACCAGCAACTCATCGCAGTCTCGAATGACGCAGGACGGCGGACCAACGAGGTCGATCGTCACGAACGGGGCCGTTTGCTAGCGCAGAACAAAGTGCGTTCTGGGGGTGGTCCCGAATAAGCAGTTGCTTGCGCAGGCCCGCACACGACGGCCCCCTCGGGAGCCGCTAACTACTTTGCGCTAGGCTCGTTTGCAGATGCCCTAATTATTGCAGCAAGCGTAGGCGTCGAAGATGCCGTAGCGCGCAGCGATGTCGGTTGTAGCGCCCCCTTACTCTAATCGTGAATGTTGTGCGGCCCGCGCACCCACATGGCTTCCCCCGATCTGGCCGCTATCGAATTTGAATAGGTGGTCGCTTTCGTCGGAAATCGCACATGACCGCTGCGAATCGCTCAATAAATGGAAATTCCTTCCTGCTTACGCACTATCCTCAGCCCGTCCGGCATGATACAGAGCATGAACATTCGGATTGACGGGGATCGGCGATGGCTCGAAACAAGGTGCAATTTCAAAAAGGTCTCAGCGAGGCGGGCTTTGAGGCGGTCTACGGCACCGAGGAGCAATGCCGCGCCGCCGTGATCGCATCACGCTGGCCGAACGGCTTTGAATGCCCGGCCTGCGGCGGCCGTGCCTATTGCGAGGTCAAGACCCGCGGGCTGTTTCAGTGCAGCGCCTGCCGGCACCAGGCATCGCCGATCGCAGGCACCATCTTCGCCTCGACCCACCTGCCGCTGCGGTTGTGGTTCCGCGCCATGTATCACATGACCCAGAGCAAGCAGGGGATCTCCAGCGTCGAATTGGGCCGCCGCCTCGGTGTGACCCAGACCACGGCCTGGAAGATCAAGCACAAGCTGGCGCAGGTGATGATGGAGCGCGACGCCACCAAGCAACTGAGCGGGCGCGTTGAACTGGACGATGCCTATCTCGGGGGCGAGCGTACGGGCGGCAAGCGGGGCCGCGGCGCCCCCGGCAAGACGCCGTTCGTTGCTGCCGTGGAGACTACCCCGGAGGGCAAGCCGGTGCAGTTGAAGCTGCGCCGGGTCGCCCGCTTCTGCAACCATGCGATTTCGATTTTTGCCAGGCGCAGCCTTGATCCGTCCTGCGAGGTCGTCAGCGACGGGCTAGCTTGTTGCGGGGCTGTGACAAAGGCCGGGTGTGCCCACAAGGTCATCATAACCGGCTCGGGCGCTGCCGCGGCGCGCACCCCCGGCTTCAAATGGGTCAATACGGCCCTGGGCAATATCAAGGCCGCAATTGTCGGGACCTACCGGGCGATCGACCAGAAGCACGTGCCACGTTATCTCGCCGAGTTCGAATACCGGTTCAACCGGCGATACGATCTCGCCGCCATGATGCCGCGGCTGCTTTGGGCGGGGGCTCGCACGACACCGATGCCCTACCGGCTGCTCAAGCTGGCCGACGTTTATGTTTGACTATGGCAAGGTGTTACCGTGGAAATCGGCTGAGGAAAGTGCGTAAGCAGGAATTCCTTTAGGAGAGTCACCCTTGGAAAGGCGCCCCAACCGATCGGCCTGTCGTCGGTGCGTGTCGGACTGGTTGATTGCCACTGCCGATGGCAGTCTACCGCCCTCGGGCGGCCGTGCCGGGACAGTTAGGGCCGCAAGCTGACGGATTCTGCGATCGGCGCTGACGGAGGTGCTCTGCGGCACGGGGTCTCGCTCGGAGCGAGCAGCTATCACGCCATGTCGCTGACGGGGAGTGCCACGCCAGCGCCTGGAACGCGAAGCGGCGCAAACGTCCGGTCAGCCACACGGCGTAATCGGAGTTCTGTTCGGCCTTCCGGCAGCACGAACTTGACTGTTTCCGCGGCGGCCGGGTGCTGGCTCGGCGGCGCAATTCCCACGGCTGCCGGCGCTGTCGTCGCGACGCGGACCGGCATGAAGCGAGCCAAGGGTGCTGCAACAAAGCGACCTTCGCGGACTTGACGGCGCCATGTGCGCAGCAGATGGGGGTAAACATCGGGCCGCCACCGCAACCGCTCGTACGGCGGCAATAGGCTCATGTGTCTCGTCGACAATCCACAGTTTCTCCTCCGCGGAGCAGCGTCGCCGCCGGGATGTGGGTTGCCGGGACGGTGCGGACGGTCGGGCATGGGTTGTCGGGCGATTGGTCGCGTCGGCCCATTTTCATTATCACGTTCCCGTGATATCGCTGTTGCATGGCGACAGATTCGATCCATGATGCGCTTCCAGTCCCGCCCATCCCACCAACCTCAGACGCGGCGGTGGCGTCGGCCCATTTGGCCTTTTCCAATCCAGATGTCACGTTGTGGATCAACCTTGCGCTCTCGGCCGCAACGCTTGTCGTAACAGGCGTCGGGGTGGTGATCGCAATATCTGCATTCGTCGGATACCAAGCCGCGCGCCGCATGCTGAAGCGCGAAGCTCAGAAACACGCTCGTAAAGCCAGTCTAGAGCACCTCGAAAGCCCCGAGTTCAAAGCGTCTTTGCAGGCCGTTGCAAATGATCTGGTAAGGGACCATATTAGGAACAACGTCGTCCTAACCTTGTCGAATGCACCGCCCCAGCCCCGAACGGAGATGACCTGATGATGCTCTCCGCCCGCATTGACCCGGAGTCACGCGCAGCAATTGCGCGGGCGCACGAAAACGCGCCGGTGAATGTAGCGCAGGTTGCTGCTGATTTGGGAGTTCGTGCATACGCCGAGCCTCTTCCTGCGGGCGTATCAGGCAAGCTGTATAGGGATATGAGCGCCCGCTCAGGATGGTCGCTTTCGGTGAACAACCGTGAAGTAGGCACCCGGCAGAGATTCACGGCCGCTCACGAGTTGGGTCACTTCTTGCTCCACCGCGGCCTTGTAAACGAAAGCGTGGTGGACGACACATATTACCGATCTGGGCTATCCAGCCGGCAAGAAACTGAGGCTAATGAATTTGCCGCAGACCTCTTGATGCCGTGGTCGCTCATTCAAAAGCTAACGGCGGCTGGCGTAACGACGGCTGAGGGGCTTGCTGAGGCCCTCCAGGTATCGCAGGTCGCGATGAACATACGCCTCGGAATACCGACGTAATCAACCCGTCGCCGCCACCGCCATCAACGATTTGCCCCCTAACCATCGGGCTTAATCTGCGGCCACAAGTCGGAGATATTCTGACAGCATGCCTCGATGTCTTTGAGGCGGGATGCCGTGGCCTTGACTCCCGGCCACACCTTTTTTGATCCGATGTCTACGACGTAACAAAGCGGCCCCGAGACAGACCCATCTGCGGCCATAAATGTCCGGGTCCATTCTTGAAGGACTGCTGAAACGTAGCCTGCGGCATCCCCAGTTAGCGGGAAAGACCTTATAAAATAGAGCTTTATCGCGCCAACAAGCGGCGTGCTCCCTTTACCCTTTGCCCGCAAAATGATCTCAGGCCGAACGCTGATTTCTACATTGCGACAGGTTAGCTTGGGAGGGGATGTCTCGCCCAGAGATGGGGCTGCCCCCTTTAGGTCGATGTCATCCAACATAGACTCGAACGTCTCCAAGGCATCAATGTTTGCGTTGATACGACGCTGAGTGCCAATTCCAGCCGGGGTTGCCTGCTCCAAAATTGAAACTGTATTGTAGATAACAGAGAAGTCTTGAAGACCATTAGCAACACACGATGCAATCGACTCAGTTGCTTCTTTGTAATACGTAACTTTGTAGTCGGCTGGATATTTCTGATCGCGCAGTATCTCCCTTTGACGAGCGGCTCTAGCGGTGGTAAACTCCGCAAGCTTGCTTACGCTGATGCGGGCGGAGTTTGATCTAGGCTTGAGCATGGAGGACTCCAGTGGAGGGCGCAATGGAAGAGTATTTCGGAACAACGAGTTTGTCAAACGCGAGTATGTTGTGCGTCGGGCCGATAACGAGAAAAGAGGCCGAGGCCGCGCGTAACGACGGCTTGGACGTTGACGGCGTTGGATATTATCTTTTTATCGCCGATGACGGATCGCCCGGAGAACCTATTCAGTTAATTGGAAAGGTTTTTTCTCCTCACCACGCGTCTAAATTGGCGCGAGCTTTGGGGGCGAAGGCGGCTTAGGCCGCCTACCGGCTCCGCTGCCAATACCCGCACCAGTCCACCGAGGTAGGCGCGGCCATCGCACACCCGTCGGTCGCGCAACATCAGGGTCCACGCCTGCCAGCGCGACAGCGTGTAGCGGATCGCCACCGCCAGATCGGTTTTACCTGAGATGCGCCCAAGGGTTCGCTCCGGCCACGCTTTCAGATCGTTGCACAGCGACGTCTTTTAGCCGCGCGGGTTGCCAGACGGAGCTGCACCGGCTGACCGCGCGCCGTGACCTCGATCTGATACAGGGCCGCGATGCTCTGGAGCGTAAGCGTCCGGTCACGGACGTGTAGCGGTATCCGCGGGAATCGCTGATGTTTCGCGCCGCTGGAGACTCCTTCTGTAGCTCCAGAAGGAGGTGCCTATGACGGGAGTTCGTCGGACTACGCCGGGCGCGGGTCTGTCGCCGAGATCATCCGCCACGGCATCAGCTCGTCGATGCGGTTGATGGGATGTCCTTCGGCGATCCTGGTCAGGATATCCTTGAGATAGGCCTCCGGGTTGAGGCCATTGAGCCGTGCCGTGACCACCAGCGTATAGATGGATGCCGCCCGCTCGCCGCCGCTGTCGGACCCGGCGAACAAATAATTGCGTCTGCCCAACGCCATCACGGGGCCATTCTGCCCATATCAACCAAGAGGTCGCAGTTCATTATCGCTGGCACGCGCTACATGGCCGCAAGGTCAGACTGCTCTACGTCGAACGGCGATCTGGCAGAGAGGTTGTCGTCGTTGAGGCTGAACCGGGTGTGGCGATCGTCCTGGCTGCCTGGATGCTTGATCCCGCCGTTTGCGCGACGATGTCCCTCGGCGCTCCGATGGTCGACATCGCCGGCCTGGCCGACCTTGATCGGCTGCTGAAGGCCCTCGGACTCCGGCGAACGTCCTCCGATGAACCCCCGCCCACCGAGGAGGTTCATCATGCGACCACCGTCGCATCCGACTGTCTCGACCAAGCCACCCCATCAGCTCGCGATAGCGCTGGACCGTCCCGTGTTGAACGGGATGACGTCCTCCGACCGCAACGCCGCCGTTCGGCGTCTGGCCCGCCTGCTGCTGGAAGCCGCCGGCGCGCATCCCGAGGAGATCAGCGATGACGAACGCTGATCCCCTGCCGCCGACAGTCCTGAGCCGCAAGGCGGTCGTGTATGTGCGCCAGTCCACACAGACGCAGGTGCAGGTCAATCTCGAGAGCCAGCGCCGCCAGTATGATCTCGTTGATGAAGCCCGCCGCCACGGATTTCGCACTGTCGAGGTCATCGATGACGACCTCGGCCGTTCAGCCAGCGGAACCGTAGCGCGGCCGGGCTTCGAGAAGCTCGTCGCCGGGCTCTGCGCCGGCGAGGTCGGCGCCGTGGTTTGCTTTGACGCCTCCCGTCTCGCCCGTAACGGCCGCGACTGGCATCATTTGCTCGAGCTGTGTGGTCTCGTCGACGCCCGCGTCATCGACCTCGACGGCGTCTACAATCCGTGCCGCCCGAATGACCGTTTGCTTCTAGGAATGAAGGGCAGCATCAGCGAATTCGAGCTCGGTGTCCTGCGCTCCCGTATGCTGGATGCGGCGCGGTCCAAGGCCCGCAGAGGCGAACTCAGAATTTCTGTGCCGATTGGCTTTGTCTGGCATCGGGAGATCGGTCTCGGCCTCGATCCGGATTGCCGCGTTCAGGAGGTCACCCGGGGGATCTTCCAGCGCTTCCGTGAACTCGGCAGTGCCCGGCAGGTGCATTTGGCGCTCAAGGCAGAACAAGTGCATTTCCCGCGCCCGTCGGACGGCAAGAGAATGACGGCGTTCGATTGGACGCCAATCCGCTACCGCAATGTCATCTCGGTGCTGACGAACCCGTTCTATGCCGGCGCCTACGCCTACGGCAAAAGCGTCAATCGAACCCGCATCGTTGATGGCAGGGCGCGTAAGACCTACGGGCACTATCGTCCCCTTCGGGACTGCGAGATCCTGCTGAAGGATCATCACGAGGGCTATATCGGCTGGGAGGAGTTTGAACGCAATCAGCAGCAACTCGCCGCGAACGCCTACGGCCGTAAGGATGGCGCGAAGTCCGGCCGCGGCGGCCGCGCTCTCCTCGGCGGCCTTCTGGTTTGCCGCCGCTGCGGCCGCCGGCTCAGCGTCGTCTACACCGGACGTTACAACACGCCCGTCTATCGCTGCGATCGTGGCAACACCGCGATCGGCGTGCCCCGGTGTATGATGTTCGGCGGGCTTCGGGTTGATGCGGCGTTCGCCCGGGAGCTCATTCGCGCCGTCGAGCCCATGGCGATCGAGGCGGCGCAACTGGCGGAACGGAGGAACATGGAGCGCCAAGCCGAACATCGCCGCATTCTTGAGCTCGAACTCCAGCAGGCGCGCTACGAGGCATCTCTCGCCGAACGCCGCTATGCCGCCTGCGACCCCGACAACCGGCTGATCGCCGCGACACTGGAGAAGAACTGGGAGACGGCCCTGTGCCGCGTCCGCGACTGCGAGGCACGGCTTGACCCGGTGACAGTGAGCGCTGCGACGCCGGCGATGCCGGATCTGACCGGGATCGCCGAGGATCTCGAGGCGGCCTGGCAGAACTCCAACGTCACCATGCGCTGCCGCCAGCAACTGGTACGCGCCCTGGTCAACGAGATCATCGTCGATATCGACGAGCCGGCGCGGGAGATCGTCCTGATCATCCATTGGAAAGGCGGACGGCACTCGGAACTGCGCCTGCGTAAGCCCCGCACGGGCGAACACGCGTGCAGCACCTCCGACGACGCCCTGGCGGTCATTGGCAGCATGGCGAGCCGCTGGTCTGATCAGGACATCGCTGCCACTCTCAACCGCATGGCTCTGCCAACCGGGCAAGGCAAGACCTGGACAGCACACCGGGTCGGCTCGATCCGCCGTGTCCGCGGCATCCATGCCTACAAGTCCGCTGAGAAGGACGGAACTTGGCTGACCTTGCGCGAGGCAGCTCAGCGACGCGGCGTTACCAGCCACAGAATACGCAAGCTGATCAGGGCCGGTATCATTCGTGCCGAGCAGGTTGTCCCCGGCGCGCCCTTCCAGATCCTTGCCGCGGACCTGGACACGCCGTCCGTGGTAGACGCGGCCGGGCGTAAAGGGCGCCCGTGTCACATCGCCGCCGGCAACCAGCCTTCAATGTTTCCAGATACTTGAAGAGGAGGTAAATAATGGACCGGGCGTCGCAATTTTCCGCATCGCGTTCTCGGCGATGTTGTTGTCGGCTTCGAGCCGCCCGTCGGTGACGAACCGGGTCAGCGCCTCACGCCGCTTGAGGATGTAGCGGAACGCCACTGCGAGTTCCGATTTGGCCGACAGCTTGCCCTCGGTTGCCGTGGCCCAGTCGAAGAACGCATCGAGCAGCGGCGCCGTCTCCTTGCGGTGTTCGACCCGCTCGGCGGCAGGGGCGAACCGCGCCTTATCCTCGATCACATAGATCGCGGCGATGCGGTCGAGCGCCTCCTTGGCGAGCGGCGACTTCGTCTGCTCCCAGACGTCGAAGATTTTCCGCCTGCAATGCGCCCAGCAGGCGACTTCGATGATCGGACCGGGCTTGCCGCGGGCGGGATCGTAAAGCGCCTCGAAGCCGGCGTACCCGTCGGCCTGGAGGAAGCCGGTGAACCCGGCCATGTGTGCCGCCGGATGCGCCGCGCCGCGGTCGGGGCTGTAGAAGTAGACGACCGCCGGAGCGGCATCGCCGCGGAACGGCCGGTCGTCGCGCACATAGGCCCACAGCCGCCCGGTTTTGGTCCGCCCGAGCCCCGGCGTCAGCACCGGAACGGTGGTGTCATCGCCATGGATCTTCTCGGCGGCGAACACGTGCTGACGGATCGCGGCGACCACCGGATCGAGCAGCCAGGCCGCCTGGCCAACCCAATCGGACAGGGTGGAGCGGTCGAGGTCCAGTCCCTCCCGCGCGTAGATCTCGGACTGGCGATACAGCGGCAGATGATCGCAGAACTTCCCCACCAGCAGATGCGCCAGCATGGCCGGTGTCGCGCGGCCGCGCGGCGTCGGCATTGCCGGAGCCGGGGCCTGGGTGATGGCGTCGCACGCGTCGCAGGCATATTTCGGCCGGATGTGGCGGATGACCTGGAAGTGCCCCGGCACGTAGTCGAGCACCTCGGTGACGTCCTCGCCCAGCTTGCTCATGCCGCGGCCACACTCGGGGCAAGTGCAGGCGCCGTCACCGGCGGGCTGATGCACCACCTCCTCGCGCGGCAGATGATCGGGCAGCGGCTTGCGCCCGGGTTTGTTGCGCTTGCGGGTTGCTGCCGCCGGGTCGGGGATTTGGGCCTCGGCCTTGGCGGCGTCTTCGGCCTGCGCGGATTCCAGTTCCTCCAGCCGCAGTTCGAGTTGGGCGATCTGGCGGTTGATCCGCTCCGACGAGCGGCCGAACTGCATGCGCCGCAACTTGGCAATCTGGAACTTGAGCTTTTCGATCTCCAGCGCCTTGTACTGCACCGCCAGTTCGGCCGCCTTCAGCTCGCCCTGGCAGGCCAGCGCGAAGGCGCGGAGCGCGTCGGGGTCGGCTGGCAGTTCGGCGGTGGCGAGCGACATGGCCAAGTGTATCGGTTATCCTTGTTCGATATGCTATAGTAAAAAACGAATCGGTGCTTTGTTACACAAGCATTGGTCGAATCGGCGGCTCCGGTGTTACTGTGCGGCGCCAGTCCATCGCCTCGATCAGCACCGCCAGTTGCGCCGGCGACAAGGTCATCGCGCCATCGACGATAGGCGGCCAGACGAAACGATTTTTCTCCAGTCGCTTGGCGAGCAGCCACAGGCCGGTGCCGTCCCAGTAGATCGCCTTGAAATAGTCGCCGCGTTTGCCGCGGAAGATAAACAGACTGCCGTCGAAAGGATTCTGTCCGATCACCTGCTGCACCTTCGCCGCGAGGCCGTTGAAGCCGCTGCGCAGGTCGATCGGGCGGCAGGCGAGGAACACCTTCGTCCCCGGCGCCAGGCTGATCATACCGCCCCCTTCATCGCGCGTAAAACCCGCGACAGCGCCTTCTCGTTGACGAAGGCATCGACGCTGACGCGGCTGCCATCCGGTAGCGCGATGTCGATGGCGCCCGCTCTGGCCTCACCCCGCTGTTGCAACGGTGGCGGTTCCGGCGCCGGCAACATCGCCGGTTCGGCTTTGGCCGCGCCGTGAAAGACGCCGAGCGGCATGAAATCCACCGCTGCCGGCGAATGGGCCGCGGCAGCCGCCGCCTTCCAGGCCGAACGCCAGTTGTAGAGCAGGCTTTCGGAAATCCGGTGCCGCCGGGCGACGCGCCTCACCTTGCCGCCCTCGGCCTCGACCTCCGCCATCAGCGCGGCCTTCTCCTCGATGCTCCATTTTCGCCGCCGCTCGACCCGCGCGAGGATCTCCACATCGGACACGCAAACCTCCTTCTGGAGCTACAGAAGGAGTCTCCAGCGGCGCAAAGCATCAGCGATTCTCGATGCGCCCGCTACACGGCCCTGGCCGGGCGCTTACTCTGGAGCGCCTCCAATGCCAACGTCGATTTGATCTCCGCATGCTTGCGTCGCGCATACGCCTAGCAGCCTGTCGGACTTAAGCACAAAGCACGAACAAATCGGAGATTTGTTTCAGGAATCCGCCGCTTGGCGCAACAGAAGCAGCTGGATGTGGCCGTCGGCGACATATTCTTCCGCAAAATCGCTAAGGCGACGCCCAAAAACTATCGCTTCAAGGCGGCACCCTCGGTGAGACGGTGTAGTTCCATTCCGGATGGAATGCGTCGCCCGTGATATTGAGGGTTGCCATCTCCTCTTTGGTGACCTGGATGCCCTTCGGGTAGAT
>CAINOE010000101.1 GCA_903851415.1 uncultured Rhodopila sp. | reverse complement strand
GTGACGCGGCCGACGCCGGTGCAGCGGAAGGCGTTCGAGCTGCTGGGCGTCGCGGTGTAGCCAGTAGCGGGTCGCTGAAACGGCATTTTATACAATTTCGTCAATGGGTTATGTAGAAGTCAAGTAAGAAGCTCGGGTTAGTCAGGGTCGTTTGAAGACCGGTTATCTGGTTGTTCAGCCCCGTCAGGACGGTACTGTCGGGGTTCGCCTCCTTGGTCAGCACTAGGCCATAGCCGGTGACCACGGCGCCGGCTATGGAAAGCAAATTCCCTGCGATCTTTAGCCCCGGGAGTTTCAACTGAGTGTCGGCTATCGCCGCGAGCACGCTGAGCATTGCGCAGGCATCGCCAATTGTCTCCACGAACGCGCCTTTGATGGTCGCGATGTCCTCGGCCGAGGGTGGTTTTTGTGCGGCCGCCTCGGCGGCATTAATGAGTTGGACCGCAGTGGCAAAGCCGGCACCTGATAATAGATAGGACGCCGCGGCGGGCGCCGACTTTCTGGTCAGGCCGGCAACAGCGCCAGATGCGGCAGCCAGCGCTTGGACAACCGAATCCTCGGCTGCGGCGATAGCCAGCGACGGGGACGCCGGTGTGCCGGCAGTCGTTGTTATGGCGATGCCGGCAGCGCCAAAATCAACGGAAACCGCATCGGCGACCCCTGCCACGACATCTGCCAGTTTCACAACACCCGCAAGAAAACCGGACATGGAGATGCCTTTATTGAGGTACTTCGACGTTCCAATTCCGTAAACGCTATGGTCTGCTAGTGGCATTGATTCAGATCATTTCACTGCTCATCGGCGTGTAATGGACCGAACTCAAGCGGCTCAAGACCTCGATCGAGGCCGGCACGGTCATCCTGCGAAAGTTTTCGGTCGTGCGCGGCTGACGCCTCCCGACACCGACTCGACTGTTACGCAGCAACGCCCCGTCACCGGCGAAGGCGTCCGAGGCCGCCGCCCCCTGCCCCCGGCTTTATTCTTGATAACCTATTTTATCAAGAATGCGCTAGTCGATTGATTTCTCTCAGACTCCTGGGCGAGCCCAGCGGGGCAGGGGGCATCGGGCATGGCGGGCCTCCGGCTCGCAGCGCCCCGATACGGACGACAGCGGCGGCGCCGAACTGAGGATTGCCAGCGGCTTTGGCTGTCGTCTAAAGATACAGAGGGCTAAACGCGCGCAGGCGGGTTTGCGAGGGTGCGAACCAAAGTTGTGCGATCAAGCGTCGGCCTCCGATGATACTCTTGGCCGGTTAAGATTGGCGGCCGGGTTTGCGGCGAGCGCGGCCCAATAGTCTTCCCATTCGCCGTTCAGGCGGTTGATCCGCAGCGCGAGCATGTGTTCGGCGTGCTCGACCAGCCACCAGGCGCCGGGCAGCTTCAGACGCTTTTGCGCAACATAGCGATGCGCGCTTTCGATTTCTCCGGAGCCGATCGGCAGCCCTTCGGCGAGTGCCTCGCGATATTTCAATTGGTCTTTGCGGGCGCCGAGATAACGACGGCATATGCGGACCGGGGCCTGGTCATCGCTCACCTCGGGAGCTTCGCGGTGGGGCTCCAGGGCTCCCGGAACCGCGTCGACCCGCCCTGTCTTCAGCGCGTCCTTTTGCGCTTCCAGCCAGGCTTTCCCGGCGGCGGCGTCCGGCGCGATGGTCTTCGCGGCCGCACTTAAATACTCGCAGACATGATAGAAATCAATCAGATAGCTGCCCTGGGCGCCGAACCGTTCTTCGATCTGGCCAACGATCCACGGCGCGCCGTCGCCCACCGCGTGCACGTGCGAGTCCGCCCCGAAGCCCGCCCGAACCGCGCAGTCGAACAGCCGCCGCCCGGCTTCCGCCACGCCGCCTTCTATGCCGCCGCCGTAGACCGGCGAGCGGCTTCCCTTGGCGTGCGCGAGCGAAATCTTCGCCTCTCTCCACGACAGTGTTTTCCCCTTGCGCTTGTCCTTCTGGTCCGCGGCCGGCTCCACGACCGGGATCATGCCCCCGTCGGTCTGGGCGACGATCTGCGTGTGCCGGCCCAGCGCTTTCGGAAACTCCGGCGAACAACGGCCGGACGCGAAAATGGCCCGGGCATGGCCCAAAGCGATCCTCTGGATCGTGCTTTCGCCGATCTCGAAGCCGTAATGCTCGCGCAATTTCAGCGCGACCCGGGCAAAGGGATCGTCCGCCGCGAAATCCGTGATCGCCCGCTGCAACGGCCGCGAACACCCGCGCGGACTGACCTTCGCGCCAAGAACAAAGGGGCGCACGCGATTGCTTTTGCGCCGGTATTGCGGCTCCAGAACTACGATCTCGCCGAATTTCGTATGCCAGCGGAGTTTTTTTTACCCTGGCGATGCATCCCGGCCTGGCCGCGAACGTCCCTCTCCGTGGCCTCGACCCGCGCGTCCGCCCAGCCTTGCAACGCCTCCCGGCCCAAAAGCCGCATCTCCTCGACGAGCCGTTCTTCAGCCGTGTCCGCCTCCGTGAGGTCTCCGTCCAGGTTCCCCACCGCGCTTGCGATCGACGCCACTCTGTCGCGAAAACGCGGATGGGATCGGAGAAAGGCCAAAAGCGCTGCGTCGCTGAGTTTCACCGTCGCCATGGGTCGATTCCCTCGATTGCCGAATCGCCAGCCTACTCCAACACAACGTTGAATCGCACCCGGTTTGCGATCGATCCCTGGCGCGGTGAGGGAAACGAGAATCATGCGGTTCCATGCGAGCCACATCTCCACATCAATCGCCGGCGACTACTCCCAGCTCATGTTCAAGGCCGAGCGGGATACCGGCGCTTCTGATAGCCCCTACCTTTTGCTTCAGCCTCAATTCGAAACGCCCGGCGGCGGCGAATGCTATATCGAGACGCACGACGAGGCCTACCGCGGTCATTTCCGCTTGTGCCGCATCGAGTTCACGCCGGTGAAGCTGTCCATCGAGCTCGATCGTCCGACCAACAACGTAATCGATGTCACCTTTGACATAACGATCGCCGATTTCAGGCAAGCGTCTCGGGTGGTAAAGACGATCCGTCCGTCGAAGATCCCTTGATGACCACGAACCAATCCCAAAGCGGCGCCGAACCTTGACCGATCTGCCCCGCTTCACGCATGATAGCGTGGTTATCATGCGCAAGATTGATCCGCCCGGAAACCCGTGATAGCGTGTCTCGATGAACCTGACCGTCCGCATCCCCGACGATCTTGCCGAACGCCTCGGCGCCGACGCGACCGCTCTCGAACGGCGCGCGCTTGAAGCGCTGGTGGCCGATGAATATCGTGCCGGCCGTCTCAACAAGCCGGATCTGCGCCGGTTGCTCGGATTCGAGACGGGTTATGAGATCGACGGCTTCCTCAAGGCGCACGGTGTATACCACAACTACACACCGGCAGATCTGGAACGGGAGCCGGAGAGCCTGGAGGCCACAAGCGCGGACAAGCGCAAGACGGCCGACGCGCTGGTTGATCAGTTCAGAGCCTTCCGAGCCGGCAAAACTCTCGGCGGCGTCAGCATCAAGGAGCTGATCACGGAAGGCCGGCGGTGAACCGGCATGAGCCTCTGTGTCATCGACGCGTCGTTCGCCTGTCAATGGCTGTTCGAGGACGAAGCCACGGCAGAGGGAGACGCTGCACTGGCGAGTATCCACTTGCACGGCGCGACCGTTCCGGCGCTCTGGACCTTTGAGGTCACGAACGTGCTCGGGCTGGCCGGGCGGCGGGGACGTCTGACCCCGGACGGTGTTGTCGGTGCGGTGGAGCTCTTGCGGCGATTGCCGCTTCAGATCGCTGACCCTCTGACACTGATTGAGGCCAGGACCGTGCTCGACCTGATGCAACGCCATCGCTTGACCGGCTATGACGCCGCTTACCTGGAACTGGCCCAGCGGCTGAGGCTGCCGCTTGCGACGAAGGATGCCGATCTGCTCCGTGCCGCCCCGGTTGCCGGCGTCGCCTTGTTCGGGACGGTTCCGTGAATGATGCAGTCGAGGCTGCGGGACATGACCTTGCCGCTCGTCCGACTGACGGGGAGCCTGGACCGTTGGCGAACGCCGGTTTCGTCCCGGCACTGATCGCCGGCGCAGGCGACGAAGCCGTTTGGCGCTACATCGATTTCTTCACCGCCAACATCCGCAACCCGAACACGCGCCGGGCTTACGCCCGGGCTTGCAGCCGGTTTTTCGCCTGGTGCGGCGAGCGCGGCCTCAGCCTCGGAATGATACGGCCGTATGATGTCTCCTTATATATAGAGACGCGCCTGCTCACGCATTCGGCCCCGGACGTGAAGCAGCAGTTGGCCGCCGTCCGCATGGTGTTCGACTGGCTAACCACCGGCCAGGTCATGGCAACCAATCCGGCAGCGGCAGTGCGCGGGCCGAAGCACGTCGTAAAGACCGGCAAGACGCCGGTGCTGGAAGCGCAGGAGTGGCGCACGCTGCTCGGCAGCATCCCGACCGGGACGCTACGCGATCTGCGCGACCGGGCGCTGATCGCCACCCTCACCTATTCGTTCGCGCGCATCGGTGCGGCGCTGGAGATGAAGGTTGAGGACCTGGCGCCGGAAGGCGCCGGCTGGCAAGTGCGATTGCACGAGAAGGGCGGCAAGCATCATGCGGTGCCCTGCCACCACGCGCTCGTCGAGGCGCTGCGCGCCTATATCGATGCCGCCGGCATCGCCCGGGACAAAAAGGGCTTTCTGTTCCGCACCTCGCCGCGGCACGCGGCCATGGTGCTGACCGAGTTGCCAATGACGCAGCCCGATGCTTGGCGGATGATCCGTCGGCGTGCGGCCGCGGCTGGCATCGCGGCACCAATCGGCCCCCACACGTTCCGGGCGACCGGCATTACCGCCTACCTCGCCAACGGCGGCACGTTGAAGCATGCGCAGGAAATGGCCGCGCACGATAGTCCGCGCACAACGAAGCTCTATGACCGGACCAAGGAACGGCTTACCCAAGTCGAAGTGTAGAGGATAAGGCTACAACTGTAGCTCGGATTCGGGCATGGGTTTAGGGTAACATAACGGCCTTTATGTTCCGCTACCATTCCGGTCGTTGACGTCTGACTCCGATAGTCACGTGCACGGATTTTCGTATCTTCCGCCATACCCCGCTGTCAGGCGCCGCTGCATCCAGGCCGAAGCACCTGTCAGCGGACCATTGTATTTTAGCAGATTATTTTTACCACTCGGAGCGCTTTCTTGAAATCGCGGGACGCCATCTTAAAGGTAACATCGATACGATTGTCGCCCGGACGATCGATCTGGACCGAAAGTTTCTCCGATGTAAATTCGACACGCCGCAATAGGAAATGGCCGATATAGTTCGCGTCGTGCGTCTCGATATAGCATTCGCCGCCGTCTGGCATTTCGAACTGCCGTTGTATTAGAAGATAGGGGCTACCAGGATCGTCGGCCTCCTCATCGGCCTCGAACAAGGCCTGGTAGTAGTCGCCGGAAACCAAAGCGGATATGTGGTTTGCCCGAAATAGCACGGTTCTCGCGATGCCCCGCCAATACCACCCCGAAACGGGGGCTTGCTCAGCTCGTCTCGGCCGAGCCAGGCACCGCTTGGGCCGCAGCCAGAAAACCGATCTTCGAATAGGTGCCATCACAGAATGGCTTTTTCGTTGAAGCGCCGCAGCGGCAAAGTGCCACCGTACCCCGGGTCGGTAGTACGTTCCCGTTCGTATCGTGCAGTTCGACTGTGCCAGTGATCACATACGGTCCGTTTGGCTTTGTCTCAATCATCACATCAGCCATGAGCAAGTCTCCTCCTTGAGACCTCTATTTAATAGGGGATCGCGTGTCGACCTCAATAGCCCCCGGAGGCGGACGTCAGATTGCAAGGGCGCCGGCCGACGAGACAATGGCGCACTGCAAAAGCCTGTATCCGGCGCACTGCTCCCCGGTCGGGCATCGCGACCCGGCTAGAAATCGTACAGCCGCTTCGGATTGTCGACGAGAATGAGCGTGCGGACCTCTGCACTTGGCGCCCATTGGCCCACCAGGTTAAGCACGCGGCCGTCGTCGATCAGCAGGGCGGGGGCCGTGTCGGTGGGTTTGCGGCCGGGCACGGACGACGAATCGGGGTGCGGCCAGTCGCTCCCCCAGATCAGGCGCTCCGGATTCGTGGCGATCAACGCCTTCGCCAGCGGGGCGACGTCCGGGTAGTCAGGCGCACGGTCGGACGCCCGATACGCGCCGGAGATCGTAACATAGGCCTTGCCGGATTTTACCAGCGCCAGGACAGCAGCAAAGCCCGGCTGGTCAGGCCCGAGCGCCGCACGGGCGCCGGCGAAATGGTCGAACACCACCGGCACCGGCAGCGACGCAAAGCGGTCGGATAATGCGGCGATCACCGACGTCCGCGCATACATCTCCAGATGCCACGGACGGCCCTGCAACAGCTTTGCTGCGACGTCGAGCTTGCGGGAGGCCACCGTCGGGTCGAACACGCCCGCCTGTTCCAGGTTCAGGCGGATGCCACGGATACCGGCCTGGTAAAGCGAATCCAGGTCGGCCGGGGTGGCGTTCTCCCCGATCACCGCGATGCCGTGCGCGCGCGTCTGGCCGAGCTGCCGGATGGCATCGAGCGTGGCCCGGTTGTCAGTGCCGTAGACGCTCGGCGTGACGATGACGACGTGATCCATGTGCAGTGCGTGTTGCAACGCAAGCAACTCAGTGGCTGTCGCGACCGGTGGCGTATAGCCGCGGCCGGACCAGAACGGGAATTGCGCCGGATCGGGGATGACGTGGACGTGGCAGTCCACCGCGCCGGGCGGGACAGCGAAATCGACAGGTGTTTTCACCGTCGGCGCCGTCTCCGCCGCGTTCCCGCCCGCGGCGCCGAACGTCGCGAGGCCGAAACCGATCTTTAACGTGTTCCTCCGCGAGATCATGCGTGTCCCCCTGATCGCCGCCTGGCGCGGTCGTTGCGCGCGAGGTTATGCTCAAATACCTCAGGCACACAACGGCCGGCAGCCTTTTTGCCTGTACAACAGCCTCTGATCCTGCCGATTGCCTTGCGCTGGACGCGCCCGATGCCCCACGGCGGCCGGTGCCTTCCGTCATGCCAGGTTTTCTCATATCGCCACCGGCGCGCATTTATAACGGTGACCGCCGCTGACTCGACGCGTACGAGAACGCACCGACCCAGCCGTGTAGATCCCATAGGACGGTGATTAGACGTATAAAAGTCCCGTCTGTTTAACATAAGACCGATTATGCAGTCAATATTTGTAAGCCCCCGATAGAAACGTCGCGCGGCGAGATGTGTACCCTGCTGGCGTTCGTCGACGACGCCATCACCACCACCACCACCAGCCGATTGATGCAACTTCGGTTCGTCACCTCCGAGTCGGCGTTCAATTACTTCCGTGCGACGAAGTACTACCTGGAGACGCACGGCAAGCCTGTGGCGTTCTACAGCGACAAGCACGGCATCTTCCGCGTCAACGCCAAAGACGCGATCGGCGGTGACCGCATCACGCAATTCGGCCGCGTGCTGTCGGAGCTGAACATCGCCATCATCTGCGCCAACAGTCCGCAGGCGAAGGGCCGCGTCGAGCGCGCGTTCGGCACGTTGCGGGATCGGCTGGTGAAGGAGCCTCGCCTCGCCGGCATCTCGACGATCGCAGCCGCGAACGCCTGGGTGCCGGCATTCATGGCCGAATACGCCGCGCGGTTCGGGCGCGATCTGGAGAACTCCAACGACCTGCGCCGCAAGCTAACCGAGGCGGACGATCTCAGCGAGGTTCTCGCCTGGCGCGAGCAGCGCAACGTCACGAAGAATCTAGCAAGCGACCTGTATTAACCTGATGCATTTCGCCGTACATCGTCCAGTGGGCTCCGGCAAGCGGACCCCACCGATTGTAACTGCTCGCACAAGGGATCATGTACAAAGGGGTGCCCCAGGTTTATGAAAGCAGCTCCGCTCGATGCTGTGCAACTTGCAATGCTGTTCGGCTCACCGTTGGACGTTCTCGATAGAACTCCAACGATCAGAGGAATTCCGGTGCGTCCAACTACAAACACCGGCCCACCGCTATCGCCCGCGCATTGAGATACTCTATCGCCATTGGTGTTGTCCCAAGGAATTGACGCTAAACCCGGAACGTCCGCTGAAAAAGCGCCAAAATTGACGACTTGACGACCGAAATATGATGGGTTCCACCCAGCTAAATTTGGCGCGCTGATATCAGTGTAGCCAACTCCAGCCATCACTACCCAAAGTTCCTGAATGGAAGCCGGTGAGACTTGAGCATATGTAATTTGCCCCGGATATGCCGAGCTAAGGGCCAATAGGCCTACATCTCGGTACCTAGATTCGCTTGACTGCCCCTGGGGCGCTTCCAAGGTCCAGACGGGTCCCGGCCTACCTTGGACGATCGGACCTCCCGCTGTTGAACGGACGGAAATTTGTGATCCATCCATATGGCTACCATTTTCATTGAGTATACAATGGCGAGCAGTCAATATTACATCTGACCGAATCAAGGCCCCGCTGCAATGCAAATTACCTATTCGAAGCTCAACAACAAAGGAGATCGGAAAAGGCAGCTTGCCGAGATCGGGAGGCGTATTCTCTGTGGGTTCCGAGGCAAGCAGGGACAATGGTATGGGACGAATTGGCGATTGCGGCGAGCGAACAATGGGAGAGGTCGTCCCGTCGGGACGCGAAACAAATTCGCCTCCTACCATATCTTCGTTTCGTGCGCCTGGAATACGCCAAGCGACGTTGAGACTCAGTAGTGGGTCTTTATTCACGCCAGCAATTACGTCAGGGCTGGCCAATAATGAGCGAGCCCTTGATTGCAGGTTTGGCGTAGCAGCGGCCCAATTTCCATCCGCCACATCGGCAAGACCTCTTCGGATTGCCAAATCTGTAGCTACTCGGGACCGAACGGCCGGATCGGATATCACCCCTAGTCTAGAAGACTGCAAAGATAAGTGGGCCGCCGCTGGTTTCGCGAGATCGGTCCGCCCCTCCTTTTGGACGGCCTGAAGCTGCTCGCTCAACGGATCCGCTCTTGTCCCGGTCCCAAAAGCGCTTGCCATGTATAGAGCAAATACTAAGTGCACCATTCTCATGGCAAGAGACCTTTTGCCTGTAGCGCCTGGTATTGTTGCTTGAGGTTTGCATTGTTGACTGCCGCTTGAAGATTGGTGTTCTCAATAATGAGGCGTTGTGTCTCGCTGCTGCCGAGTGACGCAGCCTTTAGGTTCTCTGCTTCTACGGAGCTGGCCGCGGTAGCCGCACCGCTCAGGAGTGAGGTGGCGCCCACACCAATAGCGGCACTGCCAAACGAGGCATCTGTGATCTCACCATTGTCGGCGAAAGTTAGGCTCCAGTTGGTCTTACCGAACAGAGGCGCGCTAAGTGGAAGCGTCCGCGACACCCCGAACTGGCCAAAAGGGACTACCTGCCGGAATACAAGGTTCTCTGGCCCGGCAGCCGCATCCTGCGTGTCCCCCTTGTAAATCTCCAACGGGATAAACGCCACCTCTCGGTACAGGTCTCCGACTGCCAGCCCCACACGCGAATGACTACAGGTGGCCGAGCCGTTCACGCACTGACGAGAGAGCGCCGGGTTGGCTTTTCTGAAGTCAAGATAGACGTTGACGTCGAGATCGGACGGAAAGTTGTCTGCGGGATCTGATTCCACCTTGCTCATGATGGTAGAATCATACTGTCGATGACTGCCTGAATCCGTAGATAAATGCTGACGCGTCGCCTGACGGCCGATCCGCGCGACAGCGTTCCGGATTGTCCCGGTAGTCCATAGGAGGGACCCGCCCCCGGAGCGGAGCGCCCTTGGCGCGCAGCGGAGC
>CAINOE010000100.1 GCA_903851415.1 uncultured Rhodopila sp. | reverse complement strand
TTCTCCGCCACCGCCTGCACCAACTCATCCCGCCGCAACTGCTCCGCCTTGTAGGCCGTCAGTGCGTTGTCCACGTCGTGCCAGGCCTGCAACACCGTCTTCTGGAACGCGATTGCCGCCTCCTGCTGCTGCGCCTGCCGCAACTGAAGGGTTGAGCGCAACTGCCCCCCCTCGAAGATCGGGATGGTCAGGCCGGGACCCATCGCATACTGCCGCGCGTTGAGATTGAAAAAATTGCTGAACTGCAGCGACTGCAGCCCGAAGCTGCCGGTCAGGTTGAGCGACGGATAGAAATTCGCCTGCGCCACGCCGATATCCGCCGTCGCCGCGTGAAGCTGAGCCTCCGCCTGTCGGATATCCGGGCGGCGCCGCGCCAGTTCCGACGGAATTCCCACCGGCACCCGGGGCGGCACCGGCGGAATCGGCTTTGCGGTCGCCAGCTCTTCGCGCAGCGCGTTCGGCGGCTGGCCGAGCAGCAAACTCAGCGCGTTGATCAGTTGCGCCTCCTGCTGCTCCAGGCGGGGGATTTCGGCCAGGTTGGTGCGCAACTGGGCCGACGCATTCGCCACGTCCAGATCCGTCGTTACCCCGCCCGCGGCGCGCTGCTGCGTCAGGTTCAGGCTCTGCCGTGCGGTGTTGACGTTGTCGCGCGCGATCTGCAGCTCGGCCTGGGCGCCGCGAAGCTGGACGTAGTCGCGCGCCACCTCCGCCAGGCTGGACAGCAGCGCCGCACGCTGCGCCTCCTTCGCTGCCTCGGACGAGGCCGACGACGATTCGACCGATCGGCGTACGCCGCCCCACAGGTCCACTTCCCAGGAGGCGTCGAAGCCGCCCTGGTACAGGTCGAACGGCGCCAGTCCGGCGCCCGCCACGCCCCCCGCCGAGTTGCCGAACGCCCCGTTGGCGCCGGCCGCACCCGCGGAGCTGGGGATCAGGCCGAAGACACCCTCGTCGCTGGCCTTCTCCCGGGCATAGGAGGCATTGCCGTTCAGAGTCGGGAACTGCGCCGCCTTGGCGATGCCCAACTGGGCGCGCGATTCGGCGAAGCGGGTCGCCGCCACCCTGACGTCGAGGTTCTCGGACGCCACCCGCCGCTCCAGCGCCGTCAACTCAGGGTCCTTGAACAGCGTCCACCAGTCAACGTCTATCGGCTCGGCCACCGGGATGCTTTGCGGCGGCTTCACCGCCTCCTTTGGTCCGGCAAACCAGGACGCGGGCGAGGCCCAGTCCGGGCGCTTGAAATCGGGGCCGACGGTGCAGCCGCCGAGCACGGTCGCGCCCAGCAGTCCCGCCAGAAGTGTCAGTCTTGCTTTGTCGGTCATCGGATCATCCAGAAGTCGCGCGCGTCCGGGAAATCTGAGTTCTGCCCGTCATCCCGGCGCCGTCAATGGGCCGCCGCGGCGCGCTTGGGCACCTTCGGCAGCAGCAGCGCGGCCGGGGCGACCGCCAGGGCGAACATTCCAAGCAGCCAGAACACATCCAGGTAGCTCATGATTGATGCCTGTGCTTGCACCATCGCATCGACCGGGGCAAGCGGGGTGTTCCAGGCATAGCCGTTATAGGCGGTGATGTGCTCGGTCAGGCGCTCGTGGTGGAACTGGCCGCGTTCCTGCAGCATGTTGGTGACGTAGGACACGCCGAAGCTGCCGCCGAGGTTGCGCATCAGGTTGATCAGCGCGGACGCCTCGTTGTTCTCCGCCGGCGGCAGCCCGACATAGGCCACGGTGCTGATCGGGATGAACAGGAACGGCATCCACATCACCTGCGACATGCGCGTGGTCGAGATGGTCCAGAAGCCGATATCGAGGTCGAGATGCGACGCCCGCAGCATCGACCAGGACACGCCCAGGATTGCCATCAGGATCAGCCATTTCGGCTGGAACTTCCGGCCGGTGACAAAGCCGACGACCGGCATCAGCAGCAGCGAGGCGATGCCGCCGACGCCCAGCGTCAGCCCCGCGGTGGTGGCGTCGTAGCCCATCAGCGTCTGCGAGAGCTGCGGCAGAAGCTGGGTCGTGCTGATCAACAGAAAGCCGACAAGGAACATCAGCCCGCAGCAGATGGCAAAGCCGCGGTGGCGCAGCAGCCGCACATCCACCACCGGCTGCGGATGCATCCACTCCCAGACGGCCAGCGTCAAAAGCGCGACGAAGCTGATCGCCGCCAGGGTCGAGATAAAGCCGGAGGAAAAGCCGTCATCCAGCTCGAACCGGTCGAGGCAGATCTGCAGCGACCCGAAGCCGAGCACCACCAGGATGAAGCCGAAGACATCAACGTTCAGCCCTTTGTCCAGCAGCGCCCGCCGTTCCCGGCGCAGCACCTCCGGCTCCGTCACCAGCCAGCCCACCAGGGTCAGCGACAGCACGCCGACGGGCAGGTTGATCAGGAACACCCAGTGCCAGGACAGGTTGTCGGTGATCCAGCCGCCCATGACCGGGCCGATGGCGGGCGCGCTGACCACGGTCAGGCCGTAGATCGCGAAAGCCTGCGCCCGCTTCTCCGGCGGGAACGTGTCGGCGAAGATCGATTGCTCGGTGGGCGCCATGCCGCCGCCGCCAACGCCTTGCAGCACGCGGGCGACCAGCATCATGCCGAGCGATGTGGACAGCGCGCACATCAGCGAACTCAGCGTGAACAGCCCGACGCAGATCATGTAGAACCGCTTGCGGCCGATGACATTCGCCAGCCAGCCGCTTATCGGCAGGACGATGGCGTTGGACACCAGGTAGCTGGTCAGGATCCAGGTGGACTCGTCCGCGTCCGCCGCCAGGGTGCCGGCGATGTGCCGCAGCGCGACATTGGCGATGGTGGTGTCGAGCACCTCCATGAAGGTCGCGATCGACACCACCACGGCGATCAGCCAGGGATTGCGGTCGCCTGCGGCCGAGCGCGGCAGCAACGGGTTCGCCACCGTCTCAGCGCACCCGGACGGAGGGCACGACCGACATGCCGGGCGCCAGCGGATAGTCCTTCGCCCGCGGGTCGTCGAAGACGATCTTCACCGGCAGGCGCTGCACGATCTTCACATAGTTGCCTGTCGCGTTCTCCGGCGGCAGCACGCTGAACGCGGTGCCGGTGCCGCCCTGGAAGCTGTCCACCTTGCCGTGGAACGTGACCGAAGGGACCGCATCAACCGAAAGATCGACATCCTGGCCCGGCCGCATGTCGGCAAGCTGGGTTTCCTTGAAATTCGCGGTCACCCAGCGATCATCCTGCACCAGCGCGAACAGCGCCTGTCCCGGGTTCACGTAATTCCCGGCGCTGACGGTGCGGTGCGTTACCATGCCGGTCACCGGGGCGACGATCGTACAATAGGAGAGCTGCAGCTCGGCCGCCCGGGTGTTCGCCTCGGCCTGCTTCAGCGACGCCTCCGCCGCCAGCACCCGGGCCTCAGCCGCCCGCACCTGAGCCTGCGCGCCGCCGACGGTCTGCCGGCTCGCCTCCAGCCTTGCTTCGTCCGAGTGGAAGGTCGCGGTCGCCGCGTCGATTTGCTGGCGGGTCACCGCGCCCGGGTTGATCTTCTGGAATCGCTCATAATCCTGCCGCGCCATCACCAGCTCGGCCTCCGCCACGCGGACATTGGCGGCGGCCTGATCGACCGCGGCCTGCTGCACGGCAACCTGCGCCCGCTCCTGCTGCAAGCTCGCCTCCGCGCTGGCCTGCTGGCCGCGCACCTGGTCGAGCCGCGCCTGGAAATCGCGGGGATCGATCAGCAGCAGGGTCTGCCCGGCTTCGACATGCTGGTTGTCGGCGAACAGCAATTTGGTCACCTGCCCGGCGACGCGGGAGGAAATCTGCGTGGTGTAGGCGTCTATGGACGCGTCGTCGGTGGATTCGAAGTGCCGGGCGTTGAGCCAGTACCGCGTGCCGCCCGCCGCCAGGCCGAGCAGCACAAGCCCGCCAATCACGAACCGCGGCCACCGCTTTGCCGGCGGCCGGGCGGCCGGGCGCGATGCGCCGGCGGCGTCGGGCCGAACATCCCGGAGTACATCGTCCATCGGCGGGCCTCCGTCAGGCAGTCGTCGAACAGGGAATTGACCGAACGGTTCGGTCATTCTACGGCTGGACATGCTGTCGATCGCAGCGGTTGTCAATGTGGCCGCGCTGAAGGATGCTGTGCTTGATGGATGTCAACGTGACGCTCAGTCCGGAGAAGCGGGCGCAGATCCTGGCCGGCGCGGCGGCGGTGTTCGCCGCCGACGGATACGAGGGCGCGAGCATGGCGCGGATCGCCTCGGTCGCCGGGGTCTCGAAGGGCACGCTGTACAACTACTTCGACAGCAAAGCCGACTTGTTCACCGCCTATGTCGGCGAGACCTGCGACCGCAGCCTGGCGCGTGTGTTCGACAGCGCGGGTCACGACGGCGACCCGGCCGCCGTGTTGCGGGACATCGGCAAGCGCATGCTCCAGATGATGCTGTCGCCCGCGGGATTGACCATCTACCGTGTGGTAATTGCCGAGGCGGTGAAATTCCCCGATCTTGCGCGCGGCTTCTTCGACGCCGGCCCGGCGCGGGCCATCGGCTTCATGTCCGACTGGCTGGCGGAGGAGACACGGCGCGGGCGGCTGGCGGTGGCGGACCCGGCGTTCGCGGCGGAGCAGTTCTACAATCTGTGCCAGACCCGGCTGGTGCTGCGCCGCAAGCTGGAGATGCTGCCCGATCCGCCGGAGGCCGAGATCGACCGCGTCATCGGCGCCGCCATCGGCATGTTCCTGAGGACTTACGGGGCCGAATGACGACGCTCGCGGGCTACTGCCTCCGCGCCTGCCTTATGGTGCATCATGGATTGAGGACAAGGAACCGTGGGTGAGAAGGACTCCGGGAACCCTCCCGTCAGTTTGGACGACGTGCTCGATGCCTTCGACTTCATCAGCATGGGCGACCCGTACGAGAACCGGGCGTTCATCCGCATCGCTACCGGCACGGTTCATTTTGCCCGCGAGCTGGAACACGAGGCCGAGGAGATCGACGAGGGAGAACTCGAGGACTCCGGCGGCCTGATCTACCTGCCCGGGAAGCATGACCTGGACCTCGGCCAGCGGCTGGTGTTCGCTTTCGCGGACAGCTCGCTGTCGGGCGAAGATGCCGAACGGGTCCGGGATATATTTGGCCGAAGGGGTGCCTATCGCCGGTTCAAGGACTTTCTTGAAACGAGAGGGATGCTGGAGAAGTGGTATGCCTTCGAGCAGAGGGCAACCGCGGACGCTCTGCGCAAATGGTGCGAGGAGAACGACATCGTATTGGCGGATTCCGGGCTTCCGGAGGGCGATCCCGCGACGGATTGAGCCGATCGGTGACGATTGCCAAGGTGAAAGCCGGTTCGAAAAGGGCCGATGAGTTCATCTCTCTGCGCCGCCGCGGACGCTCCCTCGCCAAACAGGCGGCGACAGGGCGGCCCGCGATCAATCGAAACCCGATGCTACCGCGCCGGTTCGAAGGCCCGTGCCAGAGCCTTCTCCTGCCGTGCCTGCCGGATCGCCTGGCCGACGGCGCGCGCCAGCGCCGCATGTCCGAACGGCTTCGTCAATACCGTCCGCCCGGCGGTGTGCGCCTCATCCAGCAACGCCTCGCTGTAGCCGGTGATCAGCAGCACGGGCAGCCCCGCCCGCTGCGCCGTCAGCGCTTGCGCCAGATCGATGCCGCTCATGCCGTCGGGCAGGACAAGATCCGTCACCAGCATGTCGATCCTCTCGGCGTCCCGCCGGAACCGCTCGATACCATCCGCGGCCGAGACTGCCGTCACAACCCTGTAGCCGCTCAAGGCCAGCATCTCGGCTGTCACCGCGCGGACCTCCTCGTCGTCATCCACCAGCAGGATGGTTCCCTCGCCGGCAGCGGGTTCTTCGGCCTTGGCGGCGCCGGCAACCGGAGCCTCCGCGGTGCGCGGCAGGTAAAGCGTCACCAACGTGCCCTGGCCGACGGTGCTGTCGATGCGGACGGTTCCGGCCGACTGCCGGGCGAAGCCCTGGACCATGGACAGCCCGAGGCCGGAGCCACTGCCGACGGGCTTGGTGGTGAAGAACGGCTCGAACACCTTGGCCAGGATGTCGGGTGGAATGCCGGTGCCGGTATCGGACACCGTCAGCGCGACGAAATCGCCCGGCAGCCCGTCCAGCGCCGCCGCATCCGCCGAACCGGCGTTGCGCGTCTCCACGCGCAGCGTGCCGCCGTTCGGCATGGCGTCGCGCGCGTTGATCGCCAGGTTGAGGATCGCCGCCTCAAGCTGGTTCGGGTCCACCCGGACATGCCACGCCTGCGGCGAGAGCCGCGTTTCGACCGTCACGTCCGAGCGCAGCAGACGCTGCAGCATGTCGCGAGAGGCGCGGATGTGCCGGTTGAGGTCCACCACTTCCGGGCGCAGCGTCTGCCGGCGGGCGAACGCCAGAAGCTGATGCACCAGCCCGGCGCCGCGGTTGGCGCTCTGCAACGCCGCATCCAGCCGCTTCGCCACGGGATGGTCGGGCTCCAGCCGGGCCCGCGCCAGCTCCAGGTTGCCGACGATCGCCGCCAGGATGTTGTTGAAATCATGCGCCACGCCGCCGGTCAGCCGTCCGACGGTTTCGATCTTCTGGGATTCGTACAAGGCTGCCTCGGCCGCGTGCTGCGCCTCGGTGCGCTCCCGCACCCGGGTTTCGAGTTCGTGTTCCCGCAGGCCCATGGCGGCGGCCATGGTGTTGAAGGCGGCGCCCAGCCGCCCGAACTCCGAGCGGGCTTCGGAAACGCCGGCACGGGCGTCGAACTCGCCCTGCCTCCAGCGCTCGGCGGCTTCCAGCAGGTTTCGCATCGGCCGGCCGATGAAGACACGGGCGCCGGCGGCTGCCAGCAGCAGCGCCAGGATGCAGGACAAGGTGATGGCCAGGATGTCCCGCCGGTTTGCATCAGTGGCGCCCTTGAACAACTCGCCTTTGTCGAGACCAACCGAAACCGTCAATCCGCCCGGACCGCCGGGAACCGGGGCATAGGCATAGATCCGGGAGATGCCATCAAACCCCGGCGCTTCCTGCACACCTTCGCCGCCGCCCAGAAGATACGAATGGGATGAACCGAGGACATTGCTGCCGACGAACCGCCCGGCGCCGGGGTACCGGGCCAGGATCGTGCCCCGGCGGTCGATGACCGACACGGTCGCCTTTGGCGGCAGCGGGCTGCGCGCCAGCTCGTCGTTGAGCCAATCGAGACTCAGGCCGGCCGCCACGACGCCTCGGGCGTGCCCCGCGCCATCGTCGAACGGCAGCGCGACATAGAGCGCCTTGGCCGCCGACGGGCCGTCCGCCTCGTATTCGCCGAGGGCGAAGCCGCCGCTCTCGATCGCCAGCCGGAAAGCCGGGCGATCAAACAGCCTGGCGTCCGCTTCCGTCGTGCCGCCGGCGCAAACCCGGCGGCCGGCAAGATCGGCACTCACCAGGCTGAGATAGCGCGGGAAGGCGCGGACCAGCTCTTCGAAATAGGCACCGCAGGCAGAGGCATCCTGGCCGCGAACCGCCGGGGTCTTGCCCAGCGCCGTAAGGAGCTGCCGCGCCGCCTCGATGACTTTCGATTGCTCGTTGCCCACAAGGCGGACCAGCCGCAAAGCCTGGTGCCTGCCCTCTTCCGCTCGCATGGCTCGGGTGTCGATCTCGTTGTAGACCTCGGTTGCGACCACCGGCAGCAACGTGAGGATGACCAGCACGAACAGCCGAGCCAGAAGTGTCATTTGCTTCCCAATCCTGGCACTTTCCTGTTGGGTGCGCTTCCGTGACGCGCAACTGCGGTCAAGACGGCAGGCAAGGACTTTCGCGACGGCATTCTTCGGTCGCGGCTGACCTTACACCCGGCGGCCTGCGACGGCCTGATGTCATAACGTATGTGTCTTTATGTCGGAACTGTTGTGCCAGGATTCCACTCCGAGGCGCTAATCACTATGACGTGACGCCGTTGCCCGGTGCTGCGCGCCCTGTCGTGCCGTTGGTGCTTGCGAAACAGCGTCCGCAGGCATTACGCAGCGGCGAACCCGCGGATTCCGAACAACCGATGCAGACCATTCTCCTCCGCCTGCTGCCACGCGGGCTGCGCCCGTCAGTCACGCCGGCCCGGCTGATCCTGGCTGCGCAGTTCGTCCGCTTCGGCATTGTCGGTGCCATCGGGTTCGTTGTCGACACCGCCACGGTCTACGGGCTGCGATCGTCCGCCGGCCTGTACGGCGCCGGGGTCGCCGGCTACATGACCGCGGCGAGCAGCAACTGGGCACTCAACCGTATGTGGACGTTCCGCGGCCGCGGCTCGGGCCCGGCGCACCGGCAATGGGCACTGTTCATGATCGCCAACCTGGGGGGCTTCGTGCTGAACCGCGGCACCTACGCCATACTGGTGACCTACCTGCCCATAGCGGCCGAGCAGCCGGTGATCGCCATCTTCGCCGGCGTGATCGCCGGGCTGTTCCTGAACTTCACGCTGTCCCGCAGATTCGTGTTTCGCTGACGTGCATACGAACGTCAGAAGTTCGTTGTCTGTTCATGACTAATCCGGCGGCCGGAAAAAAATAACTCCGCCCGCTTACCCGGGCATGCAGCGTTAACCCGCCGATAAGACTTTGCCGCCGAATGTCTGCCAATCGGAAACCGGCAGATCTGGCGCACCATGAGTCTTCGATTTTTTGATCCACTGGATTACTGCGACGGCGACGTCTGCGTCGCGCCGATAGCGTTTCGAGTGACCGCCCGCCGCACCGAGGCGATAGCCCGGCGCGATGCGGCGATCAAGCGGGGCACCGACATCGTCCTGGCGACGGCGGCCCTGACGGTATTGGCGCCCCCGATGCTGCTCGCCGCCGCCGTCATCCGGCTGACCAGCCGGGGACCGGCGGTGTTCAGCCAGGAACGCATCGGCCTCGATGGCCGCCCGTTCCGCATGCTGAAATTCCGCACCATGCGGCAGCAGGCCGATGCGGAGCCTTGCCGCCAGGCGACGCGGCACGATCCGCGGGTGACGTGGTTCGGCGCCCTGTTGCGCCGCAGCTCGTTCGATGAAGTGCCGCAGTTTTTCAATGTGCTGGCGGGCACGATGTCGGTGGTGGGGCCGCGTCCGCACGCGCCCGGCACCTGCGTAGCCGATCGGCCGTTCGAGACGATCACCAGCCGCTACGCCGCCCGTCATAGCGTCAAGCCGGGGATGACCGGGCTGGCCCAGGTGCGCGGCTGGCGCGGCGAAACCGACACCGAGGACAAGCTCATGCGCCGGCTGGAAAGCGATCTCGAATACATCGCGACGTGGAGCCCCGGGCGCGACTTTCTGATCATCGGCCGCACCATCGTCGAGGTGTTGCGTATGCGTAATGCTTATTAGGCGGGAGAAACAATCAATGTCAGACTTCCGGAAGTGCCCCCCGGATTCGGCCGAACCATGGTGCGAAACCGGCCGCCTCCCTGGCCCTGCCGCGGGGCTGCCGATCGGCGAGCAGTTCGGGCTGCTGCCGAACCAGCCTCAGGTGGCGGTGCTGATCCCGTGCCGCAACGAGGAAGCGTCCATCGGCAAGGTGGTGGGCGACTTCCTGCAGGCGCTGCCCGACGCGAGCGTCTATGTCTACGACAACAACTCGACCGACCGGACGGCGCGGGAGGCGCAGGCGGCCGGCGCCTTTGTCCGGCGCGAGCGGCTGCAGGGCAAGGGCCATGTGGTGCGCCGCATGTTCGCCGATATCGAAGCCGACATTTACATCCTGGTGGACGGCGACGACACCTATGACGCGGCCGCCGCCCCGGGCATGCTGCGGATGCTGATCGAGCGGCACCTGGACATGGTGACGGCGACCCGGCACGGCGGCGGACGCGATGCCTACCGCCCCGGCCACCGGCTGGGCAACCGCCTGCTGACCTTCCTCGTGACCCGCGCGTTCGGCACCGGGATCAGCGACCTGCTGTCAGGCTATCGCGTGTTCAGCCGCCGCTTCGTCAAGTCGTTTCCGGCTCTGTCGTCCGGTTTCGAAACAGAAACCGAGTTCAGCGTGCACGCCCTGGCGCTGCACATGCCGGTTCAGGAGGTCCAGACTCTCTATCGCAATCGTCATTCCGGAAGCCGATCGAAACTGCATACGGTGGCCGACGGGCTGCGTATTTTGCGGGCGATCGCCACCCTGATCCGGCAGGAGCGCCCGCTTGAGGTGTTTTCGATCGCTGCGCTGATTTTCGCGGCGCTGGGGTTCGGCTTCGGCATTCCGATCGTCCTGGAGTTTCTCCACACCGGGCTGGTGACGCGCCTGCCGACGGCGCTGTTGGCGACGGGGTTTGTCCTGCTGGCCTTCCTGTCGGTGACCTGCGGATTGATCCTCGATGCGGTCTCGCGCGGGCGGCGGGAGATCAGGCGCCTGGCTTATCTGGCGATCTCTCCGGCGGAGTGGCTGGAATGAACCTGATCGCAGGCTCACTCCCGGATCGGCCGACGGATGCAGACATCGTCATCCTGGCGCTGGACCGAATCGACGAAACCGTGGCGGCCATCCGCTCCGCCGGCCGCCAGACCGGGGTCGCGACGCATCTGTTCGTGCTCGACCAGGGGTCCCGCCCGGACGGTCTGCGGCGTCTGGCGGAGGCAATCCGCGAAACCCCGCGGGCGGCGCTGCTGGAGGCCGGCGGCAATCTGGGCGTGGCGGGCGGACGCAACCTGCTCTCGGGCCTGGGCCGGGGCAGGGCGATCGTCGCGCTGGACAACGATGCCGAATTCGCCGCCGCCGATACGGTGGCGCAGTTGGTGGCCGCGCTCGATGCGGAACCGCGCCTCGCCGCCATCGGCTGCCGCATCGTCGCGGACGCGACCGGCGCCGACGACCTGTCGTCCTGGGGCTATCCGGCCAGCCTGCTGCCCAGCGCCGGGGAGTGCTTCGACGCGGCCACCTCTGTCGGCGCCGGCCATGCGATCCGCCGCAGCGCCTGGGAGCAGGCCGGCGGCTACGACGCGAAGCTGTTCTTCTGCTGGGAGGAGTTTGACTTCTGCCTGCGCGCGATCGCGCTCGGCTGGCGCATCCGCTACCGCGGCGACATCGTCATCCGCCACAAGGTCGCCCCGGAACGGCGTGTCGGCTGGTCGGAGGCGCGCTGGTTCTACTTCGTCCGCAACCGGCTGTACATTGAGCGCAAGCTAGGGCGCCCCTGGCCATCGCTCGCGCCGCGCGCGGCGGGGTACCTGCTGAAGGGAGTCCGCAACGGATTGCTGAGGCAGACCGTGCGGGCCATCGGCGCGGCGGCGGACATGGCCCCGCGCGGCGCCCCGTGGCGGATGCCGCATGACGCGAGGTCGTACTTGCTCCGCACCGACCGGGCGCACCGCGGATCGGTTTTGCAGCGCCTCAGGACCGAGGCGCTCGGGCGCGTCGGCGCTGTCTCCATAGCAAGGCTATGACGCGCGGGCTGTCGATCAGGTAGCGCCGCGCCAGCCGGCGAGGTTCGCAGGCAAGACGGAACAGCCATTCCAGGCCCATGCGGCTGATCCAACGGGGGGCCCGCCGCCGCCGCCCGGCGAGGAACTCCAGGCTGGCGCCGATGCACAAGCCGGTTCCGGTCGCATCGCCCGCGGCGGCGATGGCGGCTGCGAGGCGCTCCTGCCGCGGCGAGCCGACGGCGAGAAATACAAAACGCGCCGGGTTGTCGCGGACGAAGCTGACCGCGGCGGCGAACGCGGCGGGATCGCGGTCAAATGCCATCGGCGGATCGTAATGCGCGGGGGGCGCCAAGTTAAGATTGGTGGCGAGCGCCGGCACATAGTCCGGCGGCAGGCCGATGATAGCGATCCGCTCGCCGGGCCGGAGGTGACGGGTCAGCAGATGCGCGGTCAGGTCACTGCCCGTCACCACCGGCGGGGGCGCCAGGCCGAATGCCCGGGCCAGGCGCGCGACGACGCGCGAATCCAGCAGGCGCAGCGCCGCAGCCCGATACACCTCCCTGAGCCGTGCATCGGCTTCGATCCGCACAAGGTGATCCGCGTTCGGCGTCACCACATAGGCGAAGGGCGCGTCCGCGGGACGGCTGGCGATCAGCGCCGCGGCGGCTTCCAGATCGAGGCACGCGAAACCGAGGCCGAGCAGCGGACGGGTGCGCATCACAGGCCAATCCGGAACGCGATGAGGCCGAGGCCGCGGCTATAGCCGGGCGAGGACGTGCCGGGTTGACCGTGGGAAGGCTGCACCTCGGTCTGGTCATAGGTGAACGAGACCCGCACCGACCGGTTCACCGCCCAGACAAGGCCGAACCCGGCGGTGCTGCCGAACTGGCAGCCGCCCTGAAAGAAATCCGCCCGCTGCGCGCCGAACGTCGCCTTCAGCAGCAGGTTGCGCAGGATTTCATAGTCGATCGTCAGCCGCGCGGCGGTGTAGATCAGGCCGGAGACGCCCTCCTGCGCCGCGTCCGCGGTTTCCCGGCTGAAGGTCAGGCCAGCGGTCGTCATGCCCGACGGCGCCCAGGTCACGCCCGCCTCGGCGATCAGCGTGTTCTGCTGCGGATAGACCGGAGACGCAAAGCGCCGCGCTTCGCCGCCAATCAGCAGCCGCCACCGCCAGACGGCGTTGTCGTCGTAATCGAACCCGGTCAGCGCCTGGTAGCCGGTCGAATCGGGAGTCGTCTGGCCAGCCGGCGTGCGCGTGTAGTCCTGGCCGAGGGCGCGCAGCACGAACAGAATGTTGCGCAGCGGCGCCCATTCGTATCGCAGCGCGACCGCCCCCTGCGTGACGAGGCGATCACGATAGGCCTCGCTCGTGGGGACGCCCATGATCGCCGTGCTGTCATAGGTCCAGTTGGACAGCTCCAGACTGGGCACGAGACTCCAGCGCCCGCCGTTCCACGCATAGGACGCCCTGACATCCTGGATCTGGAAGGCGATGGGCTGGTCGCTGGGGAGCGCGTCGAGCTGGGCGGGGTCTTCGTGCCGAAAAAGCTGCGCTGCGGCGAGGCTGAGCTGGTTTTCGCCGATGTCGGTCCGGCCGCCCGCCGAGAGCGTGGCGTCGGTCCGGTCCTGGTCCGGCTGCGACAGGTAGCGCGTGTCCTGTGCCGAGAGCACGGCGCCGAACGCGTTGCGCGACCAGTCGGAGGCGACGGTCAGGGCGGGTTCGGTGACGATCTGCCAGCTTCCCTGCCGGTACGGCGAGGGCAGGACGTTGCTGGTGTAGCCGAAACCCTCGGAGAGCGTGGGCCAGAACCGGAACGTGCCGGCGCGCAGGCCGAGGGGCATCTGGTCCGGATGCAGGCGGGACTGGACGGTGACGCCGTCGGCGGTGTCGTAGCCGGGGATGCTATCGGGGAACAGAACCGAGAGCATTTCGGCCGCGGCGCGGCCGTTGCCGGCGGCCGACAGGACGATGACAAGGGTCCAGGCGAGGGGGGAACGCATCCGCATGTCCGGCGGATCATCGCCGGAAGATGCTAATTATTGGTTAACGGCGCGGCGAATTAAGGCTGCGGCTGGCCGATGCCGCTGATTTACTCCCGGTCCAGCCCATTGCTCCGGCCGCGCTTGATGCCCGACCGGTGCGCCTTCTCCTCCAGCCGCCGCAGCTTGGACCCGTAGCTCGGCTTCGTCGGCACCCGGCGTACCGGGGCGACAGCGGCGCGCTGCACCAGCTTGATCAGCGCGTCCATCGCCTCCGCCCGGTTGCGCTCCTGCGTGCGGTGCTGCTGCGCGGTGATCAGGATGTCGCCGTCCAGGGTCAGCCGCCGTCCGGCCAGTTTTTCCAGGCGCGCCCGCACCCCGGGCGGCAGCCCGGCGCGGTCCAGCGACAGCCGCAGCTGCACGGCGGTTTCCACCTTGTTGACGTTCTGGCCGCCAGGGCCGGAGGCGCGGATGAAGGTCTCCTCCACCGCGCGTTCGTCGATCGATAGCGAGCGTGTCACCTGGATCATGCGGGTCCGCCAAAAGCCTTGCCTGTCTGGCAGACTATACCGGAGAGGGTTAACGAAGCCTGAACCCCGCGCTGCTACGGTATTCCCGCCGCCCCGGCCACCGGATTGCCGAGCGCGTCCGTCGGCACAAGCTGCTGGTTGAACGCGGCGAAATACGCCGCCCATTCCGGTTGTCCGAGATCCACCAGCAGCGCCCCGTCCTGCCACACATCGTTGTGGTCGTTCGAATCGTCCGCGGGCCGGTGAATGAACGTGCCGGTCGATCCCTGATTCATATGCGTGTCGTGGATGCCGTTGCCCTCGCTGTAGAACCGGCCCCACACATAGACGTCCGACTGCAGCTCCCGCGCCTTGACCAGCAACCGCTGCAGCGACGCCGCGGGTTCGGCGAGGTCGGTGCCGTCCATCACGTCGCTGTCCCGCCACGCCCCGGTGTTGGCCAAAACGTCGCTGCGCTGGAAATCCAGCGCGGGGAGTGCTGACTGGCTGGTCAGGTCATGCTGTCCGGCACCGGTCGCGGACAGCGCCGCGATGACCGGGTGGCGGAAATCGTAGACCAGCTTGTATTTCAGCAGGTCGTCGGAGTCGTTCGTGCCCACGTTGACGGCAACGTCCCAGTTGGCTCCATCCACGAGCAGGCTGAAATGCAGATGGTACTGGATTTCCCGGCGGCGGCGCGATGGCCTCAGCGACGGCTGACTGGCGATCCGGGCTTTCACAAAACCATAGGGCAGCGGCATTGTCGTTATTCCTTATCACGCAGCGTCTCGTCCGACGCCGCCGTCAGCGGCTTTCCTTCGCCGGCACGTAGCCCTTGCCCTGCATGCAGGACCGGATCGCGGCACGGACCGCGGGAGGTCCGGTGAACGGGGAGATGATCCAGGTCCACGGCGTATCCGCGTTCCTGATCCGCACCGCCTCCCGCGAGGTGGTCCTGCATTTTTCCAGATCGTCCTTGTACTTGTCGGTCGCATGGTCCCCCTGTATCGGCGGGTCGTAGGGCGAACATGCGCTCAAACCGGTCAGCAGGACGAAACACAGGCAGAGCGATTTCACTGGAAAGATGCTAAACTCCGGGCGGCGGGGCGCCAGCGTCAAATTGGTGACACCGGGCTGCGCCGGCCTGTCCGGGCACCGCGGGTCCAGGCCGCCTGGTTGGCAAGCGGCAAGATTCACGCACGTCACGGTTGGCCAGGAGCACCGGTATGTCATGTTTCGCTGTTTCACCCTTCATGTCCGCGCCGGTCAAGCGCTCGTTGGCCGTCGCGGGGCTGATCGCCGCCGCGGTGCTCGCCGCGCCGCCGGCGTTCGCGCAGGCGGCCGCACCCGATCCGGCGCATCAGACCCGGACCGAGCGGCGGGCGGAGACGGTCGAGCAGCGGATCGCCGCCCTGCATGCCGGGCTGAAGATCACGCCCGCCGAGGAGCCCGCCTGGCAGGCGGTGGCGCAAACCATGCGCGACAATGCGGCCGCACTGGACAAGCTTGCCGGCGAGACGGCCGGGCAGTCCCGGAAGGGGATGACGGCGCTGGAAGACATGCAGACCTATGCCCGCTACGCGCAGGCGCATGCCGATGGGGCGAAGGCGCTGATCGCGTCGTTCGCCGCGCTGTATGACATGATGCCGGACGAGCAGAAGAAGCTGGCCGATCGGCTGTTCCAGAGCAATAGACGGCGGCAGGGCGCGGTGGGAGGGTAATGCCGGGCGCCTGGCGGCGCGGCGGCCTAACCCCGCAGCCGGGCGCCGCGGCATGCCACCCATCCGGCAAGCAAGCTTGACCTTCCCCGCGCCGAACATCATGTTCCCGGCGAATCAACAAACTTACGGGGCCTGATGTCAAAAGAGGACATGATCGAATTCAGCGGCACGGTGATGGAGCTTCTGCCCAACGCCATGTTCCGGGTGAAATTGGATAACGAGCACTCCATTCTCGCTCATACCAGCGGCAAGATGCGCAAGAACCGGATCCGCGTGCTGGCCGGCGACCGGGTGAACGTGGAAATGACGCCCTATGATTTGAGCAAGGGCCGCATCACCTTCCGCTTCAAGTAAGAGGCCGTTTCGACTGATGCGCGCTGCTCGCGGGTGACTCCGCTCCCGCTGGTTCTGGCCTCCTCCAGCCCGCGACGTTTGATGCTGCTGAAGCAAATCGGCATCACGCCGGACCGTATCGTCTCCCCCGACATCGATGAAACGCCGAACCGCGACGAGTCGCCGCGGCTGTATGCCGTGCGCATGGCGCGCGGCAAGGCGCAGGCCGTCACCTTTCCCGGCCATCTGGTGCTGGCCGCCGATACGGTGGTGGCCGCCGGGCGGCGCATCCTGCCGAAGGCGGAGACCGCGGCCGACGCCAGGGCCTGCATGGAAATGCTGTCCGGCCGCCGCCACCGGGTGCTGACCGGGGTTGCGCTGGCCGCTCCGGACGGCAGCGTGCGGGAACGCCTGGTCGAAAGCACCGTCACCTTCAACCGCCTGACCGAAGAGCAGATCGAACGCTACGTCGCCACCGGCGAGAGCATCGGCAAATCCGGCGGCTATGCGATCAACGGCTATGCCGCCAGCTTCATCCGCTTTCTATCGGGCAGCCAGTCCGGCGTCGTCGGGCTGCCGCTGTTCGAGACCGCGCAATTGCTGAGGGGGTTCGGCTGGCAGGTGCCCTGACCGTCTCGATCCGCGTCGCCTCCAGCCCGGGAGAGGCGCATGTCGCCGCCGTGCGCGGCAACCGCCTGCTCGATTATGCGCTGTGGCGGCCGGGGTCGCCGGACGGCGTCGGCGACGTGCATGCCGGCCGGGTGGTCGCCGCCGTTCCCGCCATGGCTGGCGCCTTTGTGGCGCTGGCCGATGCCGAGGGATTCCTGCCGGACAGCGAGGGCGCCAGGGGCCTGACCGCCGGGACGATCCTGGCTGTCCGTGTCACGCGCGCGGCGCAAGGCAGCAAAGGCCCGCGGCTGACGGCCCGGGTGGACGAAGCGGCCGGCGGCCCGGTCGGGTTGCTGCGCCGCGGCCCGAACCCGGTTGTCCGGATGGCGGCGCGCTTTCCCGGTTCGCCCGTGCTGGTGGACGATCCGGGCCTTGCGGCGGCATTGCCCGCTGACCTCGGCGTCCGCGTCTCGGTGGCGGAGGCGGTGCTTGACGAGGACGTGGCGGAGGCGATCGATGCACTGTCCCGTCCCGTGGTCGATCTGCCCGGCGGCGCGCGCCTGTCGGTCTGGCCGACTCCGGCGCTGGTGGCGATCGACCTCGATGGCGCGGGCGCCCTGGCCGGGGGCCGCTTGCGGCACGAGGCGCTCAACCGGGAGGCGCTGCCGGCGCTGGCGGAGCAGATCAGGCTGCGCAACCTGTCCGGCGGCATCGTCGTCGATCTGGCCGGGATGGCGGCGCGCAAGCGGGCGGCGCTGGGGCCGGATTTCGTCCGGGCGCTGGCGGATGATCCTTTGCACCCGAGGTTCCTCGGCTTTACGGCGCTGGGTCTGGCGGAGATCGTCCGTGCCAGGGTGCATCCGCCGCTGCACGAGCTTTTGTCCGGCCCGCTGGCAGCCGGGCTTGCGGCGCTGCGTGCGGTCATGGGTGAATACCGGCGTGATCCGCGCGGGATGAAAGCGGTGCGGACGCATCCGGCCGTGGTTTCGGCCTTGCGGGCGGATGGCGCGGCGCTGTCCGATCTTGCGCGGCGCACCGGGCGGCAGGCTATGCTGCGCGCCGAACCTGCGTTGGCGGAACTGGCGTGGACCCTGGAGACGGAGAATGGATAAGCCCCCACAGGCCTGCCCGATCTGCGGACGGCGCTCCTCCGAGGCGTTCCGGCCGTTCTGCACGCCGCGCTGCCAGGAGGTCGATCTCGGCCGCTGGCTGAGCGGTGTGTATCGGATTCCCGGTCCCCCGGCGGAGCTGGATGAGGATCCGCCGCCGTCTCCGGATACGGTCTGAAAGGGACGATTTCGCAGCTTGATCCCCGGGCGGGCTTGGGCTATGCACCCGCCTCCAACGCGGCCGCGGCCCCGGCCGGGCGATGCCCAGGTAGCTCAGTTGGTAGAGCATGCGACTGAAAATCGCAGTGTCGGTGGTTCGATTCCGCCCCTGGGCACCATTTTCAGTCATTGGGTTTTTTGGCGGTTTTGGCCTCTCAGAATCGCCATCTGAAAATCGTACGGACTAAACAGGCCGACTCCTTTGCCTCCGGCGTCGTCGCCCTGGCCGGATTGCCGGCCGGTTCCATATTGCGTTGATGCACGAATACCGTTTGGGGTTGTATTTGCCCTTCAGCTTCAAGCCATATTCGGCACGCCGAGGCGGATCATTCTGTTGAGCGCGATGCCGCCGGGGATGCCGACCGGGCTGCGATCGCCGATTATCTGACGCCGATCGGCGATTGGCGCTGATCCCGCCGCCGCCCGTCCTTTCAATGACCGCCGATAGCGGCCTGCCGCCCGATCTTCCGTAGCGTGCCGAGGGTGGGTTGGTTGGACTTGTGGGGCGTCGGTGCGCAGGGATTGTTTTTCGATACCATGCCGGATGCTCCCAACAGCCGCGGCCATGCTGCCTCGCCGGGATTTCACCTCCGGAACATCCGGATGACATCAGCGCGCGACCGTCGGATATCGCAGCGGCCTCCAGCGCGGCCCGCATCGCGAAGCAAGAGCCTGGAGCAGTTCACCATGTGCTGGATGGACACTTTGACGAATCGCGTCAACCATGGAATTACGCTGAACACCCTCAAGCGGCACCCCGAAGAGGCAGACCGATCATGGAGCAGTTCCGCAGCCACGCCGTCACCCACCCGGGCACCAGGCGGGGCCACAACGAGGATTCGTTCGTCGATCGCGCCGATCTCGGCCTTTGGGCGGTGGCCGACGGTGCCGGCGGGCATCAGGCCGGCGACGTCGCCTCCGAAATGATCGCGACCACGCTGGAGACGATTCCAGATGTCCTCAGTGCCGAGGAAATCCTCGCCCAGGTCCGGCTGCGCATCAGCGCGACGCACACGGCCCTGCAGGAATGTGCCGCCCGCAAGGGCGAGGGGGCGCTTGTCGCTTCCACGGTGGTGATCCTGATCGTTCGCAACGGGCATTTCGCGTGCCTGTGGGCGGGCGATTCCCGGGCCTATTTGGTGCGTGATCAGATTCTGCAACAGATCACCCGCGACCACAGTCTCGTGCAGGAACTGGTCGACGCCGGGGCGCTTGACGCCGCCGATGCCGAGGGGCATCCGCGCTCCAACGTCATAACCCGGGCGGTCGGCGATCTGGCTGAAACGATGGAGTTGGACAAAGTTACCGGCCGGATCGCGGCCGGCGACCGCTTTTTGCTATGCAGCGACGGGCTTTCGAAGGTTCTCGATGACAGCTGCATCGCGGAACTGATGGAAGGCACCTCCGTTGCGGAGGCAGCGGACAAGTTGGTTGCCGAAGCGCTGGCACGGTTGACGACTGATAACGTCACCGCCGTGGTGGTGGAGGTTGTGGGTGACGAAACGACCTAGCCCATCTTATTCACCGCATAGCAGGGATTCGCTGGCGGGCACGGTACAACCATCTGGAATTGCGTAGAGATTGGGTGCTGACACCAACTCTGACATCCGGACAGAATCCGCCATGC
>CAINOE010000099.1 GCA_903851415.1 uncultured Rhodopila sp. | reverse complement strand
GAAAGGCGGCGGACGCTGCCACCCCGTCATGGCCCGGCTTGTCCGGGCCACCTATACCAGCACCCTGCCGCGATAGGTGGCCCGGACAAGCCGGGCCATGACGAATAGGGTCATCGCAACGATTCCAGTCAGCCTGAAAATGCTCTAATCATCCCCGTCCGCATGGGCCTTGACGGGTTCGGCATGAGCCGCCCGGCGGCTGAACCGCTCCTTGACCTTTTCCCGCAAGGTTTGGAACACGACATACAGCATCGGGATCAGGAACACGCCGATGGAGCTCGCGACAATCATGCCCGCGAACACCGCGGTGCCGACCGCCCGCCGGCTCAGCATGGCGGCGCCGGAGGCCCAGACCAGCGGGATCAGACCAAAGATAAAGGCGATAGAGGTCATCAGGACGGCCCTGATCCGCATCCGCGCGCCCAATGCAGCAGCATACTTGATCGGCAGCCCCGCTTCCCGCTGTTCCTTGGCGAATTCAACGATCAGGATGCCGTTCTTCGCCGCCAGCGCGATCAGCACAACCATGCCGATCTGGGCGTAGAGGTCGAGCGGCAGTCCTGAGATCCATAGCCCGACGAACGCGCCCAACACCCCGACGGTGACCGAAATCAACACGGGAATGGGGATCATCCAGCTCTCGTACAGCGCGACCAGGAAGAGGTAGGCAAACAGCACCGCCAGGGCGAGGATGGAGCCGGTCTGCCCCGACGCTTCCCGCTCCTGATACGCCGTGCCGGTCCATTCATAGGTGTAACCGGGTGGCAAAGTGGACTTCGAAAGCTGGTCCATCGCAACCAGCGCATCGCCCGAGGAGATCCCCGGCTTCGGGCTGCCGTTGATGGTCACGCTGCGATAGTTGTTGTAGCGGCTGATGACCTGGGGACCGAGCTGGATGCGGACATTCGCGATCGACCGCAGCGGCACCATCTCGCCGCGGTTGTTGCGGATATAGATCTTGTAGATTGCCGCCGGTTCGCTCCGATCAAGAGCGTCACCCTGTATGTTGACCTGCCACGTGCGGCCGAACAGGTTGAAGTCATTCACATAGTACCCGCCGAGCGTGGTCTGCAGCGCATTGAACACGTCGGAAATCGCCAGCCCGAGCGCCTGCGCCTTTTCGCGGTCGATGTCGAGCCAGATCGACGGGTTGGACGCAGTAAAGGTTGAGAACACGCGGTTCAAACGCGGGTCCTGGTTGGCCGCCGCGACCATGCCCTGCATGACGCTGCCCATATCCTCGGGCGGGCGCCCTTCCAGGTTTTCCAACTGGTACTCAAAGCCACCGCTGGTGGACAGTCCAATAATCGGCGGCAGGTTGAACGGGAAGACAACCGCGGACCGGATCTGCTGTGCCGCGCCGAATATGGCGCCCAGCACCGCATGGACGCCGTTTGCGGCGCCGGGCCGCTGCTCGAACGGCTTGAGGCGCGTGACCAGGAACGCGGCGTTGGGCTGGTTGCCGCCATCGAGCAGCGAGAATCCGACGATCGACAGCACCGCCTCGACCTGCGGCATCGGCCGGATCAGGTTCTCGACCTGCTGCACGACATTGCGGGTCCGCTCTACCGAGGCTCCGTCGGGAAGCTGCACCACGGTAAAGATCGCGCCCTGATCCTCTTCGGGAAGGAATCCGGTCGGTGTTACCTTGCCCAGCAGGAAAATTCCGCTGGCCGCCGCGGCGATGACGACAAGCGACACGGCGGCCAGCCGCAACAGCCGGGTCACGATGGCGGAGTATCCGTCCCGGACCTTGTCGATGCCGATAAGCATCCAGCCCACGGGTCCGCGCGGGCGGCGGCCGTGGCGGAGGAAAATCGCGCAGAGTGCCGGCGACAGTGTCAGCGCGATGATAGCCGAGAGCAACATCGAAACACTGATGGTCACCGCGAACTGGCGGAACAAGGTTCCGGACAGTCCGGGTATGAAGGCGACCGGGACGAAGACCGAGAGAAGCACCAGCGAGATCGCGATCACCGGCCCGGTGATCTGAGCCATCGCCTTCTTGGTGGCCTCCGCCGGGGATAGCTCCGGCTCCTCGGACATCACGCGTTCGACGTTTTCAACCACGACGATCGCATCGTCCACGACGACCCCGATGCCGAGCACCAGGGCGAGCAAGGAGATCGTGTTGGCGGAGAATCCAATCGCCAGCATCACAGCGAACGTGCCGATCAGGCTGACGGGAATCGCCACCATCGGGATTACGGTCGCGCGTAAGCTGCCGAGGAACACGAACACCACGGCGACAACCAAAACGAACGCGATCGCGAGGGTTTTCACCACCTCATTGATGGTGGCGGAGACGAACGAACTGCTGTCGTAGAAGACCCTCGCCTTGATGCTTGGCGGAAACCGGACCGACAGGTCATCCAACGCCTTGCTGACCCGCGCCGATGTCGCCACCGCGTTCGCGCCGGGGGCGAGGTAGATTCCGATGGATACGGCGGGATTCCCGTTCAGCCGGCTGAGCGTATCGCTGTTTGCGGAACCCAGTTCGGTTCGGGCGACGTCGCGAATGCGCAGCACCGAGCCGTCCGGATTGGCGCGGATGACGATGTCCCCGAATTGGGACGGCGTCGTGAGGCGGCCTTGCGTCTGCACGCTGAGCTGGAACTGCGTGGCATCGCTGGTGGGCCGGGCGCCGATCCGTCCGACGGCGGCCTGCACATTCTGCGACTGGATGACGGAGATTATGTCGGCAGGCGCCAGATTGAGCTGCACCAGCCGATCCATGTCGAACCAGATTCGCATCGAGTAGTCGAGCCGGCCGAACAGCGTCGTGTCGCCGACGCCAGGCACCCGGCTCAACCGGTCCAACACGTTGATCGTCACGTAGTTGCTGATGAACAGCGGGTCCTGCTTGCCGCCCTCGCTGTAGAACTGGAGGAATTCGAGAATTGCGGCCGATTTCTTGCGAACGGTGAGGCCGTTGCGCTGGACCTCCGGCGGCAGGCGGGCAATGGCCTGCTGCACGCGGTTGTTGACGTTGACGGTGTCGATGTCCGGGTTGGAGCCCAACTCGAAACTGACGGTCAGCGAATAGCTGCCATCGTTCGCGCTGTTGGACTTCATGTAGATCATCTTGTCCACGCCGACGATCGTCGCTTCCAGCGGCTGGGCGACGGTCTGCTCCACCACAGCGGCCGAAGCGCCGGTGAAGGTCGTGGATACGGTGACCTGCGGCGGGACGATATCGGGGAACTGCGAGACCGGGATGCGCAGCAACGACAAGGCGCCCGCCAGGGTCAGCAGGATGGCGATGACGACCGCGAGTCGCGGACGATCGACGAAAACGCCGGAAATCATGCTACGATTTTCCGCTCATGTCCGCAGAGGCCGAGGGTGTCGGACTGGCCGGGCCGGGGTTCACCTCAATGCCCGGGCGCACGCGCTGGATGCCCTCGGTGACCACCATCTCGCCCTCCTTCAGGCCGCCGGCAATGACGGCCGTTGTCGGTGTGGATTGCCCCAACTGAATGCCGCGCCGCTCCACCTTTTTGTCTTCGCCGACGACGTAGACGTAATCGCCCTGCTGGTCCGACAGCACCGCCTTGCGCGGAATGCCGAGGGCCATCACCGGCTGGACGCCTTCGACCAGCACATTGACGAAAGCGCCGTCCACCAATGTGCGCTCAACCGGCTGTCCGTTCGCGGCAGCCTGACGGACCGGATTGGCGATTTTCGCCCGCAGCAGGATTGTGTCCGTGGTCGCCGACACGCTCGGCTCGACATAGTCGATCTTGCCGTCCTGTTGGTAGATCGAGCCGTCCGGCAGACGCAGCCTGACGACGACCGCATTCATGCCGCCCTTGTCGGCGTAGCGCTTCTGCAGTTCGGCCTGCACACGCGATGCCACCGGGAACAGGACATACATCGGGTCCTGGCTGACGATGTTGGCGAGCTGGCCGCTGCTCGGAGAAACCACGTTGCCGACGGTGATGCTGGTCCGGCTGATTTTCCCTGAAACCGGCGCGTGGATTTCGGTGTAGGCCAGATTGATCTGCGCCTGCTTTAACTGCGCCTGCGCGGACATAAGTTGTGCGGCCTGCGAACGTTGATTGGCGGTGGCGTCGTCCACGTTCGAGCGTTGGCCGGCCGGGGTGTTCAGCAGGGATTGCGCTCGGGTCAACTGGATGTTGGCATTCGCGAGGCGCGCGCTGGCATCCGCGACCGCGGCTTCCTGTTGCTGAACCGCCGCTTCGAATGGTCCGCGTTCGAGGCGGTAGAGCAGATCCCCCTGCTGGACTTCGGTCCCTTCGGTAAACAGCCGTTCATCCAGGAATGCGGTGACGCGCGCGGTCAGCGCCACTCGATCGATTGCCTGGATGCGGCCGACAAATTCTGAAGTTTCCGTGATAGCGGTTTGTACCGCCCGCACAACGCCGACCGATGGCGGTCCGGGCGGTGCCTGAGCGTGTCCCGCCGATATCGCAGACAGCAGAACGGCGAACGCGATAACCGGCGCAAGCGATTGGCGGAGGAGATGCATCAGGCGGAACCCCTTGTCGGGCGCCTGCTGCAGGCGCGTCGGTGAATTTGGGTTAATCGCGGCGTTCAACAATAGGGGTAAGCTATTTGCGGGACCGTGCGGGCGGCGGCCCGGGCGGCGGTCAGCAGCCGAGATAGGCCGCCCGGACCGCGGGATCTGAGCGGATCGCCGCCGGACTACCTTCCGCGATCAGCGACCCTTTGTCCAACACCAACACCCGGTCCGCAGTCCGAAACACGGCGTCGGTATCATGTTCTGTGAACAGAACGGCACATTGCGTTTCACGGGTCAAAGCCAGCATAAGGTCCATCACCGCCCGTCGATCCGCCTCGCTCATACCCGCGGTCGGCTCGTCCATCAGGAGCAGCCGCGGTTGGTTGGACAGGGCAAGCGCGAGTTCGAGTCGCTTGAGGTCGCCGTAGGCCAGAGTGCCACAGGCCTGGTCTGCCAGACCGCTCAGTCCGACCCGCTCGATCAGCGCGCCGGCCTCGGTAATGAAAATGCCGGACGCGGAGCGAAAAAATTGCCACATCGCGCGATGCCGGGCGATCATGGCGGCTCGCACGTTGTCCCTGACTGTCAGTGATCCGAATGTTGCTGCGATCTGGAAGCCGCGTCCGACGCCTCGCCGGCTGATACGGTCCGGGCTCCAGGATGTGATGTTCATCCCATCCAGCAGGATGGTTCCTCCATCGGGACGGATCTGGCCGTTCACCATGTTAAAGCAGGTAGACTTGCCTGCACCGTTCGGGCCGATGAGGGCCACGGCCTCGCCGGCCGCGACATCGAACGACACATTTGAGACAACCTCGTTGCCGCCGAACGCTTTCGTCAGATTGCGGACCGCCAGCAGCGTCATGATCGCGCACGCCGCCAGCCGCCGGCGAGTCCGTCGGGGAAGGCGAGCACAAGCGTGATGATCGTCAGCCCAAGCGCCAGCCGCCATAGCGATGTCGTCTGCAGCAGCAGATCGTAGAATCCGGTGTAGGCAACGGCGCCGGCGATCGGCCCGATCACGGTGTTCATGCCGCCCAGCAGCACCATCAGCAGGCCGTCAACCGATTTGCCAACGGCGGCATAGGTTGGAAAGACGCTGCCGGTCGCGAACGCGGACAGCCCGCCGGAAAGTCCCGCCGCAGCGCCGGAAATCGCGAAGGCCGCCATGCGAAGCCGATCGGCTCGCAGTCCGATGGACAGGGCGCGCGGTTCGCAGTCTCGGGCGGCGGTCAGGGCCAGCCCGAACGGAGAGCGAGCTACGCGCTGTAGCAGCCAAATCGCGGCGACGGACAGGCTCAGCACCCACCAGAAGAATGGCACCGGGCCGGACGGCCAGACGCCCAGAATGCCGTCGTCGCCTCCGGTCAGCCAGGTCAACTGGGTCGCCACGGCCCAGACGATCTGAGCGAACGCCAAGGTCAGCATTGCAAGATATACGCCGGACAGCCGCACAACGAACCAGCCGAACGCCATCGCCACCAGGCCGGCGGCCACCGGGGCGGCGAGCAGAGCCAGCGGCATCGGCGCCGCAAGCGTCCGGACCATCAACGCCGAACCATAGGCGCCCAAGCCAAACCAGGCGGCGTGCCCGAAACTGATCATGCCGCCCGGACCCATCATCAGATGCAGGCTGCTGGCGAAAAGCGCCGCGATCAGGACCTCGGTCAGGACCGAAAGCCAATACGGCGGCAGCCAGAGCGGCGTGATCGCTGCCATGAAAACGAGGCCCCAACCAATAAGGTGAACGCGCAATGAAACCGCAGGTACCGGTTTTGCCGGCGCCGCTGTGGCGGAGGGAACGGGAGCATCGCCGAGCAGTCCGCGCGGCCTCAGGCTGAGAACCACCGCCATGATCACGAACACCAGCACAAGCGTTGCGCCGGGTATCAGAACGATGCCGAAAGCCTGCAACTCCCCTATCATCAGGCTGGCCACGAAAGCGCCGGTCACGCTGCCCATTCCGCCCACAACCACGACGACGAACGCCTCGACAATGACCGCGAGGTCCAACTGCGTGTTCGCCGATGTATCCGGAAGGATCAGCGCTCCGCCCAATCCCGCCAGGCCGGCGCCGAGGGCGAAAACCGACGTGGACAAGATCCGATGGTTGACGCCCAGCGCCGCCGCGAGATCGCGATTCTCCGTGCAGGCTCGGATCAGCATGCCGAACCGTGTGCGGTTCAGGATAAGCAGCAGCGCTGCGAGGACGGTCGGGCCGATGGCGACGAGGAGCAGGTCGTAAGCCGGGAAATGGCCGCCGAAGATGGTCACGGAACCACGTAACCACGGTGCGCGGGGCAGCGGAAGATCGTTGGGACCCCAGACCAGCAGCGTAATATCCTGGATCGCCAGCATCACACCGAACGTCGCCAGCAACTGGAACAGTTCCGGTCCCCGATACAGCCGCCGCAGCAATGTCGTTTCGATGGCCGCCCCGATACAGGCCGTCGCCAGGGCCGCGGCGATGACGCCGCCAGCGAACCAGATCGGATCATGCGGCAGGCGCGTCAGGATGCTCCAGCCGATATAGGCGCCGAGCATGTAAAGGCTGCCATGGGCGAAGTTAACAACACGCGTAACGCCGAAGATGATTGTCAGCCCCGCCGACATCAGGAACAGCGATACCGAGCCGGAAAGACCGGTCAGAAACTGGATCGCCAGGAAACTCATCGCGCCCGGGCGCCGGCCTTACCCCGCGCTTGGCCGCAGCGCCTGCACCTCCTGATCGGACGGCAGGTAGGCGGCGCCACTCGCGTAATGCCAATCCACCATGATCCCCTTGCCGTCGCGCAACGCGGTCTTGCCGACAAACGTCCCGAGCGTGCCCTGGTGGTCGAGCGCCCGATAGGAGGCGGGACCGAACGGCGTCTCGAACGTCGCGCCGCTGAAGCCGTCGATCAGTTTGTCGGCGTCGAGTGCTCCGGCTCGGCGGATGCCGGCGGCGATGGAATGAACCAGGCTGTAGCCGACGACCGAACCCATCCCCGGGACTGCATCGAAGCGGGCTTTGTAAGCGGCGACAAACGCGGTGTTCGCGGGCGTGGCGACCTGCGCCTGCGGATAGCCGGTGACGATCCAGCCCTCCGGTGTCTCATCGCCCAGTGGATCGAGATACTCCGGCTCCCCGGTCAGGACGGAGACGACTGACCGGTTCTCGAACAACCCGCGGGTGTTGCCCTGGCGGACGAAATCCGTCAGGTCCGGGCCGAAGGTGACGTTCAGGATGGCGTCCGGCCTGGTCTCCGCCAACGCCGCCGCGGTGGCGCCCGCGTCGATCTTGCCCAAGGCCGGCCATTGTTCGCCGACAAATGTGACGTCGGGCCGCTTCGCCGACAGCAGCGCCTTGAACCATCTCGTGGTGGAAAGCCCGTATTCGTAGTTCGGGGCGACACTGGCCCAGCGTTTAGCCGGAAGTTTCGCGGCTTCCTCCACCAGCATGGCGGCCTGCATGTAGGTTGAAGGGCGGAGCCGGAAGCAATAGCGGTTGCCCTTTTGCCAGACCAGCGCGTCGGACAGCGGCTCGCCCGCGATGTAGAGCCGCTTGCGCCGCTGCGCGAAGTCGGACAGAGCCAGGCCGACATTGGACAGATACCCGCCGGCCAGGAGGTCAACCTTCTGTTCGTCCAGCAATTCGCCTGCCAGCCTGACAGCGTCCTGCGGCTTGCCGGTGTCGTCTCTGCTGATGACCTCCAGCTTGCGTCCCAGGACGCCGCCGTTTGCGTTGATTTCGTCCGTCGCAAGCTGCCAGCCGTTGCGGTAGGGCAAGATGAAGGACGGGATCGCGGAGTACGAATTGATCTCGCCGACGCGGATAGGCACCAACTGCGCCCGTCCGATGGATGGCGCGGCGAGCATCGCGGCGGTTCCCAAGACGGTTCGGCGGGTCAGCATGTGCGCGTTCCTGGTCGTGGCGTGACGGCGCAGTGCTTATGGGTGCGGACCGTTTCGTGCAAGCCACCGCGTTGAGCGCCCGCTCAGACGACCCGTCCGGTTTCCGGCTCCATCAGATGCATCTGGTTCAGGTCCGCCGTCAGAGGCAGCATTTCGTTCGGTTCGGCGTGAGTCGCCGGATCGACCCGCGCGCACACCGGCACGCCATCGACGAAGAAATGCACCATCGTCTCCATGCCCATCGGCTCCACCACGTCCACCGGCAATTCCACCCGGGTCCACCCGGGCTTGGCCTGGTCATGGTATTCGAACAGATGCTCCGGCCGCAGCCCCAGGACCATGCTCCTGTCCTTGAACTTGCCGTAGCGGTCCGCCCGCGCCGGCGGGATCGGCAGCGTGATGGAATCCGTCACCCGGACGGCGAGACCGCCATTGACTCCGTCCTGCACGCGGCAGGGCAGGAAGTTCATCGCGGGAGACCCGATGAAACCGGCGACGAAGCGCGTCGCGGGATGATGATAAAGCTCCTGCGGCGCCCCCACCTGCTCAATATTGCCGCCGTTCATCACCACCACCCGATCAGCCAATGTCATGGCTTCGATCTGATCATGCGTCACGTAGACCGTCGTTGTGCGTACCGTCTGATGAACCTTCTTGATCTCCGTCCGCATTTGCACGCGCAGCTTGGCGTCCAAATTCGACAATGGCTCGTCGAACAGGAACACCTTCGGGTTGCGCACGATCGCCCGGCCCATCGCCACGCGCTGGCGCTGCCCGCCGGACAACGCCCGAGGCTTGCGGTCGAGCAACGGCGTGATATCCAGAATCCGAGCCGCCTCATCGACGCGGCGCGCGATCTCCTGTCGGGGGAATTTGCGCAGCTTCAGTCCGAAGGCCATGTTGTCGAACACGCTCATGTGCGGATACAGCGCGTAGTTCTGAAACACCATCGCAATGTCCCGGTCGCGCGGCGGGACATCGTTGACGACATCGCCGTCGATCCAGATCTCGCCGGAGGTGACCTCCTCCAGCCCGGCGATCATGCGCAGGGTGGTTGACTTGCCGCATCCCGAGGGTCCGACCAGAACGACGAATTCATGATCCGCGATGTCCAGGTCGATGCCTTTCACCGCCTGCACCCCGGCGTCGTATTCCTTGATGACCTTGCGGCACGACACTTCAGCCATGGTTGTTCCTCGTTGCTCAGATCAGCCCTTGGTCGCGCCGGCGGTCAGCCCCGCCACGTAGTAGTCCATCAGGAACGCATATATAACGATCGGCGGCAGCGAGGCCAGCAGGCAGGCCGCCATGATCTTGCCCCACTGGAACACGTCGCCGCGGATCAGGTCGGAGATGATGCCAACCGTCAGGACCATCTGGTTCGACGTATACAGATACGCGAGCGGGTACAGAAACGCCCCCCAGGACACGGTGAACGCGAAGATCGTCGCCGCGATGATGCCCGGCATCGCCACGGGGATGAAGATCTTCCACAGCATCTGCAGATATCCTGCTCCGTCGATCAATGCGGCCTCATCCAGCTCCTTTGGAATGGAACTGAAATAGCCGATCATGATCCAGGTGCAAAATGGAACGGCGAGAGTCGGGTAGAGCAGAACGAGGCACCAGAAGTTGTTGATCAATCCAAGCTGGCCGATGATCTGGAACAACGGAATGAACAACAGCGACGGCGGAACCAGGTAAGTCAGGAACACGCCGGTCGAAAGCGTCTGGCTGCCCCAGAATCCCATGCGAGACAGGCTGAAGGCCGCCAGCACGGAAATCACCATCGAAACGGCCACCGTCAGGACGGTGACGATGACCGAGTTCAGATAGTAGCGCTGGAAATTAGGATACGTGATCAGATACCAGAAATTCTCCAGGGTCGGATGGCGCACCAGCCAGGGGCTGCCTGTCTGCGCCGAGATCTCGGCCGACGACTTCAGGCTGGTCATCAGCGTGTAAAAAGGCGGCACCAGGAACATCACCACGAACACGCTCAGGGCGATATAGCTGCCCCACAGCGCCCACATCCGGCTGCGGTGCAGACTATGCTTCCGTCGGGCCGCAACCGCGATGCGGCGTTCGGCGACTGTGGCACTCATGCCGCGATCTCCCTGGTCCGCCGGGTGACGCCGCGCAGCACGAAGAAGGCCGCGAACGCCAGGATCGGGAACATGAACAGGCTGTCGGCCGCACCGAGCGGGATATCGCCGGACTGAATGCCTACCTGGAAGGCGTAGGTTGCGAAGACGTGGGTCATGTCCTGCGGGCCGCCGGCGGTCAGGATGCGGACGATGTCGAAGTCGGCAAAGGTGACGATCAGGCTGAACAGCACAGTGATCGCGATGATGTTGCGCATCATCGGCAGCGTCACGAAAAACAGCTTCTGGATTGCGTTGGCGCCGTCGATCGAGGCCGCTTCATACAACTGCTCAGGGACGGATTTCAGCGCGGCGAGATACATGATCATGAAGAACGGGGTGCCGTACCAGACATTGACGGCGATCGTGCAGAACCGCGCGATCCAGCCGACTCCCAGCCAGGGCACGTTGTTGATCCCGAATTGGTTCAGCACCCAGTTGAATGCCGAGTAGGATGGATCGAACATCCACCACCATGTCAGCGTGGACAGCGCCAGCGGGATCACCCAGGGCACCAGCAGCAGGCCGCGCCAGATCCGCTGGTTTCTGCCGGGGATGTTGTGCATCAGATGCGCCAGCATGAAGCCGATGACAGCTTTCAGAACGACCGAGGTGACGGCGAACAGGCAGCTCTGGAAGATCACAAGCTGAAACGTATGCCGCTTCAGCAGGAACTGGAAGTTGCCCAGGCCCACGAACGCCGTCATCTTCTTGTTCAGCATGCTGAGGTAGATTGCGTAGAACGCTGGATATACAACGAACGCCGCGATCAGCAGTATCAGGGGCAGGCAAAGCAGAAATCCGGTCGTCGATCGCCTCTGAGCGAACTTCTGCATGGTGTTTTTTCGCGCCCTGACCCGCTCGGGAGCGATAACATCGATCGGAACGCTGGTGCCGTCTGCCATTCGTTGTATCTCCCGGAGCCTTATCCTGTTCGGGGCCAGCCGATCTCCGCCGGCTGTTTCCCTTGTCAGGTCAGCGAGCAAAGCCCTCCAATTCGTCCGATGCCCAGGAGACGACCTGGTCGATCGATTGGCCGCTTTTCAATTTCGCCAGCATCGTCGGCATGGTGCCGCGGTTATAGATCTGCACCGCGACGTCCGGCGGTGCCGGCATTGCGGCGATATGCGCCGCCGCTCTGTGGAACGGCCGGATCGGGTAGTTATAGACAGTGCCCTTGGGCGGCTCGACCTCCGACCAGACCTTGAAATCCAGCATGGAGGTGAACGGCGGCACGTCGTAGCCGAGGACCTCCGTGCAGCGTTGCTCGACGGGTTCGCGCTGCAGCAGGGCCTCGATCAGCTCCTTGGCGGCCGTTTTGTTGGGGCTGAAGGACCAGACGCCCCAGAAATAGGGCAGGTAGGGCACGAAGCGGCCTTCCGGACCCGTCGGCGCCGAGAATGTCCAGCAGTCCGCCGCGACCTGCGGTGCATCGCGCCTGGCGACCGCCCAGGCCGATGGCGGGTTCCAGATCAGAGGGCTCTTGCCGGAGATCAGCGCGCGGTTGTTCGACGCGTCGTCGTAGCTGACCGCATCGTCGGGCAGCACTTTCACCAGGTTCCCGGCATACTCCAGCACAGTGCGGACCTTATCCGACTTCACCGTGATGTTACCGTCCTTGTCCACCAGTTCGGCGCCGTGCGCCCGGAAAAGGGTACCGGCGAAGTCAACGGAATCCGATGTCTGGCCGAGACCGATCGCAAACGGCATCCCGGCCTTGGCGCAGGCCTCCGCCGCCTTGTAGTGCGCATCCCAGGTCCATGCGTCCGATGCGGCTGTGTGCTCGTCCCGCGCGGGATACATGCCGACCACGTCCAGACCGGCTTTTTCCTTGAGGATGCTGATCCGGCCGCACGGTCCCTTATACTGTGTGCCGGAGCTTGTCGGCACCGCCAACCACTTGCCGTTGACTTTTGCCAAATATTCGCAGACCTGGTTGACCTGCCCATATTTGTCCGTCAGCCGCTTCATCACGTCGTCGATCGGCTCAAGCAGATCCGCGTTGTTGTGAACTTCCCAGGTCGGAAAGGTCTGGATGTCGTGCCCGGTCCTGGCCTGATGTTCGGCTGCGATGGTCAGGATGTTCTTCTGGCCATTTGACGTGATGAAGTCGACCTGCACCTCGACGTGGTTCTTTGCCGCCCAGGCGTCCACCTGCTTCTGCATGACGGCGTTGCCCGACGGCACCCAATGATCCCAGAAACCGATGGAAAGTTTGCCCGCCGCCCGGCCGGAGCGGATATGCACCAAAGGCAGCGCGGCGGACGCGGCAGCGACCTTGAGCGCGCGTCTACGTGTCATCTTGTCAACTGCTTGCGGTTCAGGCGCGGTCACGTGGCATCCTTTCTGGGTTTGCATTGTTATTGGAATAACCGGGCGCGGTGGGCGGCTAAACTCAAGGGCTGTATAGACAAACGCTCATGCAACCGCGCAGCGCATGCGTCGGGCGGTGTTGCAGTCGAGTGGCGCGAGGCGAACCTGAACCGGCGCGAAGCCGCACCCATGCACGTATCTCCCTGCCGCGCCGGGTTCATCCCGGCGCACTGCTCTTATGCTCTGCCATGTCGGCCCGCTCGCGGGCCGAACCAAGACAGGATGGTGACGCTAACCTTTGCCGCGGCGGGACGCAATGCTATCGGACAACACCTTCCAGTTCATTCTCTGCCGGGTCCTGGACGTCCTGCGGCGGATTTTCAAATGTCGCCGGCATCGCCGGCAGTATGCCGCTGGTGTAAGCCTGCAAGGCGATCCCGGGCGCGGCCGGGGCACCGCGACCCCGGTTCTGCGGTCTGGCAGGTGACAATGATTTGCCGGCCGGATCGGGCAAACGTGTAGAGGCGGGGTATCGTTACAGTGCCGCGTAGACGATAAACGCCAGAACCGCGGCGATGTAGAGTCCGGCAATCGCCAGCCGCAGCGCCCGGCCGCGACCTCTCAGCAAGCCGGCCGCCACGAACCCGGCCATCGCCGTGCCCATCAGCAGCCTGGCAGTCTGGAGTTGCGCGGGTGTTGCCTGATCGAAAAGCATGAGTCCTGTTCCCGTTTCGCGGAAAGCGTCACGGCACGTTCCGCGTCGGAGCCGCATTGTCGATCAATAGCCCTCAAGCTTTCCAGTCACTTCGCAATCGGGGTCAGGCCGGAGCCGAGCACAAATCAGCGCCCCGACGCTTAAACTCGCGGCGGCGGATACGCAGATGGGAGATGCACTATCCGCTCGCGCGGTCCCGATTGCCGCGATCCGGCCCCGGCGGTAGCCTGCGGCCAACAGAAGGACTCAGGTCTATGACCCTGAAACTCGGATACAAGGCTTCAGCGGAGCAGTTTGCCCCGCGGCAGCTTTTGGACTTCTCCGTGGCGGCGGAGCAGGCGGGGTTCGACTCCGTGTTCGTTAGCGACCATTTCCAGCCCTGGAAGCATACTGACGGCCACGCACCCTCGGCCCTCGCCTGGCTGGGCGCGCTGGGCGCCAGCACGCAGCGCATCGTCATGGGCACCAGCGTCCTGACGCCCACCTTCCGCTACCATCCCTCCATGGTGGCGCAGGTGTTCGGCACGCTCGGCTCGTTGTTCCCCGGCCGCGTCATCCTCGGTGTCGGCACCGGCGAGGGGCTGAACGAGGTGCCCTCCACCGGCATGGTCTGGCCGGAGATGAAGGAACGCTTCGCCCGCCTGCGAGAGGCGGTCAGCCTGATCCGCAAGCTATGGTCGGAGGATCACGTCACCTTCGCGGGTGAGTACTATCGCACCCAAAATGCCACCATTTACGACAAGCCCGGCGCATTCCTGCCGATCTACGTCGCCGGCGCAGGGCCTCAGATTGCCAAATACGCCGGGCGAATGGCGGATGGCTTCATCTGCACCAGCGGCAAGTCCCGCGAACTCTACACCGAGACGCTGCTGCCGAACGTCGCCGAGGGCCTTGCACTGTCCTCGAAGCCAAAGCCGGACTTCGACCGGATGATCGAGATGAAGGTGTCGTTCGACACCGACAGGCAGCGCGCCCTGGAAGACACACGCGTCTGGGCGGCCCTGGCACTGACCCCGGAGGAGAAGACGACGGTGCATGATCCCAGGGAGATGGAGCGCCTCGCCGACGCCCTGCCGATCGAGCGCGCCGCCAGCCGATGGATCGTGTCGTCCGATCCGGATGAACATATCGAGACGATCAAGCCTTACATCGACATGGGCTTCCGGCATCTGGTGTTCCATGCGCCGGGCAATGATCAGGCCCGGTTCCTGAAAATCTACGGAGAGCTGGTGTTGCCGAAGCTGCGCGCCCGCTTCGGGTGAGGCGGCGGACGGCCGGGTCCGTGCCATGACCGCTCGACTGGAACTGTTCGCGATCCCCGGCCTGCCCATGGTGCAGGCCGGTGACGACTTGCCGGCACTTATCCTGGACGGCCTGGATCGCGCGGGACAGACGTTGCGCGACCGCGACGTGGTGGTGATCGCGCAGAAGATCGTCTCCAAGGCCGAGGGCCGCACGGTCGATCTCGCGGATGTCGTACCCTCCGCCGCAGCCCTGACCCTGGCCGCGGAGATCGGCAAGGACCCGCGGATCGTCGAGGTCGTGCTGTCGGAATCGAAGAAAGTTGTCCGCAGCCGTCCCAACCTGATGATCATGCAGCACCGGCTGGGGTTCGTGATGGCGAACGCGGGCGTCGATCAGTCCAACGTGGCGGAGCCCGACGGCCGGCACCGCGCGCTGCTGCTGCCGCTGGACCCGGACGGCTCCGCCGAGGCGATCCGCTCCCGGCTGGCGATGCGGGCTGATGTCGGCGTCGTGATCAGCGACAGCTTCGGCCGCCCGTGGCGGCGCGGCACCGCCGGGGTGGCCATCGGGGCAGCCGGCATCCCCTCCGTCATTGACCTGCGCGGCCAGCCCGACCTGTTCGGCCGCACCCTGGAGGTCAGCATCGTCGGCTTCGCGGACGAGATTGCGGCGGCCGCTTCGTTGTTGCAGGGTCAGGCCGCGGAGGCGCAACCTGTCGTCGTCGTGCGCGGCCTGACGTGGCGGGCCCCGAATGTGCCGGTGGCGGACGTCATCCGTCCGCCTGAGGAGGATCTTTTCCAGTGATTATCGCTTTGTCCGGCGGGGTGGGGGGCGCGAAGCTGGCCCTCGGCCTGTCGCGCATCATGCCGCCCGAGAACCTGCTGGTTGTCGTCAATACCGGCGACGATTTCGAACACCTGGGGCTTTCCATCTCGCCGGATATCGATACGGTCGTCTATACGCTGGCCGGCCTCGCGAACCGGGAGGTCGGCTGGGGCCGCCACGACGAAACATGGTCGTTCATGCAGACGATGGAGGCGCTGGGCGGTGAGACATGGTTCCGCCTCGGCGACCGCGATGTGGCCCTGCATGTCGAACGGACGCGGCGGCTTCGGCGCGGTGAGACATTGTCCGCGGTGACAGCCGATATCTGCCGGCGCCTGGGCGTGGGGCCTCGGGTGGTGCCTATGACGGACGATCCGGTGCGGACACGGCTGCTGACCGAGCTGGGATGGCTGGATTTCCAGGAGTATTTCGTCCGCCGGCGGTGCGAGCCGGTGGTGAGCGAGTTGCAGTTCCAGGGAGCGGACGCTGCCACCCCTCATCCGGAGTTTCTCGCCGCGCTGGCGGATGAGTCGCTGGAGGCGGTGGTGATCTGTCCGTCCAACCCTTTCATCAGTGTTGAGCCGATCCTGGCGGTGCCGGGGGTGCGCGAGGCGCTGCTGGCGTGCAAGGCGCCGATCATTGCGGTATCGCCGATCATCGCGGGCCGCGCGGTGAAGGGGCCGACGGCGAAGATGATGACGGAACTGGGTCTCGACCCCTCGGCCGGCACGGTGGCGCAACGCTATGCAGCACTTTTGGACGGCTATGTGATCGACCATGCCGACATGTCGGAGGTGGTCTCGATCGATGCCCGGGTGACCCTGGCGCAGACGCTGATGACGACGATGGAGGACCGCGAGGCGCTCGCCCGGATCGTCGTGGAGGCGGCAACGACCCTGCGCCGGCGCGAAATGCACGGTTTGCGGCACCGCGGCCTGCGATGATCGACGTTTGGGCGGCGGTCCCGGTGAAGGCGTTCACCGGAGCGAAGTCTCGCACGGGTTCGGTGCTGACCTCGTGGCAGAGGGAGGTGCTGGCGGCGACGATGCTGGAGGACGTGCTGGCGGCTCTGGCGGGCGCTCGGCTTCTGGCCGGGATTCTGGTCAACACAGTCGATCCGGTGGCGGCAGCCCTGGCGGAGCGCTACGGCGCCCGGGTGGTGACCGAGGGCGCGCTGGACGGGCATACCGGGGCGGTGAACGGGATGGGCCGGGTGCTGGCGGCCGAGGGCAAGGGCGCTCTGCTGACGGTGCCGGGGGATATTCCGCGGGTGACCTCGGCCGAGATCGATGCGGTGGTTTCGTCGTGCCGTGCGCCGCCGTCGTTCACGATCGTGCCCGCGCACGACGAATTGGGTTCGAACGCGGTGTTGTGCGCGCCGCCGTTTTCAGTGCCGCTGCGGTTTGGCGAAGACAGTTACTTTCCGCATCTGATCGCGGCGCGTGCCCGGGGGATCGAGCCGACGATCGTCAGGCTGCCGGGGATCGGGCTGGATATCGATCACCCGGCCGACTTGCGGGCGTTCATGGCCGCGAAGCCGCGGAGGCCGACGCGGACGCTGGCGCTGCTGGAACGGTTCGGGTTTTAGGCTGTCATCACAGCAGTTCCGCCAGGTGCAAGGCATGGCCGAAGCGGCGCGACGCCTCTCGCGGGTCTCCATATTTGCGGTGCATGGCGGTGTGCCAGGCGGCGGCAAGTAGCAGTCTGTCGCGATCCGGTTGCCGGTTGGTATCGAAATCCATCAGCATGCACTGGGCGATTTCCTGGTTGTGCGGATCGTTGCCGAGCTTGCACGCCGCCAGCGCGATGCGCTGCATCAGGTGGTCGCGTTCGGCCACGTTGTCGCAATAGGCTTGCGTCCAGCCGATGGCTTCCTCGCCGTTCAGCGCGCAAATCGCGGCATCGACCCGGTTCAGAAGCTGGTGCGCACTCAGCGAACCGGCGCCCGACGGAACCCGGGCCGCAACGGGATGGACTTCGCCGATAGCCTGCTGATGGCAGGCGACCCGGTTGGCGAACATTGCGGCGATGTAAAGCAGCCGCAGGCGGCGCGGATGATTGAACGTGTCGTAGAACCAGGCCAGCGTATTCTGATACTCGTAACAATGGTGCGGCGTGTTGAACGCGGCGGGGTCGCGGGTTTCCAGGACGATCTGCGCCACGGCGACCTGGATCACGTCCAGGATGCGCCGCGGGTCATTGCCGGATTTCAGCAGCTTCGTGACCGCTTCCAGTGTCTCGACTTCGCCCTTGCGCAGGATCGCGGTGCTCAGGTCCCCGGCGTCCTGCCGGTTCACCGGCCCGGTGTTGCGCAGCATCGCCAGTTCGGCATCGCTGACGCCGCTGTAGGGGATGGCATGCAGAGCTTCGCCCTCGATCATCATCTTGATGTAGTTGCAGGCCGTTTCGTATGTGGAATACCAGCGCGGCCCGACGGCGATATCCAGCGCCCCGGCGTAGATCACGTTGTGCGCATGGTCCCAGCCGAGCGCGTTGCCCAATTCCACTGTCGAACGGGCCCGATAGGCTTTGTGGCCGGTGGTATATGAACGGTTATGCAACAGCCGGTCCTGCACGTCGATCAGGCCGGCGAAGCAGAGTTCGGCGAGGACGTCGTTGCGTTCGCCGGGGTTCTGCATCAGGCCCAGGAACAGGCGGTAGGCATCGATTACGTTGCCTCGATGCACATGGGTCATCCAGGCATTCAGCCGTTCGCTCAGCGGCCCCTTTTGCAGCAGCGGCTGCTGGTCCGGCCAGTAGACAACGGGGGGCGGAGGCGCCTCGACCGCCGTGCTGTCGCCGCGGTGGCGGGTGTAGTGTCCGGGGGCCCGGTTGAGCTTCTGGTTCCAGATATCAAGACCCGTGGGGATATACCAGATGGTCTGCGCCATCGGCAGCATCGCCAGATGCGGCGGCAGCATGCGGTTCAGGTTGATCGTTGCGCGGGCGCTGAGCAGGCAGTGGTCGTTGTTGACGAAATTCGGGTATCCGTCATCGATGCGTTCATGATACGGAACGTGAGTGTAGGGGGCATGGATGCGGACGCCTTCAGCGACGATTTCATTCAGCGGCCGGTTGGCGCGGACCAGTTCGTAGAAGACATCGCTGGCGCCTTTCTGGTCGCGCATCAGGCAGCGATCCTCCAGCCTTTCATAGAGGCCGCGGACGACGCTGCATTTGCGTTCGGGGTCGCTGGTTGCATCCATTCCGGTTTCCTCCCTGTGTTTCTCGATCCTAGGCACGGGACGAAGGCGGCGACAACATTCGCGGGTGAGAGGTGGCCCGAAAGGATCGGATGTCCGGGCCACCTATCGCGGCAAGGTGTTGGAATAGGTGGCTCGGACCCGCCGGGCCATGACGGAAAACGCTGCGGTCAAGTAACACAATCCGACAGGCGCCTGTTTCATATCCGGCCCGGCCGGCATCGCGGCAGGTGCCGATACGGTCCGCCGATCGGCATTACCCGCCGGATTAATCGGCCAGTGCCGATCGTATCGCCGCCAGTGCTTCATCCGCCCGGGCCCCATCCGGCCCACCCGCCTGGGCCAGATCCGGCCGTCCGCCACCGCCCTTCCCGCCGACAGCCGCCGCCGCCGCCCGCACCAGATCGACCGCGCTGATCCGGCCGGTCAAATCGGCCGATACCGCGACCACGATGCTGGCCTTGCCCTCCGCCGTGGACACCAGCGCAACCACGCCGGACTCCTGCTGCTTGCCGATGGCGTCGGCCAGACCCTTCAGATCCTTTGCCGGGACCTCGCCCAAATTCCGTGCCGTCAGCGTCACCCCGTTCACCACTTCGGCCGCCGCCGCTCCGCCGCCGGTGGCGACTTTCTTTTGCAGCTCCGCCACCTGGGCCTGGAGCCTGCGGCGATCCTCCAACAGCGCGGCGATGCGGTCCGGCACTTCGGCCGGAGCGGCCCGCAGCGCGCCCGCTGCCTCATTCAGCCGCCCCTGGATTTCAGCGACCGCGGACTCCGCCGAGGCGCCGGTCACCGCCTCGATCCGCCGCACCCCGGCTGCGACAGCGGACTCGCCGACAATGCGGAAATAGCCGATATCGCCCGTCCGCCGCACATGCGTCCCGCCGCACAACTCGATCGACCAGGCCGGCTTGTTGCCATCCGGCTCGCCCATCGCGACCACGCGCACCTCGTCGCCGTATTTCTCGCCGAACAGCGCCATGGCGCCGTGTTCCACCGCTGCCTCAGGCGTCATCAGGCGGGTGGTGACCTCGGAGTTCTCACGGATGCGGGCGTTTACCTCCGCCTCCACCCAGTGCAGTTCATCCGCTGTAATCGGCCGCGGCTGCGAGACGTCGAAGCGCAGCCGATCGGGGGCGTTCAGGCTGCCTTTTTGCTGCACATGGGTGCCGAGCTTGCGCCGCAGCGCCTCGTGCAGCAGGTGCGTGGCGGAATGATGCGCGCGGATCGCCCCGCGCCGCGTGTGATCGACGGTGGCAACCACCGGGATGCCGGGCTTGGCGACACCGGATTCGACCCGGCCCAGGTGCACAAACAGGTCGCCTAGCTTCTTCTGGGTATCGGCCACCCGGATCACCAGGCCATCCGGCCCGGAGATCACGCCGGTATCGCCGACCTGACCGCCGCTTTCGCCGTAGAAGGGCGTCTGGTTCAGCACGATCGCGACATCCGTCCCGGTCTCAGCCGCGTCCGCCGGGGCATTGCCGACGACGACGGCGAGGATTTCGCCCTCGGCACTTTCCGTGGCGTAGCCCAGGAACTCCGAGGCGCCGGCTTTTTCCTTGATCTCAAACCACACTTTTTCGGTCGCGGCGTCGCCCGATCCGGCCCACGCGGCGCGGGCGCGGGTTCGCTGCTCCTGCATCGACGCTTCGAACCCGGCGAGGTCCACGCCGCGCCCCTGCTCGCGCAGCGCATCCTGCGTCAGGTCGAGCGGGAAGCCGTAGGTGTCGTACAGCTTGAACGCAACGGGGCCGGGCAAGGCCTCGCGGTCGCCCAGGCGAGCGGTTTCGTCGGCCAGCAGGTTCAGCCCGCGCTCCAGCAGCACCTTGAAGCGCGTCTCCTCCAGCAGCAGAGTCTCCTCGATCAGCGACTCGGCGCGGCCGAGTTCGGGATACGCCGCACCCATCTGGCGGATCAGCGCCGGCACCAGACGGTGCATCAGCGGCTCTTTCGCGCCCAGCATCGTGGCGTGGCGCATGGCGCGGCGCATGATGCGGCGCAGCACGTAGCCGCGCCCTTCGTTCGACGGCAGCACCCCGTCGGCCATCAAAAACGAGCAGCTCCGCAGGTGATCCGCGATCACCCGGTGGCTGGTCTTGAACGGCCCGTCCGGGTCCTGCCCGGTGGCCTCGGCGCTGGCCAGGATGATCGCGCGGAAGATGTCGATGTCGTAGTTGTCGTGCTTGCCCTGCAGGATGGCGGCGATACGCTCCAGCCCCATGCCGGTGTCGATCGAGGGGCGCGGCAACGGCACGCGGGTGCCGGGCGGGCCCTCCTCGTACTGCATGAACACGAGGTTCCAGATCTCGATGAACCGGTCGCCGTCGGCGTCCGGGCTGCCGGGCGGGCCGCCGGGAATATGGTCGCCGTGGTCGTAGAAGATCTCGCTGCACGGGCCGCAGGGGCCGGTATCGCCCATGCGCCAGAAATTGTCGGAGGTGGGGATGCGGATGATGCGGTCGTCCGGCAGGCCGGCGACCTGCTTCCAGATCGCGGCGGCATCGTCGTCCTCGGAATAGACGGTGACCAGCAGGCGGTCCTTCGGCAGGCCATAGTCCCGGGTCACCAGCTCCCACGCGTAGGGGATGGCGAGTTCCTTGAAATAGTCGCCGAAGCTGAAATTCCCCAGCATCTCGAAGAACGTGTGGTGGCGGGCGGTGTAGCCGACGTTATCCAGGTCGTTGTGCTTGCCGCCGGCGCGGACGCATTTCTGCGACGTGGTGGCGCGGACGTAGGGCCGCTTCTCCTGCCCGGTGAAGACATTCTTGAACTGCACCATGCCGGCGTTGGTGAACATCAGCGTCGGGTCGTTGCGCGGCACCAGCGGGGAGCTGGCGACCGGCGTGTGGCCGTGGCGGGCGAAGTAGTCCAGGAAGGCGGCGCGGATGTCGTTGCTGCTGGCCATGGGCGTCAGGTTTGTCCCGGAATGTCACGCAAGAGGGTTGCAGGTAGCGCATGGACGGCTGTCTGTCACGGGTGGTGCTGCGGCCGGGGCGGGAGGCGTGGTTTCCGGTGGCATACAGCGGCCCCGCGCCCTATTTTCCGGCGTCGATGACGTGTCGTCATGGACGAAGGACTGGATGCCGCCCCGCCTGCAAAGGCGAAGCGGTGGATCGATCGCCTCGTTTCAGCCAACCTCCCGGCCATAGCCCGGGGATACGGGCTTACCATCACGTCAACAGGAGGCTCATCGTGGACGGGGCGCCGGACGGATTTCGGCCTGACGACCCGCGCTGGCGCCGGCGGCGCTGCTGGACCCGGTTGTCGCCTTTTTCAATCCGCGGCGGGTCATCCTGTTCGGCTCGGCGGCGCGCGGGCTGGCGGGCCCCGACAGCGACATCGATCTCCTTGTCGTGGTAGACGATGACACGCCAGCCGATCGGCTCACCTTGAGGGCCGGCTTTGAGGCTCGCCGATCCTATCGGCAGCCGGCGGATGTCATCCCGGTGCGTGAAAGTACCTTCCGGGAAAACGCCGGTATCGCCGGCACCCTCTCAAGGGCGGCCATCCTGGACGGACTCGTTGTGTATGAGCGACCCTGACCAGGGGCCTCGCTGGCGCCGGGTCGCGGCTTGGATTCGACACGCCGAGGACAATGCCCGCGTCGCCCTCGATCCACCCGCGCCGATCGGCACCCGTCGTCAGAAGTAGCGATGGTGGCCATACGGGCCGGAGGACGTGTCCGCGTTGGCCCAGTAATCATCCTCGGTGACCGTCACCGCATCGGCCGACGCCGAAACACTGCCATAGGCCTCCTGCGCGTAGGCGGGAACGCCCTGGCCGCCGCTCGTCTCCATGCCGATGGTCATGGCGCCGGAGAGGCTGGCGGCCGAGCCGTTGGCATAGCTCGCGCTGGCGTCCTGAAACACAATCGGCGTGTTGAGGAAGTCGGCGAGCAGCGGTTGATACGCCGAAAACCCGTTCGACCACTCGGGCGTCTCGACCACCCATTCAGCCGAGTTCCCCGTCAGGCTGGTCCCGTGCGGCGCGGTCAGGCTGGTCTGGTAGGTCTGGCCCGTGGTCTCGTCGTCATACAGGAAGGTCGCCTTGGTGGCGCCCGCGCCGGTCGTCTCGACGGTGATCCTGACGGTGTCGCCCGCATCGACCTTGAAGGCCGACGACGAGATGGTGTTGCTGCCCGCCGGGTACCATTCGTCCCAGGCCGAGATGCTGACGCTCGCCTGTCCGTTGGCGCCGGTCGTCACCGTTTCCTGGATGCCGGCCTGGCAGACGTCATTCGAGTTGTAGCCATCCAGCCCGACCCATGAGGCGACATCCGTCGTGGTCACGCCACGGACGGGCACCTGCGAGACGGTAGGCACCTTCCATACGGCGGATACCGTGCTCAAGCTCTTGCCGGAGGCGGCCTGGATGACCGCTCCGGACCAGTTGGTGGAGGTTACGTTCGTCGATGTCGTCATGGCGGCTTTCCTCGAAATATCAAGCTAATGACGGGATTGCTCACGCCGGCTTTGGTCATGGTCCTGACCTGTTCAGTCCTGTTACGGCGGGTGACAGTGCGGATTCCGATTGCACTGTCCGCTGTCAGGTCGAACGCCTTACCCGCCGCGATTCCTGCGGTTTGTCGCGGCAACCATGCCTGTGTGGCCGCACGGAACATGAAGGAAATCCCGAAACGGAATTTGCATTATCTCGACTTATTGCGTCTATATATGCAATGTCAAGTACGGTATCAGAATGTAACCGCGCTCGATGTCGGCGCTTAACCCCAAAATGCAGTGCCTGACAGACCTGCTCGGCCCGGTTCACGGGCTCGTCCTGCCGCACGAAACGACAGCACTGTGTGGCTGAATTTACCGGTACTGCCGCGCTCCGACTGAGGCCGTTGGGGCGGGGTGCCAGGAACCGCGATCAACCCCGGCCGGCACGCTCCGCAGAGCTTACGAGTTAAGGATCAGTCCAACGGGATGGGTTTACCTTGGCCGCGCCCGGACACCGCGCCGATGCGTCAGGACCGTATCTCGCGCTCGCGAAAGGGTGCTGGCAGAATGGGTTCGTTATGGAACGGGATGGCCTACCTTCCGTTTGACGGCCAAGCGAACCATCAAGGAGAACTCCCATGGCGTTCACCAATGACACACGTAACAAGCTTGACGACGCGCAGGCCCAGATCGCCCGGCTGCGGGATCAGGTCGAGGCTTTGATGAAGGACCGGGTCTCGCCTGCGGTGTCGGATTTCGCCGGCCGCGCGGAATCCGCGGTCCATAGCGCATCCGGCGTGGTGCGCGACCAGGCGCAGGCCGTCTCCGGCCAGGTGAAGGAGCAGCCGCTGATCGCGCTGCTGATCGCCGCCACCGTCGGGTGGATCATCGGCCGCGTGATGCGCTGACCGATGCGTCCCGTCCGGCTTGCTCGGATAGCGGCGGAAGCCGAGGGCGTCCGCCTGCGCGGCCTGGCCACCCGGATCGCAACCCGGATGGTCCTGGCCGTCGTGGCGCTCGTGTTCGTTATCGGCGCCATCGTGTTCGCGCACGTCGCGGCGTGGTACGAGATCCGCACTGGCCTGGACCAGACATTCCTCGTCACGACCGGCATCATGGCCGGGGCGGATCTGCTGGTCGCCATCATATTCGGACTGCTGGCCAGCCGCTCACGTCCTGGCCGTGTCGAGCGGGAGGCCCTCGATGTCCGGCGCCAGGCGATACGGGGCATTTCCGGCACGCTCAGCGTGACCCAATTGCTGATCCCGGCTTTGCGTCTGATGGCCAACATGCGGCGGGCAAGACGCCGCCGCTGACCGCCGCCGGCTTCCGGCCGGCAGCGGCTCTCGACAGCGAGGCCCGCAAACGATACCAGCGGCCATCGGTATCGAGCGCTGCATGGTCATGCGCTCGGCGGCAGACGGGCGCAGGATGGTGGATCAATTCGAGAGTTGCGTTGCTGGTGCCCGCGTCCGCGGCAATGATCCAGCCGCCGCGATGCGGGAAACGGGCCTGATCGGGCCTGTTCCGGATTACGCCGGCATCGCCCGCACGCAGGCCGTTTTTGCGGGGCGGACCGGACGTTTGGGACTGGCCGGCGTGTGGGGCGATCCGCGGCGTGTCGGCCGCCGCTTCCTCGGCTGCGGCACGGACGCACATCGCGCCGAATCGCTTGGCCGATCGCTCGCCGTGGCGCTTTCCGAGCCACCGGCCGCGATTCGTAGCGCGAAATTTCCAAGATGATCGTGAGGCGCTGTCCCTGGGCGGAAACCGCCGGCGCCGCCATGCAAGCCTATCACGATACGGAATGGGGGGTGCCGCAGCATGACGACCGCGCACTGTTCGAACTGCTGAGTCTTGAAGGGGCCCAGGCGGGATTGTCCTGGCGCACCGTCCTTGCCCGCCGGGACGCCTATCGCTCCGCCTATCACGGTTTCGACATCGAGCGGGTCGCCGCAATGACGGACGCCGAACTGGAATCGCTGCTGGCGGAGTCGCCTCTGATACGCAACCGGCTGAAGATCTTTTCGGTCCGCGACAATGCCCGCATCGCACGTCAGGTCGTTGCTCAACATGGCAGCCTGGACCGCTACCTTTGGTTCTTCGTTGGATACGCACCGATCCGCAACGGTTGGACCGGGCGCGGGCAGGTGCCGGCGACGACGCCGGTCTCCGACACGATGAGCAAGACTCTGAAAAAAGCCGGCTTCCGCTTTGTCGGCTCTACTATTTGCTACGCGTTCATGCAGGCGTCCGGCATGGTGGACGACCACCTTGCCACCTGCTTCCGCCACGCGCGAGAGCCGCGCTGATGGAGCAGGCCCATCGTCCGGACCCGGCGGCTGGCGTCGGCTTCCCGGAGCGTACCGCGTTCATACGCAGGGCCGCCGCCCGGCTGTGCCTGCGGCTTGGATGGGCGCCGTTGCACGAGGTCAGGCTGGCGAATGGACGGCGCGCCGACATCCTCGCGTTGCAGCCCGGCGGCGGGTTCGTCTGCATCGAGGTGAAGTCCGGCTTGCGCGACTACATGGCGGACGGAAAGTGGACCGAGTATCAACCGTTCTGCGATCAGTTCTTCTTCGCCGTCGATACCGACTTCCCGCGCGGCATCCTTCCCTCTGAAATCGGCCTGATCGTCTCCGCGGGACTGGAAGCGGAGATGCTGCGGGAGCAGCTCCCCGTGCGGCTGCCGGCAGCCCGGCGCAAGGCAATGCTGGAGCGCTTTGCCTGGCTCGCTGCCGGCCGGTTGGCGGCGTTGCAGGACCCGATGGGCGTGGCCGACATGGCTTTGGGCCTGAATGAGGACTGACAGCCTTACCGCGCCGCGGCCGTCGATCCCGGCGGGGCACGCTCCGGCAACCAGACATCGGTCCAGCCCGATCCGCCCGCATCCGGATTGGTGGTCCTGACCTCGGTCCTGCCAGGGCCTTTCCGCTGAATCACCGCGATCGGCGTGGCCGCGCGGATGATCTGGCAGCCGATGGGGCCGCTGACGGGCTCGCCTCGATGGCGCGCCGCAAGACGGTCGAGGTCCTCTTCGGTGCGGCATAGCGCCGCGCCCGGGTCCAGCCGCGGCCATGCCTGCAAAGGCCCCCTGACCTCCGGCGCTCCGGGCCGGGGTTTCGCCGGCAGGAGACCGGGGGCGCTGAACCTGATGTTGCTGTCGGATGGAGGAGGTTGCTGCGCCAGCGCCCCCGTCGCAATCGCCAGGATCCCGGCTACGGCGGCGGCAGGCAGAATTCGTTGCAGGCACATCATCATCTTGTCCGTTCTTTCCAATCGCCGCGTCTATGCGTCCAACCGGGCTGACGGGCAAGCCATCCCTGGTGGATGAATGGCGGGGAGCCGCGTGGCGATGACCAAAACGCCGGCGGGTCCTGCCATCGTGTCATATGCGGCTCTTCCAGATCACCGGATCCCGGCTGGAGCGAAAGCAGGCGGTGACATAAATCGCGTCCTCCAACCGACCGTGCGGCGAGTTCCAGCTTTTGCGCAACGGAAACGGGAAGTTCACCCTCACTGAAGCTGTCCCAAAGACCGCCTACCAGGGCGAGGTGCCCGGGACCGGTCATGCGGCTGATTTCATCTTGTTTCAGTGATAACTAGAAATACTTACCCGACTCCACCGCCGGCTTCAGGCTGAACCGTGCTCGCCTTACCGGCGAGCGTCGGCGACAATGCCGGCGCACCCCGCACACAGCCCCTCCGCCTCGATCGTCGCCTTCCCCAACTTGAACCCCAGCCGCTTCGCCGCATCCTCCAGCGCGTGCGCCAGTTCATGATCCTCCAACTCCGCGACCTTCCCGCACGATCGGCAGATGAAGAACTGCGCCGCGTGATCATGATCCTCATGCGCGATGCAGCCGACGAACGCGGACAGCCGCTCCAGCTTGTGCACCAGACCCTGGTCCAGCAGGAACTCCAGCGCGCGATAGACCGTCGGAGGCGCCGCGCCGTGCCGCGTGCTGCGCAACTGGTCCAGCAGATCATACGCCCCCGTCGGCGCCTCGCGGTCGAGGATCAGCCCCAGCACCTGACGGCGCAAATCGGTCAGCCGGGCGCCGCGGCCTTCGCAGATCACGGAAGCGCGCGTCAGCAATGTCTCGGTCCGGGGGGAAAACCCCATGCACTACTCCTTGGCGGCGGCCGGGCGGCACGCCTAGATATCATCCATGAACCAAACCGACACGCAAGCAGATGCCGTGCTGGCGGCAATCGCCTTCGACGCCAACGGCCTCGTCCCCGCCATCGCGCAGCAGCACGACACCGGGGAGGTGCTGATGATGGCCTGGATGAACGCCGATGCCGTGCGCGAGACCCTCAGCACCGGCCGCGTCTGCTATTTCAGCCGCAGCCGCAAGCGGCTGTGGCGGAAGGGAGAGTCCTCCGGCCAGACCCAGCATTTGAAGGATCTCCGCATCGACTGCGACGGCGATACGCTGCTCCTGCTGGTGCAGCAGGACGGCGTGGCCTGCCATACCGGCCGCCGCAACTGCTTCTTCCGCGCCCCCCGCGGCGGCAGCCTGGCCGAAATCGCCGCGCCGGAGGTGTCTCCCGAGTCGCTGTACGGGCATACGCATGGCTGAAACCACCCCGGTCACGGTGCTGACCGGCTTCCTCGGCGCCGGCAAGACGACCCTGCTCAACCATCTGCTACGGCAGCCCGGCCTCGCCCGCACCGCCGTCCTGGTCAACGAATTCGGCGAGATCGGCCTTGACCACCTGCTGGTGGAGAAACTCGACGACACCACCGTGCTGCTGAACGCCGGCTGCCTGTGCTGCACCGTGCGGGGCGACCTGGCGCGGGTGCTGCGCGAGATGCTGCCGCGCGCCCGGCGGGACGAGATCAGCCGGATCGTCATCGAGACGACGGGCCTGGCCGATCCGGTACCGATATTGGCGACGTTGCTGAGCGATCCGGTGGCGGCCTCGGCGTATCGGCTGGATGGGATCGTGACCGTGGTCGATGCGGTCAACGGCGAATCCCATCTGGACACGCACGAGGAAGCCGTCCGTCAGGCCGCGGTGGCGGACCGGATCATCGTCAGCAAAGCCGATATGGCTGCTCCGGCGGGGTTGCGGGGCAGGCTGCGGCGGCTGAATCCCGGCGCGCCGGTGATCGAAAGCACGCATGGCGTGGTCGATCCGGCGTTCGTGCTGAACGCCGGTGTGTTCGATCCTTCCGCCAAATCAGCGGACGTGCAGGGCTGGCTCGATGCGGCGGCGTTCGAGACGGCGCACGCCCACCATGATCACGACCCCAACCGCCACGACGCCCGGATCGCCGCGTTTTGCATCACCTTGGATCAACCGATCGACTGGCCGGCCCTGGCCGTGTGGCTGGAGAAGCTGGTCGCATCAAAAGGCGAGCATCTGTTGCGGATCAAAGGCATCCTGAACGTGAAGGGCGAGCACCGGCCGGTGGCGATCCACGCCGTGCAGCACCTGATGCATCCGGCGGTCAAACTGAGGGCATGGCCCGGGGGCGATCCGCGCACCAGCCGGCTGGTCTTCATCACCCGCGACCTGCCGCGCGCGGCAATCGAGGACGGGCTCAGGGCGTTCCGAAACGCCGGCTGAGCCCGCTCCGTCGTTCAGGGTCCGTAAATCGGCGCGGGCGCGCTGATATGCGCAGGCTGGTTGGGCACGCACCGGAAATTTGCCGGATCGTTCACGTCGCCCGAACCGCTATACGCGGCGTGGTCCGGGTATTGGCAAAGCGGCCGCTGGAACGCGATGCCCTGGGCCGGCACGTCGTTGACATACTTGGTGGCGATAATCCGGCTCGGTGCGACGCCGTTCTCGACCCAGGCAACCAGCGCGGCCAAAGCGTCGTCGCTCGGGTCGCCCGGCTTCGGCGGCGGAAGCTGGTACTGCGCACCGAACACATTCGGTCCGGGGCCGCCGTCGCAATGCCACATGCCCGGCGCCATGAACAGCCGTGCATAATCGGACGGGTCCTGCCCCTCGGTCCGTTTCAGCGCCTGCCAGTAGTCAACCGCCGCGAAGCCCGGGATCAGCGGGTCCGCCCAACCCTGGTACAGCACGAGCTTGCTCCCGTTCCCCCGGAACCGGCTCAGATCGGCACTGGTGGCGTTCAGCGCCTGCTCGAACGTCAGGTTGCCCACCGGCGCGGTGTCGATCGCCCGGATCTCGGCGGACAGTTCGGCGGCGGGGTCCGTGGCATCGGCGAACAAGTCCTGCCAGCTCCATTCCGGACCCAGTGCCCAGAACATCAGGCTGTCGAACGGCGGTTCCGGCTCGGCCTGGCCCCAGACCAGGCCCAGGTTGCCGGTCGGGTTGGCTGCGGTCAGCGGCACCGGGGTCTCGCTGCTGCGCAGGTAGCCGGGCTGGAGCTGCCGCCCGCGGTCATCCACCGGTCCTTGCCAGACGGCGTTCATCGCATTCGCCTGGTCAGGGGCGAGGCAGGTGCATGAGGCCGCGTTCGGATCCGTGCACGGCACGTCGGCCGACGCGCCGGTGCATTGCAGCGTCCGGGCATCGAAACGGCACGCGGCGGGCTGGGTCAGGAAGCCGTCCGCCGCCAGTCCGCCATCGTGCCCGCCGCATTTCGCCAGATCGGCCGCATTGATCAGCGACAGCGCCGGCACGGTCAGCAGGCTGGAGGTCGAGGCGTGCGTCCAGGCGTACGGCCACGCGGTGGACATGTGCAGATGGGTGCGGTCATACGCAGGCGCCCCCGCCAGGATGCCGCTGTAGTCGCCGGGGAAGCGTTGCGCCTCCATCAGCGACTGCTGGCCGCCGGTCGAGCAGCCGGCGAAATAGGCGTGGTGTTCCGGCTTGCCGTAGAAGGCGCGGACGACCTGCTTGGCGGCGACGGTCATCAGGTGGGTCGCGCGGTAACCGAAATCCTTGAGCGAGTCCGGATGCCCGTACAATCCCGCCGGGGGTCCGCCAAGCCCGGTACGCCCGCCGCAATAGAGGGAGTTGCAATGATACAGCACGCCGGTGCCCATGTCGGTGTTGGCGACCGCATAGCCCTCCAGCAGGCCACCTTCGAGCGCGGCCGTCAGGGTGGCCCCCGCGAACCCGCCGTTACCGGTGCCCAAATAGCGCCCGTTCCAGCCGGATTCCGGCAGCCAGACCTCCACCAGGATCTGGGATTCGGCGGCATTCCCCGTGGACGAGACGTCCACCACCACCCGGCAGAACGGCGGCAATCCGGTGATGGGCGTGGTCGACCCGGCGGGCGTGTAGCTGCCGGAGGTGATGTCCTGCACCGTGGCCGCACCAACCATCGCGGCGCCGTCGTCGAATGTCAGGGACAGTGATTGGGCCAGATCGGTGCACGGGCTCGCCGCGGCGGGGGCGGCAAATGCGCCGAACAGAATGAACAGGCCGAATGCCGCGGTGACGATCGCAGCGGATCGGGGTCGCTTCTTGGTGCCTCGACAGATCATGACGCGTTTCCTCAAGACTTTCCATGGACTTACGCATAATCCATCTCCGGTTGACAGGTTGCTTTCGATCACACTGCTGTGCGGTTTCGCTTACCGGCTCATGAGAAATTTAAGCACCGTGTTGGCGGCCCGGCCGAATGGCGGCCGCAGCAGGCCCGTGCCATTGATCCGGCTTTGTAAAAATACCCCTTTTCTGTGAGAGAACGTCTGGAAACCGAACTCACCATGATAAGCCCCCATGCCGGAAGCTCCGATGCCGCCGAACGGGAGGTTTTCGGCGACGATGTGCATCAGCGTCTCATTGACGCAGGCACCCCCGGACACCGTTCGGTTCAGCACCCTGTCCCGTTGGGCTTCGCCGGTGCCGAAATAATACAGCGCCAGCGGCCGAGGCCGGCTGTTCACGAACGCTATCGCCTCCTCCAACGAGTCATACGGCCGTATCGGCAAAATCGGGCCGAAAATTTCGTCCTGCATGACGGCCAGGTCGTCCGGAGGATCGATCAGCAGGCTCGGAACGATCTTGCGCCCGGCCGGCGGCAGCGTCTCGTTCGACGGGTTGATCTCGACAACGCGCACGCCGCGCTGGCGGGCTTCCTCCAGCAAAGCGCTGACACGCGCGTAATGCCGCTCGTTTACGATCGCGGTGTAATCGGGGTTGGTCCGCAGTGACGGATAGAGCTTCCGGATCGCGTCCCCCAGCAGGCCGGTGAACGTCTCGAGACGCGCCCGCGGGACGAGCACGTAATCCGGTGCGACGCAGGTTTGCCCCGCGTTCAGCAACTTGCCGAACGCCACGCTGTGCGCGGCCGCCGGCAGGATCGCGTCGCCGCCGATGATGCAAGGCGATTTGCCGCCGAGCTCGAGCGTCACGGGTGTCAGGTTTTCGGCCGCCGCGCGCATGATGCGCCGGCCCGTGGCGGTGGAGCCGGTGTAGAACAGATGGTCGAAGGGCAGTGCCGCAAAGGCCGCGCCCACGTTCGCGCCGCCGATAATCGTCGCGACCTTTGCCGGCGAAAACAGGTTTCCAAGAAAGCCGGCCAGGAATTCGGACGTGCGGGGCGTCAGCTCCGACGGCTTCAGCATGACCCGGTTGCCGGCCGCGAGTGCGGCAATCAGCGGCACGACGGCGAGCTGAAACGGATAGTTCCAGGGGCTGATGATGCCGACGATTCCCACGGGCTGACACAGGATCCGGGCGCGTCCCGGCATAAGATCCAAACCCGCCGGCACCCGCTTCGGCTTCATCCAGGACGCCAGATGCTTAAGGGTATGCCGGGCCGACGCCAGCACCGGCCAGATGTCGGCGACCATGGTCTCGTGCGCCGAACGGCTTCCGAAATCCGCGGCGATGACAGCCGCGATCTGCTCCGCCTGCTGCCTGACCGCATCGCGGAGCTTTCTGATATTGGCCTGACGTTCGCCAAGCGCGGGTGCATCGGCCCGCAGGAAAGCGTTGCGCTGCACCGACAGGATATCCGCGAGCCGCGACTGACTGTCGTCAGCGTCGATCCTGGCCATGTCCATGTGCGTTTTCTCCTCCGCGACGTGAATCGAAGCGCTAGAGCATTTTCAGGCTGACTGGAATCGTGGCGATGACCCTATTCGTCATGGCCCGGCTTGTCCGGGCCACCTATCGCGGCAGGGTGCTGGTATAGGTGGCCCGGACAAGCCGGGCCATGAGTGCGTCCGTGAGGACGCTTTGTCAGCACGGTGCAAGTCCGTGTCCGGGT
>CAINOE010000098.1 GCA_903851415.1 uncultured Rhodopila sp. | reverse complement strand
GGTTGGTCTGTCGCTCCGCGACAATCAAATCCAAACTTAGTCCTTGTCAGCGACAATCGCACCGCACATCATGAGTTCGTTGCGATCATCAATTCTCATCCTGATTGACGCTGCTTCTCATCCAGATTGTCGCGCTACAACGCGCTGTCGAACATCTGCCGGGGTCGATCCCCGCGGGAGCGGGGGAGCCTCCAACGCGCTCCTCAGGCTCTGATCAATCGCGGGTCGATCCCCGCGGGAGCGGGGGAGCCCATTGCCTTCGACGGGCCACGTCAGACGGCCGGGGTCGATCCCCGCGGGAGCGGGGGAGCCCGGCTCGGCCGCGGTCAGGCCATCGGCAATCAGGGTCGATCCCCGCGGGAGCGGGGGAGCCCTGGAGCGCGGCACGAACGGCAAGGACTATCAGGGTCGATCCCCGCGGGAGCGGGGGAGCCCGAACATCTTCAAGGACAGCCTGGCCGGGCAGCGGTCGATCCCCGCGGGAGCGGGGGAGCCCTCACCAAAGGACAAGTGCCCGGCAATTCCGAGGGTCGATCCCCGCGGGAGCGGGGGAGCCTCGTCGTAGTCGCGATTGACGCTGCCGATGAAGGGTCGATCCCCGCGGGAGCGGGGGAGCCTCATTGGCGTGGACGTGCCGCCGGCATCAGGCGGGTCGATCCCCGCGGGAGCGGGGGAGCCACGCAAGCGTGGGGCCGCTGCCTGTCCCCCACGGGTCGATCCCCGCGGGAGCGGGGGAGCCTCCCTGATCCGCCGTCGCGCGGAAGACGCCCGGGGTCGATCCCCGCGGGAGCGGGGGAGCCGCGACCTGGCGCGCCAGGGATGACCGCGTAATGGGTCGATCCCCGCGGGAGCGGGGGAGCCGCCTGCGGCCTGTCGATCCAGGACGCGGCCGAGGGTCGATCCCCGCGGGAGCGGGGGAGCCTCCGGCAACTTTTCAGTCGTCGCCGGGGTATCAGGTCGATCCCCGCGGGAGCGGGGGAGCCTACATATGTCGGACTGCACTGGTGGACGAGTGGGGTCGATCCCCGCGGGAGCGGGGGAGCCGCTTGCCGGTTCCACCGAATCGCCTTGATCCAGGGTCGATCCCCGCGGGAGCGGGGGAGCCACATCCAGCACCATCATGCGGGCCTGATCCGAGGGTCGATCCCCGCGGGAGCGGGGGAGCCCCTGATTCGCTCAATGTCGGTCGCATCGGTGCAGGTCGATCCCCGCGGGAGCGGGGGAGCCAGCATAAGCCGCTCTGACCCTCATCACTTGGGGGGTCGATCCCCGCGGGAGCGGGGGAGCCACAAGACTGCGCCCCCGATCCCATTGCCTTGGGGGTCGATCCCCGCGGGAGCGGGGGAGCCCGCGTAGGGTATCGAATCAATGGACTGGTCCAGGGTCGATCCCCGCGGGAGCGGGGGAGCCCGCCGCCCCAGCGGCTGCCGGTCGCACGGCTGGGGTCGATCCCCGCGGGAGCGGGGGAGCCGACGCCGCCGGCACGCTTTGGACGCCGAACGCGGGTCGATCCCCGCGGGAGCGGGGGAGCCTCTGCCGGTTAACACCCTTATCTTATTCAATTATCAAAGATCTAGGGAGCGAAATTCTTTATCCCAGCTCGCGTTTCACGAGTAGGACTCCATCGACGTCTGCCAGTATGCGACGGGTCTCGCCAAGCACCAGCACGCCCTGTCCGCCTGGGGCCGTGGTTTCCCGCCACGTCATCACGATTGCGCCGCGCTGGAGTTCGCAGTGCCAGTCACTTAACACTCGCCACACACGCTCGCGCACGGCACGGCTCAGGCGCGGACCGGTGTAGACCCCCGGCGCCAGCTCCAGCATCACCGACGACAGAAAGCCCCGATATCGATCCTCCACATCGCGCGTCACGACAACCGTCATCGGCATTGCCCGCTCCCTTATTCGTCCGGCCCTTTATTGGCCCGCATCAAACAGGTCTTTGATGCGTCCGATCATCGCAGGGATGATGCCCTCCCGCTGCAACGTCGCACCCGCCAGCCGGCGCGTCAGCCGCTCGATCGTCTGGTCCGTCTGCTTGGCGGCCAATTGGACGGCCTGGAAAGCAACCGGCAACGTGACGGTATCCCGATATAGATCGGCGATATCCAGCACGAAGCTCTGCCCGGAATCTTCGTGGATAAAGCCCAACTGCGGAATCGTCGCCGTCGCCGCAACCGCGATCGCCGCAGCGGCTTCCACGGCGCTGGCCGCGTGGTTGATCGCCTGGTTCGGCAGGTCCGCCGCGCCGGGGTTGGCACGATCGAAGCGGCGCCCTGACCATGTCACTCCGAAGCGGGCGGCGACCAGCTTGTAAGTTTCCTTCATCCGTGCACCTTCGATGCCTCGCAGCACGGCGATGTCGTGATGCGGCAGTACCTCGCCGAGACGCCATGCATACATCCGCCGGGCAATGCTTAGCCGCGTGCCGTCGGCGTCAGCCCACACCCGCGCCTGGCGGCGGGCGAGCGCGGACTCATCAGGCATCAACGGGGGCGCGGTGTAGCAGCGCACCCCGTCCCCGCCGACCGCCGCCAAGCCGGTGCCGTGATGGGCCAGCAACCGTAGCGCGTCATGGCTGACAGTAGACCCGGGGCCGAGGAGGATGAACGACACCGATTGGTGCGGCACCTGGTAGTCGCCGCCGGCAAGCGTGGGGCCGGACGCTGCCACGAAGTGCAAGCAACCGTCCTCGACACCGAGCGCACCGCGTTCCAAATATAGCAATCCAAAGCGATCCACGTGCGGGATGCGCGCCGTCTCCAGCCCGAGGCGACCCTTCAGCATCGATTCGAATCCACGGAACGCAGCAGCAACATCCCGAACCCGAAGGCACGGTGCCGACCGACACCGCGCGCCAGCAAATCCCGGAATGCGCCGGCATCGCGCACCTCCAGGGTCCCTTCGAACACAGCCTCGCGCCGCCCCATCGCCGCGCGCCGCCCGAGGCGCGGACGCGGGCGGCCGTGCATCTTCGCTGCCGCACTTTCACCCGGCTCACCACGGCGCCAGAGCCGGGCGTCGCGGAGCGACGCGAGGCGGGCATCCCCCACCGCGGCGGCCACGCCGATGCGGTCACAGAGCCAGTCGCGATATACAATCTCGCGCGGCGGCGCGGCGTCTACGACCTCACGCCTGAGTGTCAATTCGCATGCACCGGGCTGGGCCGTCGCGCGCTCAGCGACCTCGCGGGCGATCAGCGCCAGATAGGGGTCGACCTCCGCACCTGGTTCGAAGCACGGGTGCCGCTTGCCGACCCGCAGCGTCGGGCAGACGCGAACGCGGAAGCCGAGGCGCTGTCCGGCTGCGAAAGGCGGCATCGGCTTGCTGTCTGCGTCCTCCCAGGCGATCGCAGCCAACGCCAAATCATCGCCAATCTGCTTGGCATGCGCATGCAGAGTGGCAATGTCGTCTGCCGCGTAGGCCAGCACAGTTAATGGACGCGGCGCGACCAGCCGACCGGGCACGCGCGTCTCCGCTGCCCGCTCGGCCTGCACGTCGAACGGCTTTGCCGCACGTTCCCCCAGCGCGCGGGCGAGCAGCGCGTGGACGAGGTACCCCAGATCGACCGCGTTCGCATCGCTTACCAGGCGGTGCTCGCGCCCGCACGCCAGCAGTTCTCGTTGCCGGACAGGCAAATGCAGCATGTGCAAGCTCATCGGGCCAACTCCGCTACACGTTGCATCGAAAAGCGGCGCACGGCGCGCTGGCCGGTGTGCATCTGGTTGCGCCAGTCGCGCCGGTCCACCACCCGATCGGCTTCCTCGTCATTAGGTGTGGTGTCGCTCGCGAGGCGTGCGTCCGCCTCGACACGGATGCAGGTGTCCTTTCCTCGCTCGCCGGCTTGCCCGACCGGTCCGGTCTGCGCCAGCAGCAGTTGGGCCTCGTGCAGTGCTGCCTTAGCATCGGCGACCCGCACCTTGCCGAGCCGAATTGGCGCGGTTGGCAGACACGGCTTGCGGCCGATGAACAGCGGCCGCGCGGGACAATCCAGCACCGTCGCAAGATCGTCCAGACTTGGCGCAACGTCGCCGGGCACGAGCGTGAGCGCGACCAGCACGAGCGCGTCGGCCAGATACCAGCGGTGCCGGATATGCGTGGATTCACCCGACGCGCCGCCGCGCGTCTCCGCCATATCCCGGGTCGTCCACCCGGTGCCCGTCAGGTGCTTCCGGCTGAGATCGACGGTGTGGTAGTCGCGCAGCGGTTCGCCGGGCCTGACCAGTGCTGCGGCAAATAGAAGCCGGCGCTGAAGCGTGTCCAACGCGTCCGTGTCCCGGTGGCGATAGCCGAGGGCGTTACCCAGCAGTCCGGTGATCTGCGCCTGGCCGGGAAACGAGCGGGTCTGCCCGATGTGATCGACCATTGGGCCGCCGAACGCCATCAGCGGCGCTTCCAGCCGCAGCAGCAGAAACTCCGTGCCGGGCATTACGCGGCTCCCGCGGTCGGGTCGGCGCCAAGCTGCGCCGCGGCCCAGCTTGCGAGGCCGGACAGCCCCTCCGCTTGCGGGTCCGCCGGGATAGTGGCCGTGTCCAGCAGCGATGCGACCCGGCGAGTCTCCGCGCGTCCGTACATCCCGTCGAATCGGGACAGATGGCCGGCCAGCGCCTCTACGGCGCCCTGGCGCGCACCCTGCTTCGGCACCGGACTGTAGAACGCCGTCATCAATGATCGCGGCTGGCGCGCGCCGGCCTCGATCAGCACCAAATCAGCATAGCTGTACGGCGCCGTCGATCCGAGCTTGGCGCCCGGCGAGGTCGTGGCGATCACCTGCACGAGGTGCTCAATCACCTTCCTGGCGAGGCGCAGGTCGGCGTTCCGCCAAGCCTCGGCCGTAACGCCTTCCAGGTTGGAGACAAGCAACGGAACGTCGACTACGACATAGCCGTAGAACAACCCGCTGGTAAGTTCCGCGGTCTGGATCAGGCCGGTGCCGAGTTCGCCAGCCTCACGCGTCAGATCGTCGATCGCGACGAAATAGTCCGGCTCTGCTTCCTCAGCATGGACAGTCAGCGCATGCGCGACATGCACCGCGCCATCGCCGCGCGCGAGGATATCCGAGGTGACCATGCGCCCGAACAGGGCTGCGTCAATTCCCGCGGCGAGCCGCAGCGCCTTAAGGTTGGCGAGCACGTCCTTGCGCTTGAGGTATGCCTTGGCAGCGGCATCCGGATCGTTCGGGCGCTCGCGCAGCAGATCGGCGGCGGTGCGGCGAATGAAATCAATCTCCGGACGGCCGAGCACAATGACCTGGTTCGTATCGAGTACCCCCAGCCGGCTCTCGATCGGCTCTTCCGGCACGTCGGCTCCGACAGCGGGGGACTTCGGCTTCTTGGCTGCCTTGTCGGCTTTCGCCTTCTTGCTCTCGCCCAGGAGTTCAGCCTTGAGAGCCTCGAGCACAGCGATCACATCGTCCACCGCAAAACCGTCCTTCACAAGCGGCTCGGCGACCTGCCGCGAGATGATCTTGCGCGACCTGATCGTGAGCGGCGATATCCCGCTGACGACCGGATCCTCGATCTCGTTGAGCGACCAAGCGGACGCGACATCCCGCCAGTGGCGTTTCTGGCATTGCGAGGAGACGCGAAGCCGGCTCGCGCCGCCAAACGGCATGCGCTTGGCGCGGCCGACATCGTCGCGGTTGAGCAGCGATGCGGCGAACGGGGTGAGCGTGTGAATCTGAAGGAACATCGTGTCGCGAATCATCGGATCATGTCTCCGTGGTGGCCGCACTCTGCGCGTCGGCCATAGCCGTTGCAAAATAGTCGCGGGCGATGGAGTGGCCGCTGCGGTCGGCTTCGCCGCGCCCGAGAGCGGCCTCCAGGATGTACCGCGCGAAGCCGTCCAGGCGGATCGAGACGCCATTGACCGCGCACCAATGCGCGGCTTGGCGCGCCTCGAAAGCGACATCCTCCAGGCCGCGCGCCCGCAGCAGCCGCACGAAGCGCGCCTCGGCGTAGCCGGTCGCCGAGAGCGCCTTGCCGATCGGCATCGGCCTGCCGCGCGCGGTGCCGGCTTCGGCAATGACCTGTATGCTGATGCCGAACGCCCGCTCGGCCGTCTCCCGATCCTCACTGGCGAGAAAACCGATTGCGGTCTCGACCTCAGGCCGAGTGAGCAGATGCCACAGCGATGGCGGCAGTGCAGTGTCGAGCGGGTCCATCCTGCGCAATTCGGCGCGGTCACCGGGCGGGAAACCACCCTCGTCACGCTCATGCGTCAGCAGCCACACGAGTCGGTCTAACGCCGCGTCAATGCGATCACGGGACTCAATCCGGTTTGCTTTCTGGTTCATGCCGCGTCATCCTGTTCGGGCTCGTCCGTTTGCTCGCCGGGCACGCGAGCGATGCTTATGCCAGCCTTGCGGAGCGACGCACTGAAGGCGATCGAAGCAATTGCGAGAGCACGCTCCCGCCGGCATTCGGGCGGCGACAAGCGGGTCGTCGCAGCGGCGAACAGGTCCCGTGTCGCTGTTTCGAGCGCATTCCGCCACGCCATCTCGGTCGGCAGGTCGCCGTCACTGCTGACGCGCGCGAACAGATGCTCAAAGAACATAGCGTCGATGCGATGCTCCAGCACATCCAGCCACGCACGTGGCCGTTCGTCCTCGAAATTGATCTTGTCGGCGCCGCCTTGTAAAAATTTAAGCAGACCCACCCGCAGTGCCCGTTTGGCGCCGTCCGCATGCGCGATCATCCCGCCGCTCAGTTTGGCTATCATTTCGGCTACGGTTGGATCGCGCATGAAGCTTTGCACGCGTTGTGGAATGAGCAGCCAGCGTTCGTGCAAACCCTCGGTCTTGCCCTGGCCGCGCACCAGAACCGCCGCATGAAGCCAAAGTTCGCCATCCGGTTCCGCGCCGGGCAGTTCCATCGAGGCCGGCCTCAAAAACTCCTGCGGGTTCAGCAACCGCTGCACCAAGCGATAGTCGAACCCGGAAGATCCGACGGTCAGCGCCGCGTTTTCCTTTGCGCCGATCGGGGTCCAGGCGTCACCCAAATTGCCCTTCGCCTCCTTCGGCACCTGCACGCGTGGAACTTCGCTCGGCCTACCCCAGGCGGTAATTTGTCCTTCTCCGTTCCGCACGAGCCGCACGCGGCGGCAAATTTCAACAAATAATGGATCGAGGTTTTCGAGCGACAGACTCTTTTCTGAGTCCCAGGCTTCCAGCCACAACAGGGCAAGACCGTCGTCGCGGTAGTAGTAGTCGTCCGTGTCGAGTGCCTTCCGACGCGCGGCGAGCGCCGCCTGAACGCCGCGAAGGAAACGGATCGAAAAGTCGCGGTCCGGCGTGAACATCACGAGTGGCCGGCTGGCAAAACCGCCATTCATTCGTGCAATGCCGTGGTAAAAGCTCTTCGGGGGATGCCGTCCACTGTACCCTTGAATAGTTTGCAGCGTAACTAGCGAAAAAAGCCAATGGAGCGGTGTTGATTCTGCTCCGCGAGCGCGCTTCACATCGTGGTTCTTCGACGTAACGAGTACGTCAATCTCGTTAGGCGTTCGTCCGGCGACGGTGTAGCCGTCCAGGGTGCCGTGTCCGATCGGCGGCTGAAGAAAGGCCGGCCGTGTAAGATCATCGACGACGAGCGACCATGCCGTGTCCGCGCAGCCCGGTGTGAGCGCCGCAAGACGTTGCCGCCACCCTTCGGCATTCGCCAGATTGCGCCACGCCGCGTTGTCCTCCACTGCCTTCGCCTCGCCGGAGCGCACGAGCGCGAGCGCTGCGATCTGAAACAGGAACAGCTCCCAGGCGTGCCGCTGGTGTGCAGCCAGCCCTTCGAAACCGATGAGGCTGCCGGCGCACAATCGTTCCAGGGCTTCGGGCAAGGTCGCTGCGTGCACCCCGTCTGTCGTTTCGATAGATAATATACGTTCGGTGAGCATATGCCCTCCGTTGTTTTTATGCTGTACTATCCTGGCGTGATCGCACGGCGCTCGGCAGCGCGTCAGGCTGCACAGAACGGTGACGGCGCTGATGCCTCGTGCAAAAGCACCGTCACCCCGGCTATCTTCTGGGTTGCATATGTGCTGGCTCCTGTTCGACACCCGGGGAGTGATGCGACCGGAGGTGTTGCAGGCACCTTCGATCACTCACTTTATGGCACAATTTAAAATCCGCAACAAGCGGATTTTTCAAACCAGGACGAGATTGTCCCCGCGTTAGCGGGGGAACCTTGCCGTCGTCTGATCGGACCATCTCTTCCTGAGGTCGATCCCGACGCAAGTCGGGGAACTAGAGGGGGCGTCAGACCGGCGGCCTAACTTCCGCGGTCACGGCCTCGGGCGCAAGCCGAACCGATCGTAGACGAGCATCCGCTCGCCAAGCTGGATCGCAAGTGACGTGCCCGGTCCGGCCGAGGTGACCATTGGAACTGCATCAGGCTTTACGCCACCCAGCCAACGTCCGGGTACCGTCAGCAGACTAACCGTTTCGCCGAACGGACCGATCGTACCCGCCGGGAGTTCGATGACCCGGTCATTTATGCCGAGCCGGGTTGCGATCCGCTCGTCCAGATCAAGGACAGGTTCGATTGGCTCTTTCCATTTGACGCACACGCCCCTGGCCGCTCCGGCGTGGGCGCCCTTCGTGCCCTCCTGACTAGCCCAGCGCTCCAGCCAGGGTCCGCCAAGACTCGTCGCGAGACCCCGAAGAACCTCCGGATGGGTGGCGGTTTCAACCAGTAGCCGATTATCGCGGGGGATGGACAACGATCCTCGTCCAGTCAGGGCACGTCGTGTCGCGAGGATACCGAGCAGATCAGGGTACACCAACCCGAGCGCCAGAGGCGGATTGTTCACCTCGCCTCCAGACCGGATGGAAGCGGCCAGTTCTTCTTCCGAAGGAGCAAGAATTATTATCGATGGTAGTTCGAATCCGTCTGGGCGAAGGCGCGCGCGGTGGCGATGCAAACGGCCGATCCTTTGCAGTAGCACGTCGGACGGGCAGAGGTCCGTGATCAACAGATCGGCGTCGATGTCCAGCGACTGTTCCGCGGTCTGACTCGTGACCGTGACGGAACCGCTCAGCCGCGGCGCATCTTTCCCGAGCACGGATTCCAATGCTCCGTCCAACCGCGCCCGGTCTTCGGGGGCATAGCGCGCGTGATGCGGGCAGCGGACCATGTCAGCTTGGTCCGTCATGATGCCCAGCGAAAACTCCGGCGCCGCCATCTCCAAAGCCAATTGCGTGGCGACCACATCACGCACCGTGTTGCGAATCACCAGTACCTGTGCGTGCTGGCGGGCCGCATCGGCAGCGCGAGCTATGATACGAACAGGATCATCCCAGAAACTTTCGACTGCGATTGCGACAGTCTTCTGATCCCTACTTTTGTTACCCGGTTGGTCGAGCGGCTGCGGCTCCGTATCGGTCCAAACCGCCGGGTAAGGCGTGGCAAGGGCTGCCGCGAAGGCGGGCGGAGACGTGCGGCCGGTCAAACTCAGCAACTTTGCCCGCGCCGCGCTGCCGAGCGTTGCCGACATTAGCAGCGCGTGACCGCCAGCGCGGCGATGCTGATCCAGCACGTTCCTCAAGATCGTCGTCATGTAAAGGTCGCTCGAATGGACCTCATCGACCACAAGGATCAATCGCAGCATCGCGCCAGAACGAAGCTGCGCGTGGCGTACGCGCACGCCACCCATTAGCACCTGGTCGATCGTGCCGACCGCCACCCAGCCCGCCAGATAGCGTTTCGGTCGCTCGCTAGCCCACAGGGCATCACGCCGCGCATCGGCTGACTCATCGGGCCAGTGTGCTTCAGGTTCGGGAAGCGAAGCGCCCTCCGCCTGCCGAGCGACATAACCCGGAACGCCAAGCGTGACAAATCGAGCCGCGTCGTCACCGAGCAGCCGTTTCAGCGCGGATTTGATCCGGCCATGGATTTGGCGGGCCGCCGCTCGCGTTGGCAGCGCGAAGTACATCCCATCCACTTCACCTGCGGCGAACAGTCGAAGGAAATGAATCAGGGCCGCCTCGGTCTTGCCCGAACCGGTCTCGTCCTCAATCAGGCAAGTGCGTCCGTTATCCGGTGCGTCGCGGAGAGACAGCATCGCCGCCTGCGCCAGCGAGGCTTGCGCGAACCCGGTCAGCGCCATGCAGGTCCATGTCAGGCCCGACGCGGTAGTGCGGGCGGGGTCCGGAGCGAGGCCTCGCCGGCATAAAAGGTTTCGTGCCAGCGCCAGCGCCCACGGGAATCGATCAGGTCCCTCTGGGCCACCGTCTTGCGGCAGCAGAAACACGGTATCATCAGAACCTAGCCAGTCAGCCAGCGTGAGCAGCCCGGCGAAGGCATGCCCGAAAGGCGATGTCCAGGCGATCTTGGTCGGTTCCAAGGCACTGGGAAACCATGAACTGATAGCCTCGACCAGATCACTGCACGAACGGATTGGATCGTAGCCGCCGGCCGCTCGCCATAAATTCGCTCGCGGCGGCAGGGCGCCCGGCAGACTGCCGTGGTGCGCCATGATTGCATCAAAGGGCCATCGATTGGAATCCTGGTCGATCAGGTGGATAAGGCGCCGAAGCTTGCCGCCTTCAAACAGAGCTTCTTTTGTCGCTTCGGCAGCGTTATCTGCGGTGATGTTTGTAATAAGCGATACCAGCGGCTCGATATGTCCAGCCTTGGGGCCGGGATGATCGAACGGCTTGTTCTGGAACCCGAGATTGATTTTGCCCAGATCGTGCAGCGCCGCGAGGGCCACCAGCCGCGCCCGATCCTCTGCCGTCAGTTCGGGCTTTCCGATAAGCTTGGCGAAACGCTGGGCAATGATTGGCCGCTCCAGTAGCGCCTGCATCACGGCTGCGACGTCGGCGCTGTGTCCGATCAACGACAGCGATGACCTGACGGGGCATGCGCATGCCCGGCGACACCCGTCCCCTTGTCCGTCATGGCAGGCCCGCCGAAGTTTGGCCCACGGGCCTACCTGCGGAGCGGCTGCCGCAGGTACGTACGGCTCCGGCGACGGGTGCGATCGGTTCGCCATATCAATAGGCCACCTTGAACTTGGGGCTGTCCTCCGGCCGCGTCTGGCGGTGACCGTAGACCCGCGTAGTGCTGATGTTGGCGTGGCCGAGCCATTCCTGCACCTTGGCGATGTCGACCTGGTGGTCGAGCGCGTTGGTGTCGGCCGTTGGCGCGTCGAGCAGCTCGCGCACCTGATGATCGCCGAGCGCCGGCGTCTTGCCTTCGCCGGTTTCCGAGCGCGGCCGTTCGACGCCTTTGAGCGGGTTATGGGTGACGGCGTTCATCTCGCAGAGATACTCGAACAGCGACGCCAGCGAGGCCAGCCGGTGGCGGATCGTAGCGCCACCCAGCCCGCGCTGCGCCAGCGCGCCGCGCCAGGCGATTATGGGCGCGCGGCTAACCGTGCGGAACTCTTCCGGTCGGGCGATGCCGGCAAGCCCTTGGCTGCGCCGCATACGGGAGCGCACCGGCAATCCAGCCGTGCGGGTCATCCGGCCTTTGGCGCCGATCCGGCCGAACTTGACTTCCAAGAGCCAGGCGCCGAACAGGTTGCGGGCGACGTCAACCTGATAGGTGCGGAACCGGTTCCGGGCGGGATCGCTAGCTTCAAGCTGGATCGAGAACACGCTCATTGCGCCGCCTCGCCAATGCCACTGCGGCCACCCGGCAGGTGGCGGTAGAGCGTGGCCGGACCGACGCCGAGGCGTCGGGCGACTTCATCAACAGTGATGTCTGGGTTGCTCAGCATGGCCCGCGCCGCTGCGATGTCCTTTTCGGTCAGGGACCGCGGCCGGCCGCCTTTGCGCCCGCGCGCCCGTGCCGCCGCCAGCCCGGCAGTCGTGCGCTCCCTGATTACCGAGCGTTCGAACTCGGCGAGCGCGGCGAAGACGTGGAAAACCAGTCGGCCGCCAGCGGTCGTGGTGTCGATCGCCTCGGTCAGCGAGCGGAACCCGATCTGGCGAGCCTCCATCTTCTCGACCGTCTCGATCAACTGCTTCATCGACCGGGCCAGCCGGTCGAGCTTCCACACCACCAGGGTGTCACCGCCGCGCATATAGTCGAGCGCCGCCGCCAGCTCCGGCCGGTCGCGCTGGGCGCCAGAGGCTTTTTCCTGGAACACGCGCTCGCAGCCCGCCGCCTTCAGCGCGTCAAGCTGAAGCGCTGGCGTCTGGTCCTGCGTTGACACCCGAGCATACCCCACCCGCATCCATAAACTCCGGCACTGCGGCTCAACCGTCTCTCGATACTCGCCTTGATCATGACCAAATGAGAGGCTTGTTTCAAGAGCCAGTTTTGATAGACTGGGTCGGTAGTTAGGCGACCGAAACCGCGATCTTGGTGCGGTCTATCGATAACGAAGGTTTTTGAGAGGGTATCGTGAGGGCCGGTTTGCGCGACAGCACCAGGGGAGGCCGCTCCGGACGCCGGCGGAAACGCCGATGACGTCAGCACGCCATCTCGTCGCGCTGCTGCAAAGTCACCTTGAGGGGGACGACGAGCAGTTCCTGACCGTCGCCATGCAGGCTGCTGCCCATGAAGCCCGCCAGGGCCATGGCAAGTTGGCCCAGCAACTGCGTGAGCTGGTGGACGAGTCGCGTGCGCGGCGCAGCGGCAGCGCGCGTCCGCGCGAGCCGGTGCCGCTGGCCCAGCCGCGCGGCGATCTCGCCAGCCTGATCTCCGCCCGATATTCCGAGACGCGGTTGTCGAGCATGGTCCTGTCGCCCGCGCTTGAGCAGCGGCTGCGCCGCGTGCTGGTCGAGCAGCGCCAGCAACAACGGCTGCGCGCCCATGGGCTGCGCCCGCGGCGCAAGCTGCTGCTGCTTGGGCCGCCAGGCGCGGGCAAGACGATGACGGCGGCGGCACTGGCCGGCGAGCTGCACATGCCGCTTTTCACCATCGTCCTCGATGGCCTCATGACCAAGTTCATGGGTGAAACCGCGGCCAAGCTGCGCCTTGTGTTCGACGCCATCGCTGAAACAAGGGGCGTCTATTTCTTCGACGAGTTTGATGCGATCGGCGCCAAGCGCACCGAGCGCAATGACGTCGGCGAGATTCGCCGCGTCCTCAACTCCTTTCTCCAATTTCTCGAAGGCGATGACAGCGACAGCCTGATCATCGCCGCGACCAACCATCCTGAACTGCTCGACCCGGCGCTGTACCGCCGGTTCGACGATGTCATCGAGTATTCCTTGCCCGACGGCGAAATCGCCCGGCGCATCCTCGAAAATCGGCTCTCGACCCTCAAGACCAAAGGGATCGACTGGCCGGCAGCGGTCGCCGCCGGTTCCGGGCTAAGTCAGGCGGAGTTTGCGCTGGCGGCGGAAGACGCCGCCAAGCAGGCCCTTCTCGCCGATCGGGAGGTGGTCACCGCCGAGGATCTGTCCAGCGCCATCGCGGAGCGCAAGGCCACGCTCAGGCGCTGAGAGTCCTTCCCCTATGGCTGACGAATCCCTACGGAACCGCCCGCACATCTACTTGCGCGACCATGGTAAGATCGAAGGCTACACCGCCCATCGCGGACAGAGGTCAGGCGATGGCCTGCCGGTGCGCGATCGGCAGGCTCATGCCGACCAGCTCACCCAGGCGCTGACCAATGCTGTCAAGGCGGGCGAGGCGCTGCTGGCACAGCGTGACAGCGCCATCGCCGGCGGCACGCCGGGCTTCTATCTCGAATTCGAACTGCCGGTAGCGCAGGCCGAAATTATCGACAAGCTGGAAAAGCGCGGCAAGACGTTTCCGATCGAGCTGGCCAGCGTGCGCCCGCTGCCCGGCGACAAGGTTGCAGCGACAGTCTTTGTTCCTGAAAAGCAGCGCGACTATTACCTCAAGAAGGTTGAGGCCTACCGCAGCGAGGACCGGCGACCAAACCAGAAGGGCGAAACCGGCCCAAAGAACGAAACGCTTATCGCCTCCATTGAAACGGTGCGCGTTGCCGTTGCGCGATCTCTTTATACCGATAAGCCCGACCTGTTTCCCGATCCGGGTGTCGTGACCTGGTGGGAGGTCTGGCTGCGTATCGGCACGCGGACTGCTTTTGATGCGGCGGCGCGGCGCCTGGACCTGATGGTGCGGGAGCATGTCATTACTTTCCCTGACCGGGAGGTGGTGCTGGTCTGTGCCACGGCCGAAGTTCTGGGGCATATCGTCGCCAACACCGACGCGATCACCGAACTACGTCTGGCGCGCGATACGCCAGGTCTGTTTATGGTCATGGACGGTGCCGAACAGCGGCGCTGGTCGGAGGATCTGGCGCGACGGATCACGCCGCCGCCCGCTGATGCGCCGGCGGTGTGTCTGCTCGATTCCGGCACGACGTATCGGCACCCGTTGATTCAGTGCGGTCTCGATCCGGCCGATCAGCAAGCCTATGACCGCAGCTGGCCGGTCGAGGATACCGGCCCGCCCGGTCACGGCGGCCACGGGACGCAAATGTCAGGGCTGGCCCTTCATGGCGATCTCGTGGACGTGCTGGCGACCAACGGTCCCGTGCTGCTCCGGCATCGATTGGAATCGGTGAAGATCCTCCCTGATCGCGGTGCCAATGATCCTGATCTTTATGGCGCCATCACCGCCCAAGCGGTCTACGCCGCCGAAATCGTGGCCCCACACCGGCCGCGCGCCGTTTGCCTTGCAGTTACCAGCCCAGGCGATCACTGGCGGGGCAAGCCGTCATCCTGGTCCGCGGCGCTGGATAAGCTCGCCTTCGGCGAGCCGGACATCCGCCGGCTGATCGCGGTCTCTGCCGGCAATATCGGGCAGACCCTCAAACCGGAGGACTACCCAGCTCGCAACGACACGACGCCAATCGAGAGCCCTGCTCAGGCGTGGAACGTGCTGACCATCGGCGCCTACACCGAGAAAATCACCATCGCTGACAAAACCTACGCCGGGTGGAGTGCCTTCGCGCCGGCCGGCGATCTCATGCCGACCAGCCGGACGTCGGTGAGTTGGAACTGGGATTGGCCGTTGAAGCCGGATATCGTTCTCGAAGGCGGGAACCTCGGAATCGACCCGGCGACCGGCGCCGGCGACAATGTCGATGACCTGGCCTTGCTGACCACATTCCGTGTGCCCGAAGACCAGCCCTTCACCACGACGGGGGAGACCAGCGGCGCTACGGCGCTTGCAGCGCGCATGGCGGCACAAATCCTGGCGGAGCGGCCCCAACTCTGGCCGGAAACCGTGCGGGCGCTGATCGTTCATTCCGCCGAATGGACCCCCGCCATGAAGGCGCATCTGGTCGAGTTCGACAAGCACATCCTGCTGCGCCGCGTTGGTTTTGGCGTGCCGTCGCTCAATCGCGCGCTGCGCAGCCTGGATAACGATGTCACGCTGGTCATTGAGCGCGCCATGCAGCCCTTTCAAATCAAGGGCAGTAAGATCAAGACCAAAGATCTGGTGCTGCATCAGCTGCCCTGGCCGAAGGGGGTGTTGGAGACCCTGGGTGCCGCAGACGTCGAACTGCATGTGACGCTCAGCTATTTCATTGAACCCAACCCCGGCGAGCGCGGCTACACCAGGCGCCACGGCTATGCGTCCCACGGACTGCGCTTCGAAGTGAAGCGCAGCAAAGAGACTGATGATGCCTTCATGCGGCGGATCAATGCCCAGGCCGGCGATCGGCCGAACTATTCACCCAACGATCCGGGCTGGGTGGTCGGTCCCCGGCTCCGCAATCGTGGTTCCTTGCATTCCGACACTTGGAAAGGGTCGGCTGCCGATCTGGCAGCGCGCGGCGCGATTGCGGTCTATCCGACCGGTGGCTGGTGGCGGGAAAATCCGTCGCACCAGCGCGGCAATTCGAAGATCCGCTACAGCCTGATCGTGTCGTTGCGCACGGCCGAGAGCGTGAACCTCTACAACGCCATCCAGACGCAGATCGCGCCGGAGATCGGCATCGAGACCTGATCGTTCGTTGCTCGGCGGCTGAGCGGTCTCCTATAAGACCGCTCAGAGACCCCGAGATATAACACGCGGGAAGGGCTGTTATGGCGTCTTAATGCGTACTACAGGGTCCCACATGGTCGTTTCCGTAACCGAGGCCCGCAAGCGACAGATTGCACGGCTGGACGGCGCCAAGCCGCCGACGGCACGCAAAGCCCATGGCGCTGGCGAAGTCCAAAGCCTATCAGGACGGCGCCGACGCGGCGGCGACCCTGCGGGCCTACGCTGCGCGGGCCGGTGTCGCCAACTTCGAGGCCTGGTGCGCGAAGTACGGCTTCACCGCCATGCCGGCGACACCGGAAGTGGTGGGCGCTTATCTGGCCGCTGCGGGGGAAGGCTATGCGATGCCAACGTTGCGCCGCCGGGTTGCCGCCATCGCGCGCGCCTGCGGCGTCGCCGGGCATCCGCTCGATACCAAGCACCCGGCGATTCGCGAGACCCTCCGCGGCATCGGCCGCAAACACGGCACGCCGGCGCGCCGGGCGGCGGCGCTGACCACGACGGAGGTTCGCAAACTGTGCCGGGCTTGCGGCAACGGTATCGCCGGCGTCCGCGACCGTGCGCTGTTCCTGCTCGGCTTCGCCGGGGCCATGCGCCGCTCCGAACTGATCGGGCTCGACGTCGAGCACGTGACCTGGACCGAGGAGGGGCTGAAGCTGCTGATCGAACGCTCCAAGACGGACAAGCAAGGCGAAGGTGTCGAAATCGCCATTCCGCGCGGAAAGGCTGAGGAAACCTGCCCGGTAGCCGCGCTGAAGGAGTGGCTCGACCTGGCCGAGATCAAAGCCGGACCGCTGTTCCGCAAGGTCAACCGCGGCGGCGCGGTCGAGAGCGTCCGGCTGAGTGCGGACGGGGTGCGCCAGATCCTGCTCAAGCGCGCCGCCGCTGCCGGTTTGAAAGGGACGCTGGCCGAGCCGGTCAGCCCGCACGGGCTCCGTGCGGGGTTCGTGACGACGGCCTACCGCAACGGCGTACCGGACGAGGAGATCATGGGGCACACCCGGCACCGGAGCCTGACCACGATGCGCAGCTACGTCCGGCGGGCCAAGCTCAGCCAAGCCAGCCCGGCCGGGAAGCTCGGGTTGTAGCAGGCCCTCTCTGGAGTTGCGGACGGTTCACCGTAGCACGTCTTCCAGGCTACCGGCGTCCAGAACGCGGAGGCCCCACGCCTCCAGCGCAGCAGTGTCGGCGGCGGCGACGCGATCTCTCACCTCGGTCGGCAGAGCACCGAACCGGCGTTCCAACTGCCGCAGCAGCAAAGCTGCCTCACCCTTCATAAGGCCCTCCGTGAGGCCCTCCGCACGGCCCTTCTCAAGGCCCTCCTGCAGCCACTGCCGCTTCCACTCCTCAGCCCGTGTCGCCAGCATATTCCGCACCTCCAGCAACTCCTCCGGCACCCGAACCCCCGAGGCCGGAGGTCCCATCAGGCCGCCCAGCAACTCGGCAAACAGCGGCCTCAGCCCGTCGAACCCCGGATGCCGCCCGAACCAAGCCAATATCGCGTCTGCCAGGGCGACCACCCGTTCCGGGTCGGGCGAAGCCTCCAACCGGAACAGCAGCGCCGCGAGCGTATCGCGGGCCGCCAGATCATCCTCGCTGAATGCACCTTCGTCCACGATATGGTAGCGCATGTCCGGCTGGTATCGCCACAACGGCGTGTCCGCGGGCAGGCCGACAAGCTCGCGCAGTGCCAGCGGCATCGCCCAGCGCGGATCGCCGTTATACACGACCACCGGCAGGACCGGCGGCAGCCGGCCATCAGGCGGCAGATGCTTTTCCCGCACCAGATGCTGCCACAGCAGACCGACATAGACCAGCGCCCGCAGCGCCATCCAGCGGTCGGGTGTGGACTGGAACTCCAGCAGCAGCATCAGGTAGGTGTCACCGCCGCCACGCCGCGGGATCCGCCAGATCATGTCGCCTTCGCGCCGCTCGCCCGTTTCAGCATGGAATTTGGCGTTCAGCCGCTCCATGCGGTCAAGATCAAGGTCATCGAGCCAGGGCTTGGCAAGGAAGTCGCGGAGCAGCTGCGAAACCATCCCCGGATGGCCGAAGATCTTGTGGTAAACGGAGTCGTGGTCGGCCATCCGCTAGCTTTACCATAGTGGACCGCGGCAGGGACAGACAGGAAACCGCGGAATTCCTGGCACCGCTCCCGTCGGGGGCCGCGAACCCCGCGGGTGACATACTCCTGCACCCAAGGCTGTCGGGCACGGAAATTTGGAACAGCGGAATTGTCCCTCGTGATGCAAGGTGGTCGCCGAATGTAGCAGGATTCTTACACGCGGGAATCGCCGTTACCACGTGTTATTCCGTGCTAAAGGGAGCGGCACGGACAGCGACCGCGCGGCGGCGTGCGCGCGGCCTGTCCGGCGAGATCGTGCTCGACGCGAATTTCCTGGCCGGCTTCGGCACGCTTGAAGTGCCGGGCGAACTCTGGCGGGCGGTCGGGCGGTTCGCGGTCTGGATTGAGCCGGCGCTGGTGGCCGAATGGTGCCGGCTCATGCGGGTTTATGCCGCGCGGCAAGGACGGACCTTGGATGAGGGCGTGCTCGCGGCTGCGATGATCTGGTCCGAGCCAACCCGCGGCGTCATGCTGCCTCGCGAGCGCGCCCTCCGCCTGATCGCGGCCGGCCCCGGCCTTCGCTGCGTTTGGAGCGGACGCCCATTGACCGCAAAGAGCCTGGACATGGACCATTGTCTGCCCTGGTCAGCCTGGCCGTGCGGCGATCTTTGGAACCTGCTGCCGGCCCACTCCGAGGTGAACCAGCATCAAAAGCGCGACCGTCTGCCAGCTGACGCGGTGATGCGCGCTGCCGGCGATCCGATCCGGGAATGGTGGCGGCGCGCCTATCTGGAGGAGGCCGGCCTCGTTCTACCGCGGCAGTTTGCGGACGAGGCGCGCGCGAGCCTCCCGGGTCTGGCGGGGTCAGCGGAGCCGGCGCCGGAGGAGGTGTTCGCCGCCCTTATGCTTCAGCGCCTGCGGCTACGGCATGATCAGAACGTGCCGGAATGGACGGGATGATCAGCACCGAACGCCCCGTCGAAGCCGACCTCCCCTGACAACACAACGGGGGGCCGTCCACATAAGCGGCATACAGCATCCGGCCGTGCTCAGAGTGGCGCGGGTTCGCGCCGCCGCGTGAGACCCCGCCCCCGGCTCCAGGGACATGGGGCAAGCCCGAAGATGCCGGACATCATTGACGCCGCGGTTGCGGCGCGCAAAGCGCACGGCCCGAACGCTCAATTGGAAGCGCTTCGGTTGGCCGCCTACGGCCCGCGAGACGGGGCGACGGAGCTGATGGCGGCGCTCGCTCGCCCGCCTTGGCGAATCTGTGGCGGCGAGCGGGCAAAAATGACGGTTTTTTCGGACTCCACCGGGACGAAAGAAACCGGCTCCATTCATTTTGTATAGAGGCGAACCAAAAAACCCAGGATGTGAATATCTCGTAACAGGAACGGTCGGTGAAGCGCATCGGGCAGCGCCTGGGGCACTGTGCCCGGAGATCGTCAAAAGGAAGGCTGCTCGGAAAGGGCGCGGAATGACCGGCTCGGGGCTGACCGCGCTGCTACAACGCCCGACGACTCGCCCATGCTACACGCCCGATTGGACGCGACACGAAACGGCGTGTTAGGCGGAGGGTCGTCATAACTAGCAGGCTACAGTCGGCTGTGAGCGCCAAGCGAGTCAAACCGGGCAATCCCATGCCGGTCAAGGAGCCGTCTGCTGTGCGCCGGACACTGGCCTACAACGTCCGTTTTCACCGCGAACGGTTGGGCCTCAGTCAGGCCCGGCTGGGCGAGATGTGCGACATGACCCAAAAACGGATTTGGGAGATCGAGACTCCGACCGAAAAGAGCGTCACGCTCAGCACGATCACCATCATCGCCGAACGCCTGGGCGTTAGCGAAGTCCAGCTTCTCACGCCGATCTCCAGAGTCACCTGACGACACCTCGCGTTTTTCTGCAACGTCAAACTTGACGTGGCGGCCGACGTTTAATAGAACGTCAAACCAGCCCTTGGGATAGGCCCGATGGGGCGGCCAGCCTGGACGCGTCCAACGTCCAGACTGGCCTGACCGCAACATGGAGACAAGCCATGCCGCAGCTAAGCTCTGCTAACACCTCCTGCCTATTTTCACTATCCGGAACGTTCGGCGACGCGCAGATCGTGGCGGCCGGATCTCGCATCATTATCGATTTGCAAACACGGAATTATGACTCAGGCGGCATACTGCGCAAAGCACACGCCCTGGCCAACCTGCCGCTGGAGACGGCCTCGCAGATCCGCGATCTGCTTAGCCAGGCGATCGCCGCCGCAGCCGAGGCACCCCAGCACCAGCCGGGAATGTGGAGCGACGCGACCATAGCGCACACATCCAGACGGTTGCAGTCAATCCGTTGACGCGTTCCCGTGCGGTTGATCTCGGGGATCGACCGCACGGTATAAGCGCAAACTGCCGGCGGCGCTTCCGTTCTGCTACCGGCAAAAGAGGCTAAAATGAAGTCTATATCAGAGGCAAGTTGTTACGCTTACGGCAGGCGACTTCCCATCGATTTTTTTCTGCGTGGACTACGAAAAATGCCAATTGATTGTTTACCTCAGGTTGTGCAGGGTGCCGGGTCTCGGGGCGGTCGGATCGGGATGGCTTCATTCGAACGATCGCTGCTGTGCTGCCATGACATCTGTTGATACGTGCTATTTCTGAGACCAACGGTTCCATTTTGGAGACGGTGACTAGAACAGTATATTCCGGATAAGCAGTAAATAAGCAAATTAAATAGAGGGGTATCGGAATGAAATCCGCAAACGGGTTTCGTGTAGGGGGACGTTTGTCCCTACACCATCTGAGTCACGATCGTCGTGGTGCGCTATGACCGGCCCGCATCGGCTTTATGCCGTGGTCGAGCAGGGCAACCGGTTCCGCATCCCCGACCCGCCTGCCCCGGCCTATCGGTTCGTGGAGTTGGTCGATGCGACCTGGACGTATGCCGTCTATCAGGGCGATCCGCCGCACACGACCTTGCTCGGGTATGTCCGGAATTGCCCGGAAAAATGTGCTTGGATCGCACG
>CAINOE010000097.1 GCA_903851415.1 uncultured Rhodopila sp. | reverse complement strand
GATTACTCCGGCCGTTCGGTCATCGTGGTGGGTCCGGAGCTGAAGCTGCATCAGTGCGGCCTGCCGAAGAAGATGGCGCTCGAGCTGTTCAAGCCGTTCATTTACTCCAAGCTGGAGAAATACGGCCACGCCACCACCATCAAGGCCGCCAAGCGGATGGTGGAGAAGGAGCGTCCCGAGGTGTGGGACATCCTCGAAGAGGTGATCCGCGAACACCCGGTGATGCTGAACCGCGCCCCGACCCTGCACCGGCTGGGCATCCAGGCGTTCGAGCCGGTGCTCATTGAAGGAAAAGCGATCCAGCTTCACCCGCTGGTCTGCACCGCCTTCAATGCGGATTTCGACGGCGACCAGATGGCGGTGCACGTGCCGCTGTCGCTGGAAGCGCAGTTGGAAGCGCGCGTGCTGATGATGTCCACGAACAACATCCTCAGCCCGGCGAACGGCAAGCCGATCATCGTGCCGAGCCAGGATATCGTGCTGGGGATTTACTACCTGTCGCTGGAAACCGCGCTGTTCAAGGAAACCCCTGACAACGAGGCGCCGGCCTTCGGCAAAATCGGCGAGATCGAGCACGCGCTGTTCGCCAAGCGGATCACACTGCACGACAAGATCCGCGCGCGCTACGAAACCGTGGATGCCGGCGGCAACCCGATCCGGCCGGTCATGGTGACGACGCCGGGGCGGATGATGATCGCGCAGATCCTGCCGAAGCATCCGGACGTGCCGTTCGACCTGATCAACCGGCAATTGACGAAGAAAAGCGTCTCCGACGTGATCGACATGGTCTATCGCCATTGCGGCCAGAAGGAGTGCGTGATCTTCGCCGACAGACTGATGGGCCTCGGGTTCGCGCAGGCGGCGAAGGCGGGCATTTCGTTCGGCAAGGACGACCTGATCATCCCGGACAGCAAGGGCACGCTGATCACCGCGACCCAGACCGAGGTGAAGGACTTCGAGCAGCAGTACCAGGACGGCCTGATCACCGCCGGCGAGCGCTACAACAAGGTCGTCGATGCCTGGTCGCGCTGCACCGACGACGTCGCCAAGGCGATGATGAAGGAGATCAGCAAGCAGGAGAAAGGCGTTCCCACCAACTCGGTGTGGATGATGTCGCACTCCGGCGCGCGTGGCTCGCCCGCGCAGATGCGCCAGTTGGCCGGCATGCGCGGGCTGATGGCCAAGCCGTCGGGCGAGATCATCGAGCAGCCGATCATTGCGAACTTCAAGGAGGGGCTGACGGTTCTGGAGTACTTCAACTCCACCCACGGCGCCCGCAAGGGTCTCGCGGACACGGCGTTGAAGACGGCGAACTCCGGCTACCTGACCCGCCGCCTGGTGGACGTGGCGCAGGATTGCATCATCGTCGAGGAGGATTGCGGCACCGAACGCGGCCTGACCGTCAAGCCGGTCATGGACGGCGGCGAGGTCGTGTCGTCTCTGGCGGAACGCACCCTGGGCCGCACCACGGCCGAGGATGTACACGACCCGGCGACCGGCAAGATCCTGATCCCGAACAACACGCTGATCGAGGAATCGGAGGCCGAGAAGCTGGAGTCGGCCGGTGTCGAGGCGGTGAAGATCCGCTCGGTGCTGACCTGCGAGTCGCATATCGGTGTCTGCGGGCACTGCTACGGGCGCGACCTGGCCCGCGGCACGCCGGTGAATATCGGCGAGGCTGTCGGCGTCATCGCCGCCCAGTCCATCGGCGAGCCGGGCACGCAGTTGACGATGCGCACCTTCCATATCGGCGGCGCGGCGCAGCGCGGGGCGGAAACGTCCAGCGTCGAGGCGAGCCATGACGGCACGGTGACGGTGAAGAACCGCAACGTGATCGCCAACAGCACCGGCGCTTTGGTGGTGATGTCGCGCAACTGCGAAATCGTGCTGGTGGACGACAAGGGGCGCGAGCGTGCGCGCTTCCGCGTGCCCTATGGCGCGCGGCTGCTGGCGGAGGAGAACCAGACGGTCACCCGCGGCCAGAAGCTGGCCGAATGGGATCCGTTCACCCTGCCGATCATCACGGAGCGCGCGGGCAAGGTCGAGTATATCGACCTGATCGACAGCATCACCCTGATGGAGCGGATGGACGAAGTGACCGGCCTGACCTCGAAGGTCGTCGTCGACTACAAGCAGGGGTCGAAGAGCATCGATCTGCGTCCCCGGCTGCAGTTGAAGGACGAGAAGAACGAGGTCATCCGGCTGGAGAACAACACCGACGCGCGGTACTTCCTGGCGCCGGACTCGATCCTGTCGGTGGACAACGGCGCCATCGTGCAGGCGGGTGACGTGATCGCGCGTATCCCGCGCGAGGGTTCGAAGACGCGTGACATCACCGGCGGTCTGCCGCGGGTGGCGGAACTGTTCGAGGCCCGGCGTCCGAAGGACCACGCGGTCATCGCGGAAATCGACGGGCGGGTGGAGTTCGGCAAGGACTACAAGGCCAAGCGCCGGATCATCGTGAAGAACGATGAGACGGGCGAGGACACGGAGTACCTGATCCAGAAGGGCAAGCACATCTCGGTGCAGGAAGGCGACTTCGTGCGCCGGGGCGACCCGCTGGTCGATGGGCCTCGGGTGCCGCACGACATCCTGAAGGTGATGGGTGTGGAGGCGCTGTCCGACTACCTGGTCAACGAGATCCAGGACGTCTACCGGCTGCAGGGCGTGAAGATCAACGACAAGCATATCGAGGTGATCGTCCGGCAGATGCTGCAGAAGGTGGAAATCCTCGATCCGGGCGATACGACGTTCCTGACCGGGGAGCAGGTCGATCGGACGGAGTTCGACCAGATCAACAGCAAGCTGATGAAGGACGAGCGTCCGGCGCTGTCGATGCCGGTGCTGCAGGGCATCACCAAGGCGTCGTTGCAGACCAACAGCTTCATCAGCGCGGCCTCGTTCCAGGAGACGACGCGGGTGCTGACCGAGGCGGCGACGGCGGGCAAGACCGACAGCCTGATGGGGCTGAAGGAGAACGTCATCGTCGGGCGGTTGATCCCGGCGGGCACGGGGGCGGTGATGAACCGTCTGCGGGCGGTGGCGGCGGGCCGCGACCAGCGGACGCTGTGGAACGAGAATGCGCGGCTGACGGATACCGCGGCGGAGTAGGTTTTGCCGCTACGCGTGAGACGGAGGGGCCGGCGGCAGGGATGCCGCCGGCCTTTTTCTTGGGGCGGGACGGGTTGGTTGAACGGCTGTGCAGTCGGACCGTATAAAGTGCGGTGCTGACGTTCCGCTGGGAGACACTGCGTGGGCGAACTCCACCGCATTACCGCCGAGCCGGGCCACTGTGGCGGACGCCCATGCCTGCGTGGTCTGCGTATTCGTGTTCGGGACGTTCTGGATCTGCTCGCCGCCGGCGCGAGCCGCGAAGAAATCCTTGAGGACAACCCATTGCTCGAAGCCGGGGACATCACCGCGGCGCTGGAGTGTGCGGCTCGGCTGTGCGATCGTCCGGTATTGCGGGCGGTCCCCTCCTTCGCCCGCTTGCTCACGTCGGCACCCCTCGAACCGGGCGATCTGCCTGACCGTGACGACACGCCGCTACACGATTTCCCTATCTGACAGATCATCTGGATCGGCTGAGAAACGTGGCGACACCCGCAACCTGCCGCTATGACATCTCAGCCGCCTTGTCCGACCTGTGGGAGGAGAAACCGACGATGCAAAATGCCACGCGCTATTGGTTTCCCGCAAAGCGCTATGGTTGGGGATGGGGGCTGCCGATAACCTGGCAAGGCTGGCTATCGGTGGCCGTGTTTCTCGGACTAGCCATCGCTGGTCTGTTGATATTTCCGCTGAAGATGGCGCCGGCCGCGTACATCGCTTACACAGCGGTTCTCTCCGGCCTGTTTGTCGCCGTCGCCTGGCTTAAAGGCGAGCGGCCACGCTGGCGCTGGGGTGGCGAGTAACAAGCCCGGGGTGACGACCGTACGCCCTCGCCCAACACAGCCGGGTTTTCTATAGAGCATAATTCTGGATAACCCGAGGCTCGCATGGTGCTCAACCTCAAGACAAGGAAACCGATCGCCTCGCCCGGGAAGTCGCGGCGTTGATCGGCGAGCGGTCGCGGCGCGCTCGGGCAGCCCATCTCGCGGCCCGTTTTCGCGCCATCGGCGAGCATTGCGCCGACCTGCCAAATCTCGACACATGCACCCCGGATGAGATCGTCGGCTGCGACGAACATGCCGTGTGGAGCTGATGGTGGTCGATACCTCCGCCTCGAACGCGATCCCGGGCCGGGCATTGGCGGATGCAGCGCTTGAAATCCCGATAGTCTCGCCAACGAATAGCGCACCCCATGCCCCTCCTCCCTGACCTCACCGGCCGCATCGCCCTGGTCACCGGCGCATCCCGCGGCATCGGCGCCGCCATCGCGCTCACCCTGGCGGAGGCCGGAGCGGACGTCGCCGTCAACTACCGCCAAAGTTCTGCCGAGGCCGACAGCGTGGCCGCCGCCGTCGCCGCCATCGGCCGCCGTGCCATCACCATCGCCGCCGACGTCTCCGACAGCACCGCCGTCGCCGCCATGGTCCGCGATGTGACCGCCCGCCTCGGCCCCCCCGACGTCCTGATCAACAACGCCGGCATCGCCCTGATCCGCGGCATCGACGACCTCACCGAGGCCGATTTCGACCAGACCATCGCGGTCAACCTGAAATCCGTCTTCCTCTGCACCCAAGCCGTCCTGCCGCATATGCGGACGCAGGGCTGGGGCCGCATCGTCAACATCTCCTCCGGTGCCGCCCGAGGCGCGGGCGGCGTCGGCCTGCACTACAACGCCTCCAAGGCCGGGGTGGAGGGCCTCACCCGGGGCTATGCCGCCCGCCTGGTCAAGCAGGGCATCACCGTCAACGCCGTCGCTCCGTCGCTGATCGAGACCGACATGGTGATGAAGGGCGCCCTCGCGTCCGCCGCCGCCCGCATCCCGCTTGGCCGCTTCGGCACCAGCGAGGAAGTGGCGCAGGTGGTGCTGATGCTGATTGGCAATGCCTACATAACCGGACAGACCGTCGCGCTGTCCGGCGGCATGGCGTTCAACTGATGTCGTCTTGGCGATGACCCCGGGTGCCCGGCGTATAAGTAACGAGACTGCGCGACCGGGGCAGCATGGCGCCGCAGGTGCTGGCCGATCGGCCGAAATGTAGCGCAAAGGACGCCGAGATTTCTGAGATCGCAGAGAAAGATTCGCGTGCCTCCGGCGGTTGCGACATCCGCTGTGCACGGGGAAGCAAGTGGATGGTGAATAGTTATGCAGTAAAGCGTTGGGCCGCTGAAGACGAAAGGCCTTCTCTGCGATCTCAGAATCTCGGCGTCCTCTGCGCTTGATCGGAAGCCGAACCACAGACCCGACTCTGATTTGACCCCGTGCCGCAGAAAGCAGCACTGGCATTGCAGTAACAAAGGGCCGAGCCGCCACCTCGCCGCACCGTCCCGCCGGAACACCGCTGACCCGGCCATCGCCGGCGCTTCCCTCGAACGACATGTGGCGCGACACTGCGCCGGTGCCGATCAAGACCGTCTTCCCCCGGGTGTCCAGCCAAACGCGGATAACCGCGGTCATCGTGGCCTGCGCCCTGTTCATGCAGAACCTCGACTCCACCATCATCGCCACCGCGCTGCCGACGATGGCGCGGTCGTTCGGCTACGATCCGGTGCGCATGAACGTGGCTTTGACATCGTATCTGCTCAGCCTGACCGTGTTCATCCCGGCCAGCGGCTGGATCGCGGATCGCTTCGGCACCAGGACCGTGTTCCGGGCGGCGATCGTGGTGTTCTCGTTCGGCTCCATCCTGTGCGGCCTGTCCACCGGCCTGATCGAGCTGGTCGCCGCGCGCGTCCTGCAAGGCCTCGGCGGCGCCATGATGGTGCCTGTCGGACGGCTGCTGCTGCTGCGCACCGCGGCCAAGACCGAACTGGTCGCCGCGATGGCGTGGCTGACCATGCCGGCCCTGCTCGGCCCCGTCGTCGGTCCGCCGCTGGGCGGCTTCATCGTCACCTACTTCAACTGGCGCTGGACGTTCTTCATCAACATCCCCATCGGCCTGATCGGCTTACTCGCCGTGACGCTGTTCATCCGGGATTTCCGCGAACCACCAAAAGCCGCGTTCGACCTGCGCGGCCTGGCTCTGACGGGCTTGGCTCTGGTCTGCGGCATGGCGGGGCTGGAAACCGTCGCCCGAGGCCTCGTCTCGCCCGAACTGACCGCAGCCATGCTCGCCGCCGGCATTGCCATCGGCTTCCTCTATTACCTGCACGCGCGCCGTCACCCGGCCCCGCTGCTGGATTTCAGCCTGATGAGGCTGCCCTGCTTCGGGCTCTCCTTCGCGGCGATGATGCTGTTCCGCACCGGCATCGGTGCCATCCCCTTCCTGCTGCCGATGATGTTGCAGATCGGCTTCGGCAACTCCGCGGTGCAGAGCGGGCTGATCACCTTCGCCAGTTCGGCCGGCGCCCTGGTGATGAAGCCCGGAGCGCAATACGCACTCAGGATGTTCGGCTTCCGCGATACGCTGGTCTGGAATGGCGTGCTGTCCGCCGCGATGCTGATCGCCTGCGCCGCCTTTCGCCCGACCTGGCCCGCGGCGGCGATCTACCTGGTGCTGCTGCTCGGAGGCTTCCTGCGGTCGCTGCAATTCACCGCCTACAACACGCTTGCGTACGGTGATGTGCCGCGCGCGCAGATGAGTGCCGCGACCAGCCTGTATACCGCTGGCCAGCAGCTTGCCGGGACCATCGGCGTGTCCGTCGGCGCCCTGTCGCTGGAGATCTCGCGCACACTCTCCGGTCACGGCACGCCGGAGAACGGCGACTTCAGCGCCGCTTTTATCGTTGTCGGGTTGATGACCCTCGCCGCGGCGCCGATAGCGCTGTTCATGCCGAAGACCGCGGGAGACGAGCTGACCGGGCGGCACGCGGCCCTGGCCTCCCCGGAAGCCGAGCCGTAGCCACCCCTTCACCCAAGCGTCAGAAAACTGTAATCGGCTGGCAACGCGGGGTCGCTAACGCCTGCGAACCGATCGACCGAGGATATCGTCTGATGAAGCGCCGCACCCTGCTCGCCGCCCCCATCGCCTTCGCTGCCAGCCGGGCGCGCGCCGCGGAGAAAACCAAAATCGTCTGGTGGCACGCCATGACCGCCGCGCTGGCCGACGAGATCGCCCGCATCGCCGACGGCTTCAACGCCAGCCAGGACCAGGTCGAGATCCAGGCGATCTACAAGGGTGGCTACGCCGACACGCTGACCGCGACGATCGCCGCCTCCCGCGCCGGTCAGGCCCCCCACCTCGTTCAGGTCTTCGAGGTCGGCACCGGCACCATGCTCGCCGCGGGCAAGGCCGTGAAGCCGGTGTGGGAGCTTGCCAAGGAAACCGGCCTCGCGATCGACCCCAAGGCGTATATCCCGGCTGTCCGAGGCTACTACAGCCTGACCGACGGGCGGATGGCGTCGATGCCGTTCAACTCCTCGACCGCGGTGATGTGGTACAACAAGGACGCCTTCCGCAAGGCCGGGCTGGACCCGGACGCAGCACCCGCGACCTGGCAGGAGGTGCGCAAGGCGGCCGAAACGATCAAGGCGAAGGACGCCGCGCCGGTGGCGATGACGACGTCCTGGCCGACATGGATCCAGTTGGAGCAGTACAGCGCGCTGCACAACCTGCCGTTCGCCACGAAATCCGACGGGTTCGATGGCCTGGACGCAGAACTGGTGTTCAACACCAAACCGCACGTGAAACATATCCAGCGCCTGCTGGAGATGTCGAAGGACGGCACCTTCAAATACGGCGGCCGCGACACCGCGGCCGATCCGCTGATTGTTTCGGGCGAGGCGGCGATTTCGTTCGGGTCTTCGTCGTCGCGCGGCAACCTGGTGAAGTCGGCGAAATTCGACTGGGGCGAGGCGTATCTGCCGTTCGACCCCGAGATCATCAAGAAGCCGGAGAACTCCATCATCGGCGGCGCCAGCCTGTGGGTCATGACCGCTCCGGAGCGGTCGCCGACCGAATACAGGCGGTCGCGGAGTTCCTGAAATACATCGGCAAGCCCGAAGTGGATTCCACCTGGAGCCAGAAGACCGGCTACGTCCCCGTCACCTTCGCCGGCTACGAATTGTCGAAGCAGCAAGGCTACTACACGAAGAACGTTGGCGCGGACCTTCCGGTCGAGCAGTTGGCGCGCGGTTCGCTGACCCCGAACACCCGCGGCCTGCGCCTCGGCCGGTTGCCTGAAATTCGCAACATCATCCAGGAGGAACTGGAGAAAGCCCTGCAAGGCGGCCAAACCGCGCAGCAGGCGATGGATGTCGCCGTGACGCGCGGCAACAAGGTGCTGCGGGAATTCGCCAAAGCCGTCAAAGCCTGAGCGCTGCGTGGACCGCCGGACTGTCTTCAACGGGCGTCTTCTGCCGGTGGTCCTGCTGCTGCCTCAGCTTCTGCTGACGCTGTTCTTCTTCTACTGGCCGGCGGGCGAGGCGGTGTGGTCCAGCCTGACCACGCAGGACGCGTTCGGCCAGGGTTCGGTGTTTGTCGGACTGGATAATTTCAGGGACCTGTTCAGCGATCCTTTGTATCTCAACTCGATCGTCCGGACGGTGTTCTTCTGCCTGACCGTCAGCGCGTTGGCGATGAGCCTCGCCCTGGCCCTGGCTGTCTTCGCCGATCGGCGGATCGCGGGGCGGGGGGTGTACCGAACGTTGCTGATCTGGCCGTACGCGATTGCGCCCGCAATGTCGGCGGTGCTGTTCCTGTTCGTGCTGAACCCCCGGGTGGGCCTGCTTGGCCGCTGGCTGAACCGGCATGGCGTAGCGTGGGATTATACGCTGAACGGCAACCAGGCGATGTTGATGGTCGTCTCGGCCAGCGCCTGGAAACAGGTCAGCTACAACTTCATCTTCTTCCTGGCCGGACTGCAATCCATCCCCCGGGCAGTGATCGAGGCCGCCCGGATGGACGGCGCGAAAGGCTGGCACCGATTTCGGACCATTACGTTCCCGCTGCTCTCGCCGACGACGTTCTTTCTGCTTGTGGTCAACGTCGTGTACGCGGCTTTTGATACGTTCGGCACGATCTACGCGCTGACGCAAGGCGGTCCGGGGAAGGACACCGAGACGCTGGTGATCAAGGTGTTTCGTGACGGGGTGATCAACCAGGATATCGGCTCGTCCTCGGCGCAGTCGGTGGTGCTGATGTTCGGGGTCATCATGGTCACCGCGATCCAGTTTCGCTTCATGGGCAGGAAGACGCTGTCGTGAACGACCGCCCCGACTATCTCGCGCATCTGGTCCTGACCCTTGGAGTCATGCTGTTCGCCCTTCCGGTCTGGCTGGTCATCGCAGGCTCAACCCAGGACTCCGACGCGATCATGCGGGGCGACCTGTCGCTGGTTCCCCATCTCGCAAACCTGTCCGTCTATCTCCGGGTGCTGGTCCACGGCACGATGGGAACCATGCCGGTCTGGCACATGCTTCTGATCTCCTTCGGCATGGCCATGTTCATCGCCGTCGGCAAGATCTTCATTTCGGTGCTGTCAGCCTACGCCGTGGTGTTCTTCCGCTTCCCGTTCCGCCGCACCGCCTTCTGGCTGATCTTCGTCACGCTTATGCTGCCGGTGGAGGTGCGGATCATTCCGACTTACTCGGTCATGGCCGGCTTCGGGCTGATCAACACGTTTACCGGGCTTTGGGTCCCGCTGATCGCCTCCGCCACCGCAACGCTGTTGTTTCGCCAGGTGTTCACCGCGATCCCGGACGAACTCGTGGAGGCTGCCCGCATCGACGGCGCCGGACCGTTGCGCTTCCTGCGCGACATCGTGCTGCCGGTCTCGGGAGCGAATATCGCCGCACTGTTCGTTATCCTGTTCGTTTACGGCTGGAATCAATATCTGTGGCCGCTGCTTGTTGCAGCAGATCCGTCGCTCGATACGATCGTGATTGGGATCGTGAAAATGGTCGGTGAGGAAAGCCAGACGGACTGGAGCGCGGTGATGGCGACCACCGTGCTGGCCTTGCTGCCGCCGATCGTGGTGGTCGTGCTGATGCAGCGCTGGTTCGTTGCAGGCCTGACGGAAGGCGAGAAGTAGATGGCGACGCTGGAAATCGAGGGCCTGTGCAAGAGCTTCGGTCAGACCGAGGTGTTGCGCCGGATCGATCTCTCGCTGGTCGACGGTGAGATGCTGGTGATTGTCGGCGCCTCCGGCTGCGGCAAATCGACCCTGCTGCGTTTGGTTGCGGGTCTGGAACAGCCAACCGCCGGACGGATTTCCATCGGCGGCCGGGACGTGACGGCGCTGGACCCGTCGGAACGGGATATCGCGATGGTGTTCCAGAACTACGCACTGTATCCACATATGTCGGTCTTCGACAACATGGCCTACGGCCTGCGCATTCGCGGCCTGTCGCGGGCCGAGATCGCGCGCAAGGTCCAGGCGGCGGCCGATCTGCTTGGGCTTGAGACGTTGCTTGGGCGGAAGCCGAGGCAACTCTCCGGTGGCCAGAGGCAACGCGTCGCCATGGGCCGCGCCATCGTTCGAGACCCGAAACTCTTCCTGTTCGACGAGCCGCTTTCCAATCTCGACGCCAAGCTGCGGGTGCAGATGCGCGCCGAAATCCGCAAGCTGCAGCGGCGGCTCGGGGTCACCAGCCTGTATGTCACGCACGACCAGGTCGAGGCGATGACCCTAGGCGATCGGCTTCTTATATTGCACCAAGGCCAGCCCGCCCAACTCGCCACGCCGATGCAGGTTTTCGAGTATCCCGCCGACACCTACGTCGCAGGCTTTGTTGGTTCGCCGACGATGAATTTCCTGCCGGGACGGCTCGTGCGGGGCGGCACCGCGGTCCAACTCGATGCCGGGCTGCTGGTGCCTCTGCAAACGCCGCTGCCGGGCGACGCAGTTACGGTCGGGATCAGGCCCGAGCATCTGACTCCGGGCGGCCCGGGTCTTTCGCTCTCGGTCGATCTGGTCGAACCATTGGGTTCGGAGACGCTGGTGCACGGGCGGGTCGCCGGCGCAACGGGGGAATTGATTACAGTCAAGATCCCCGGTGCGGCCATGCCGACCGAGACGATGACGGTCGCTGTGCAGTCCGATCATGTTCACGTCTTCGACGCCCGGACCGGGAGGCGGATTGGACCGGTCACGACTGCGGGACACATGGATGGCCCTCGTGCTACGGTGTCGCCATGACAATCAGCGGTTCGGCAGACCCGGTGCTGGCACGCTTTCGCCGCGACGTCGACGCAGTCTACGGCGATGGCGTCGATCGCGTGGTGCTGTTCGGCTCCCGGGCACGGGGCGACTGGCGACCGGACTCCGACTACGATATCGCGGTCTTTCTCAAGAAGCCGGCGGGCCTTTGGGATGAGCTCGGGAGATTGGCGCACATAACGACGGACATCCTGCACGATACCGGCGCGCTGATTTCCGCGAAACCGTTTGGGGCGGATGTGTATCAGGACCGGTCTCCACTGATGCAGGAGATCCGAACCGATGGGATCGAACTTTGACGCCGGAAGCGGAGCGGTTTCTCGACAAGGCGCGAGAGTGTCTGGCCGACGCACGCCTGTATCAGGCTCAGGCGCCCCGCATCGCCGGGCGCGAAGCCTACCTCAGCGCCTATCATGCGGCCGAGGCGCTCATCCGCGAGCGCACCGGAAAGGTGGCAAGAACACACCGGGGCGTGCGGGCGGAGTTCGCACGTCTGACCCGGAGCGATGCTCGGGTGGACCGCTCGCTATCGGAATTCCTTGCGCAAGCTTACGAACTGAAGTCGATAGCGGATTATGGCACGGGGCGCGACGGCGTGGTGACCTCCGAAGCAGCGGCAGCGGCGGTTGATACGGCTGCCCGGTTTATAGACTGCGTCGCCGATTTGATTTCGAGCGGCTGACCGGAGATCGCTCCCGCCGGCGCCCCCGAAACGTCGTCCACCTTCCTCAGAACACCGCCACCAGCGCGATCCCGGCCACCATCAGCGCCCCGCCAACCACCCTCCATACCCCCGGGTGATGCACCGGCATCCCGAACAGCCCGAACTGATCGATCGCCAGCGACATCAGGATGTTCGCCGTAATCGTCAGCCCGGCGAACGCGGCGGCGCCGACCTTGTCCACGAACAGCAGTCCGGCGACCACCGCGAACGCTCCGGCCAACCCACCGAGCGGCGCCCACCACGGCATCCCGCTCACCCCCTCCACCGTCGGCAGCGGCCGCGGCATGCACATCAGCATCACCCCGAGCAAAGCCACGATCGGCAGGAACGACACCACGCTCGCCAGCCACGGATTGGTCAGGGCGTTCCGCAGCGCCCCGTTCATCGGCGGCCCCCAGGCCTGCAACGCGCCCGCGATCAGGATGACGGGATAAAGCCACATCGTGCCGAGGCCCTTCATCGACAGTCCTCCCTCCAGAAACAACACCCCGAACGCGCCGGCAATCGCCAGCAGCAACGCCGGCGGCATCACCATCGCACCCAGCTTCAGGAAGCTCCAGGCGCTGACCCCGAATCCCTCGCGCCGCAGCGCCGTCAGCCACAGGATCGTCGCCAGCGATCCGGTCACCGACAAATTCGGCCCCAGATCGACGCCAATCAGCACCGCGGCCCGGACCGGCTCCGGCACGCCGGCGGCTTCGACGACCCGGCCGGCGAGCAGCCCGGCCGGCAGATTGTTCACCAGGTTGCAACCGACGGCGAGGACTGCCCCGGCCACCCATGCCGCGCCGTTCGCCGACCACCGAACCAGATCGCCCAGCAGCGCGGCGAGATCGGCCGTGACGCCGGTCCTTCCCAGCGCTTCCACCAGCACGAACAGCCCCGCCACCAGCGGCAGCACGCCCCAGGAAATGCCCTTCACCAGCGCCACCGGACCGCCCCGCGACGGGATCACCACCAGCACCGCGGTCGCCGCCCCGGCCAGGAACGCCGGCAGCCCGAGCTGGATATCGAACGCAGACGCCACCAGCAGCACCACCGCAGTGGCCGCAATGCCCGCCGCCGCCAGCTTGCCGCCCAAGGTCAACCGGGGGACCTCGATGTCCGACGCGACAGGCTCAAGCAACCGTTTCCGTTGGGTCCAGCGCAACACCGCGTAGGTCGCGACGATGGAAAGCAACGAGGGCAATGCATACAAGGGCAGCCATTGCAGCAGCGGCGGCATGTGGCTGCCGTAGATCACCAGGTTCGCCGGATTGGATATCGGCAGCACGAAGCTCGCCGCATTGGCGATGAAGGCGCAGATGAACAGATAGGGCAGCGGCTCCTTCGCCTCGGCGGTCCGCACGACGGCCGCCACCGCCGGTGTCAGCACGACGGCCGTGGCGTCG
>CAINOE010000096.1 GCA_903851415.1 uncultured Rhodopila sp. | reverse complement strand
GTCTGCGCCACGCTCGAAGGCCGCACCGCGCGGCAGAAGAACCCGCATCCGCGCGGCTCGCTGGCCTATGCCGCCTGGGTATGCGCCCGGCTTGGCGGCTGGACCGGCTACTACGGGCTGCCCGGCCCGATCGTGTTGTTCTGTGGCCTCGCCCAATTCACCACCCTGAAGACGGGATATCGGATCGCGTGCGCCTTGTAGCTTTCGGCCCGGAGAGCGGAGGGATGGGATATTGGAATGTTTCAGGAATGTGTGAATCTGGTAGGGCTCGAGCCGGGCCATGACGGCCAAGGTCGCCGTCACGATTCCGGTCAGCCTGAAACTCTAAGCGATCAGTTCCGCGGCAACCGCGCGCTGACAGGCGCATCCGGATTCTGCGCCCGGTGACGCATCAAATGATCGGCCAGAACGCACGCGACCATCGCCTCGCCAACCGGCACGGCACGAATGCCAACGCAGGGATCGTGCCGGCCTTTGGTGACAACCTCGACGTCATGGCCGGTGCGATCGACGGACCGGCGCGGCGACAGGATCGAACTCGTCGGCTTGACGGCGAACCGCGCCACAATCGGCTGGCCGGACGAAATGCCGCCCAGGATGCCGCCCGCGTGGTTGGAGCCGAACGTCACCAGCCCGTCCCGCATCCGCATCTCGTCGGCATTCTCCTCCCCGGACAGCGCGGCCGTGGCAAAGCCGTCGCCGATCTCCACGCCCTTGACGGCGTTGATCGACATCAGCGCGCCGGCGATATCGGCGTCCAGCTTGCCGTAAATTGGCGCGCCGAGACCGGGAGGCACGCCCTCGGCGGTCACCTCGATCACCGCGCCGGCCGAGGATCCGGACTTGCGCACCTCCGACAGGAAGGTTTCCCAGGTTTGCGCCGCGGCGGCATCGGGACAGAAGAACGGGTTTTCATCAATCTGGTCCCAGTCCCAGCGGGACCGGTCGATGCGGTGCGGCCCGATCTGCACCAGCGCGCCGCGGATGACGACCCCCGAGCCGAGGACCTTGCGGGCGACGGCGCCGGCCGCCACGCGCATCGCGGTTTCGCGGGCGGAGGAGCGCCCACCGCCGCGATAGTCGCGGATGCCGTATTTCAGGTCGTAGGTCAGATCCGCGTGGCCCGGCCGGAACTGCGTCGAGATCGCGGCATAGTCGCGCGACCGCTGGTCCTGGTTGTCGATGACCAGGCTTATCGGCGTGCCGGTGGTCAGGCCCTCGAACACGCCGGACAGGATGCGAACCTGATCCGGCTCCTGCCGCTGCGTGGTGAACTTCGACTGACCCGGCCGCCGCTTGTCGAGCCAAGGCTGGATATCGGCCTCGGTGAGCGGCAGACGCGGCGGGCACCCGTCCACCACGCATCCGATCGACGGACCATGGCTCTCGCCCCACGTGGTGACCCGGAACAGATGACCGAAGCTGTTATGCGACATGGCGCCTTATGCCATCAGGACTCCACGATGGCGATGTCCGGCGCGTCCGGGTGCTTCATCCCGACGGCGTGATAGCCGCAATCGACATGGTGCACTTCGCCGGTCACGCCGCTCGACAGGTCTGACAGAAAATACAGCCCGGCGCCGCCGACTTCCTCGATCGTCACATTGCGCCGCATCGGCGAATTGAGGTTGTTCCAGCGCAGGATGTAGCGGAAATCGCCGATGCCGGACGCGGCCAGCGTCTTGATAGGCCCCGCGCTGATCGCGTTGCAGCGGATTCCGGCGGACCCCAGATCGGCCGCCAGATAGCGCACCGACGCCTCCAGCGCCGCCTTGGCGACCCCCATGACGTTATAGTGCGGCACCCAACGCTCGGCGCCGAGATAGCTCAGCGTCAGCAAGCTGCCGCCGGCCTTCATCATCGGCACGGCGCGCTGGCTGACCGATACAAAGGAGTAGCAGGAGATATCCAGCGCCTGAAGGAACGCGGCGCGCGGCGTATCCAGGTAGCGGCCGCGCAGATACTGCTTGTCCGCGTATCCGATCGCGTGGACCAGGAAGTCCAGCCCGTCCCAGCGTTCGGCCAGCGAGGCGAAAGCCGAGTCGACACTGGCATCGTCGGCAACGTCGCACGGGAACACGAGATCGGATCCGGTCTGCTGCGCCAGCGGGCGCACCCGCCGCTCCAGCGCTTCGCCCTGGAAGGTGAACGCAAGCTGGGCACCCTGCGCGGCGCAGGCCGAGGCGATGCCCCAGGCCAGCGAGCGGTCATTCGCCACACCCATGATCAGGCCTCGCTTGCCCTGCATGAGGTTGCCTTGGATGGGGAGGAGTGCCGGGGCAATGTCTGCCATTGTCTATCCTATGCCTGACGATGCGCGGCGACACGCTTCGCGGCGCCGTGGTGACACAAGGCGGCGGCCGGGGGCAAGAGGCAGGACGCGTTCCGGGGCATTTTCGTTAGGACGCTCAAATGATCTGCCGCCATCGCCCCGCGTCAACCGAACCCGGCTCAAGCCGCCGTTACGAGGCGTCCCCGGACCGGAGCGGACGCGCCCGGGCCGGCACCCGCCGCGGCTTTGGGCCGGGCGGCCGCGCGTGTCCGGAGCCGGACGGGCGCGTCCGGTTCGGATGGCCTGGACGGGTTTTCTCCCGTCAGGCGTTCGATCAGCCGGTGGTAGGAGGCGAGATAGTCAGCCATCGCCAGATGTTTTTCCGCATAGGCACGCGCATTCGCGCGCAGCGTGCGGGTCAAGGCCTTGTCTTCCAACAGCTCGAGAATCTGGCGGGCCAATGCGGGAGGCTTGAGGCACGGCACCAGCAGCCCATTCTTGCCATGGGCGATGAATTCCCGCACCGGGTCGGTATCGCCGCCGACGACGGGGCAACCGATGGCCAGGGCCTCGCGCAGCGACCAGGACGCGACGAACGGGTAGGTCAGATAGATATGGGCGTCCGACCGCCGCAACATGGCCAGATAGTCCGCATAGGGAATGCGTCCGGGAAAGACAATCCGATCGCGATCGATGGCCCCCCCGACTTCCGCCAGCATCATGTCCTTCCAGGTGCCGCCCTGACTCGGCGCGCAACCATAGCTGATTCCGTCGCCACCGACCGCCACCACCTTGATGTCCTTGCGGGCACGCATCAGCTCCGGCAGCGCCCGCATCATGATATGGAATCCGCGGTACGGCTCGAGGTCGCGGGACACGTAGGTCACCAGCCTGTCCGACGGCCGGATCGTCATGCCGCCGATTTTCAGGATCTTCTTGCGGGCCGCCGGATCGGGCGAGCACTTTTCCAGGTCGACCCCCTCCCAGACCAGTTCGATGCCGGGCTGTGCCCACTCCGGATAGGTCGAGCGCTGCCAGTTCGTCGGGGTCTGCCCGGTGCCGCCGAGATTGAGGGCGATGTGGTTGATGGCGTTCTTGGCCCGGATGCGCGGGTAATCCAGCGGATCTGACGGGAACTCCGGATCAAAGCCGACATCCGCCCTATCGTGCTGGTAATAAAATTCCAAATATCCGATCATCGGCGCACCGGGCCAGACATCGCACAGGTTCAGCATTTCGCCCCAGCCGTGGTGGCCGATGATGATGTCGGGCTGGAATCCCAGGTGCTTCAGACCGTGGGCCGTGCGGCAGACCGCATCGGCGCGCCGCACGCCATTGTCCAGCTCGCGCGCGGCGATGTGGGTCTCGGCGATGTCGATGACCGGGCGGGAATAGGGGATCTTCCGCACGTTGGCGATCTGGTTGGCGTTCGGCTCGGTGATGAACAACACCTCATGCCGTTCGTCGCTTGCAAGCTGCCGGACGATATGGAGGAACTGTCCCGGGTAGTTTTGGTGCACGAACAGGAACTTCACCCTGGATACCCCATACCGCATCCGGCGCAGGCGGGCGCCACGCACATCATTTCGAGCCGCCGCCCGAACGCGGAGTCTTCGCCGCGGCTTCGGGCCGGGCCGGACAGGTCTCGCCAGCCCTGGCCGGCACGCCCGGTCCGAGGCCGATCATGCCCCGGAAACGTCAGCCACGCCTGCCGATCGGCTTGGCCGCAAGGCCCCTGGCCTTGTTGGCGTCCGCCTTCGCGCCGGCCGCCGGCACAGCGGCGCCTGGCTCCTGGTCGTCTTTTCTTGCCGCCACCGGCCTTGCCGATCCCGCTTTCACGTCGCGCGGCTGGATAACAACCTGGAACGATTCGAGTGCCGCGAGACTTTCCGCCTCACAGGTTTCGCCGGCATCGACCGGTCCGGCTTCGCTGCCGTCGATGAACGTTGCCGCATAGCTGCAGTCGAACGCCTTTGCGGCAGCGCCTTTCAGGCGGACTTTCAGGCCAAGCAGCGGAAGAGCCATGCCGCGGCTGCCGCAATATTTGCCGGCCTCGATCCATGGCGAGAGCCAGTTGCGGCCGAGCACGGCCTGATATTCCAGGTCGCCGGCGGCGATGCCGTCGATCGGTGCCAGACCGAATCCCTCGACCCAGAGGCGGCTGCCCTTGATGCCGATCCAGTCTCCGAGGTCGCCGTTGACATCGCCAGTGCGCTGGACGTGCGCCATGACCGCCGGCGGAGGCCCGTTCGGCCCGGCCGCTGCCCCTTGCCCCGCGAGGCTTTTCGCCTGCTGGCCCTCGGTCACGGAGGCTTCGCCGCTCAGCCGCAGGACCTGCAGCCGTGGCGCCGCATCGAGGCCCTTGACCTGATAGATCGTGACCAGGATCTGAGCTGATCCATCCGTCACGCGCACCAGCGCGGCGGTGCCGTTGAGCCATCCGTCTTCGCGGAACGTGCTGACGCTGACGGCCTCGGGGCGCCCTGCGATGCCCGGGGCGGGCGTGATCCTGACTCCGGGAAGCGCGGTGACCGGATCCGGCTGCGGGCTGCCCGGGGTCTGAAACACACAGAACAATCCCGTCTCCAGAGTCATCAGATGGGCGGAGACCTGCAGCTCGGCGATCCGGCCGGCCGGGCCGGCTATTTCATTGTCGGGTCGGCTGGACTTTTCCGGCTTGCCCCGGCTTCGCTCCGCGGTTGCGGCTTCGGACATTCGGCTTACTCGCTCGCTAGGTGTTCGTGTTGCTGGACTGCATGGGAGCCGATCGGCATTGGCCGCGGCAGCCTGGTTTGCCCGGCGCGGCGGCATCCTGCGGCGCTGCCGGCGGCCTGATTCAAAACGCGCTCGTTCATTGTCCTGCCGCCCCGGCTGCTGCAATCAATATGTTATTAATAGCACCCGCTGATAGTCCCAGTGGAAGCAAAATTCCGTAGCCGGATCGTTTTATTCGCTCGGCCGGCGCGCCGATGTCAAAGGCGGCGGCGCGCAATCCCGCCCGCCAGATCTCGCCCAGGCTCAAACACCACGTTTCCGGCCAGATCGAGGCGACAAACCCGAGGCTGGCCTGCTGGGCCGCGATCAAACCGGCCGCCTCGGCGGGATCGAACCGGCCGGTGACGAAGACGCGGCCGGTCGCCATCATGCGGGCATCGTCGGTCGTATGGCCGACGACGATGAATTCCAGGCCAAGGTTGCGTCGCGCGGCATCCCGCGCGCAGGCAAGCAGAACATCGTAGCCCTTATGGATGCCGATGGCGCCGACGACGCACACCCGCGCGGATCCGTCAGGTGCGGGACGGGGCGGTGCCGGCGGCGGCACCAGGCCATCGTCTTCGTGCGGGATAAAGACCGGGGTCAGGCCGGAGAAATGCCGCTTCATGCGCTGCCCGGTATCCGCCGACGGCACGACAACCCGTCGGGCCGAGGCAAGAAACCCGGCCGATCGGCCGCGCAACGCGGCGACGCCGATGTCCTCCTTCAGAAAACTGCCGCTGTCCTCGACGCATGCCTCGCATTCGTGCAGCTCCGGTTCGCCGCAATAGCGCCGGTGAGCGCCGACGAGCGACAGCCGCGGACAGAACCACGCGTAATCGTGGACATGAACCTCATAGGGAACGCCCAGCGCTGCGATGAGGTCGTAGACGGCGCCCGGGTGATCCAGGAGATGATGCACGTCCAGGGCGGCCGGACGCGAGGAGCGCAGCAACCGCAGCAACGCCGGGAACTCCCGCGGCATGGCGTAGATCAGGTTGTGGAAATCGTCCGCGACCCCGTTCCGCACCGCGATGGCAGGCTCGCGGGCCGATGTCTCCGCGGGACGCAGCACAATGGGGCAGCGTCCCGCCGCTTCATGAGACCGCACCGCCGCGGCGACCCGGGCTTCAACGCCACCGCCGTGGTCATGCGTGATCAGGATCGCCGACTTGCGCCAGGCCCGCATCGTGGCCCGCCACCGCAGCAGGTCGATCCGGCGGCGCGGCTCCGCCAGCGGATCGCGTGCGATGAAGCTTTCGATCAGCGCCTGCTGGCCGGGATGCAGTTGTTCGAGTATCCTGCCGTTCCGCGCGCGCAGGTGGGCGGCGTCGCTGCCAAAGCTGGTGCCGCCCATGTGGCCGACAAACACGCCCGTCAGCGCCACGTTGCGCCACCCGAGCATGCCGGCGCGCAGACATAGATCGTTCTCTTCGCCGTAGCCCTGCGCGAATACGTCGTGGCGGAACGCCCCGGCAGCGTTGAGGCAGTCCCGCCGCAGGAACAGGCAAAATCCGACGCCGACAGGGATATCGATGACCGTGCCGCCGTTCGCCCGTTCGGCAAGCCGATCGAGCCGGTTGGTGGCGGACTGGTCCGGAATCGGGTTGGTCCCCGCATTCCCGGGGTAGCTGAGGATCGTCGCATCGTTCGAAAGCGGGGTAACGGTGCCGATATTCGCAGCGGAGTAGGCGGCGTCCCGCAGGCGGCCGAGCCAGCCCGGCGGGACCAGGGTGTCGCTGTTGAGCAGCACGACATCGCGGCCCCGGGCGGCGCGCATGCCCGCATTGGCGCTCGCGGTGAACCCCTGCGCCACCTTGTGCCGGAGCAACGCGATGTCGCGGCGCTTCGCCAGGCGGTCCAGCGCCGCGATCAGGTCCGGGTCGGTTGAGCCGTCATCGACGACCAGTATGCGGGCTTGCGTCAGCCCGGAGGCCATCACGCTGACGAGGCAGGACAAGGCGGCCGGGGTGCCGTTGTGCACGGGAATAACCACGGTCGTGGCGCGCCTGCGGCCATCGGCGCCCACCGGTTCCGCCGCGGTCGCTGCATGGACCCGCAGAACCCCGCCCGCTGCGTCCGGGGCGGCCGTGCGATTTTCCCGGGAAACCGGTTCGGCCGGATAAGTTTGCGCCAGCCGCAACGCGACGGCGACGTGAAGCGCCTCGTCGGCGAAAGGGTCCAGCGGACTGCCCGGGAGATCCTTGCCGTCCGGTCCGCGGACATGGATGGGCCCCGGACGATCGACCAAATCCGCCCGGGCGAGCCGGAACGAACGCGCATGCGCCAGCGGTCCGGTATCAGGCACCGGCGTGGTTGCATCGCTGGCGACGATGACCTGCTGCACGCCGCCTGAGCCATAGTCCAATGTCAGTCGCGCCAGCCGATGGGGATCGCCCGGATGCCAGGCCCAGCCGCGAATGCCGCCGGCGAACACCTCCACGCAACCGGATACCCGGCATATCGAGTCGATCCGGATCGGGCTGCCGAGCAACGGCCGGCCGCCGGCCCGGACGGAGAGCCGCCGCCCCGCGGACCACCCGTTCGGGAGGGTCATGAAACCGTCATGGCCCTCTCCCGATTCGTCATGGCCCGGCTTGTCCGGGCCACCTATTCCAGCACCCTGCCGCGACAGGTGGCCCGGGCAAGCCGGGCCATGACGAATGGAGCGAGGGACGCGCAGCAGCCTGCCGTCGAGACTGATCTCAACGTTCCCGCCGTCGGCGGTGCGGATCGCCAGCTTTCCGTCCGATGTCAAACCGCACCAGCCGGCGAACCCGCCGCTCAATCCGATCTGATCAGCCAACGGCTCGGCCAGGGCATCGAACACATGCCCGGACAGCGCCGCGGCAAGGGCTTCCGCCGCGGCGGCGGGACCGGCCAGCCGCAACCGGGCGGCCGCAAGCCCCAACCATGCCTGCCTGACGTCGTACTTTGCGGAAATGTCCGCGAACAGGGCCTGCGCCCGGGCGGGGGCGCTTGCCAGGCAGGCGCTGGCGAGGGACAGGACCGCATTCGGGTCGCCGGGCAGCAGGCGATGGGCCCGATCCAGCCATCGCAGGGCTTGAGCATCCGACTCCGCCAGCAGCTCCAGGCCTTTCGCCATGGCGGCACGCGCGAGAGCGGCGACGGATGGCTCAGGCCCGGAGTCCCGCCAGGGCATGGATCACGAAACCCTGGCCACCTCTCCCGCTTGTCCCAATGCCGGCGCGGCTCCGCCCGGCTCCGGCGGCAACGCGGCGAGATCGGCTTTTGCATCCTGCAGCCCCTGCGCGACTGCACGTTCGAGCCATTTGCGCGCCTGCGGCACATCGAGTTCGCCGGCCAGGTTGCGGGAAAGATAGCGGCCGAGCATCATCTGCGCATAGGGGTGGCCGCGTTCCGCCGCGTCGCGGAACCAGCGTTGCGCGACAAGACGATCCATCGGCACCTCATGGCCGCCGCCGTACATCGCGCCCACGGCGAACATCGCGCCGACATGGCCGCGCCCGGCGGCTTTCTCGAACAAGGCCAGCGCGGCCGGATGGTCTTTCACCCCGCCGCGGCCGGACAGCGTCATCTCGGCGAGCATCACTTCGGCGTCCACCATGCCGACGGCCGCCGCCTTGGCGATCCAGGCGCGGCCCTCCTCGGGATTGGCATCGACACCGCGGCCTTCGACGAGCATGCGGCCGTACCAATATTGCGCGTTGACCACGCCATCGGCGGCGCGGCGCAGCCATTCGGCGGCCTTGCGGTCGTCCCGCTCGATACCGACGCCCTCGGCGAGGCACACGCCGAAGTTGAAGGCCGCGATCAGGTCGCCGGAGGCGGCGGCCTGTTCAAACCATTCCCGCGTGCGCAGCGAATCCTGCTCGTCGCCGTGCCCGCGCAGCAGCAGGTTGCCGAGATCGACATGCGAATGAGCGTCCCCTGCCTCCGCCGAGATGCGGAACAGCTTCGCCGCCTCATCCTGGTCGCGCACCACCCCCGCTCCGGTCAGATGAAGCATGGCCAGCGCCCGCGCGGCGCCGCGGTGCTTTGCGTCCGCGGCGCGGCGGAACCACATCGCGGCCTCGGCATAGTTCGGCGGCAGGCTGCCGCCCTTGGCATAGATGTCGCCGACAAGCGCGGCAGCTTCCGGATCCCCGGCCAGCGCGGTGCGGCGCAGCCAGGACTCGCCCTCCGTGGTATTGGCCTCGGTCCCGATGCCCTGCATCAGGGCCAGGCCCCACCGCGCCTGAGCGGCGCGATGGCCTTTTTCGGCCGCCTGCTTGTAGCACAGCGCGGCCTGTTGACGATCCTGCGGCAGTCCAGTGCCCCGCTCGTGCAGCATTCCATAAAGGTAGAGGGCCGTCGCCAGGCCCTTGTCGGCTGCCTGGCGAAGATTATCGAGCAGTTCAGCCCGGGTTTCCGGCTGGCTGGTATCGCGCGCCAGCACGAGGGCATGGCCAAGCTGGCCCTGCGGACTGCCTCCGGCGGCGGATTTTTGGTACCAGCGGTCGCCTTCCTCCTGGTTGCGCAGATCGTCCGGACCCGAACTCAGGATATAGGCGAGCACCGCCTGGCCATCAGCCGAACCGCCTTCGGCCGCACGCCTTGCCCATTTGGCAGCAGTGGCGAAATCCGGCGGAGACGGCGCCTGCGCACCGAACAGGCCCGCGCCGACACCCGAGCCGGACTGCGGGTCGCCGGGTCCGATCCCATGCAGGCAGAGCGTCGCCAGCAGGGCCTGCGCCTCGATATACCCGTTGCCGGCAGCCCGTTCGATCCAGCGCACACCGTCCACCCGGCTGGGTGGGACGCCGGCGCCTTCCAGGTAGCAGCGCCCGACGCGGAATTCGGCTTCCGGGATGCCGGTGCGGGCAGCCTTCGAGAAAAGGCCGAAGGCGGCTTTGACGTCGCCGGATTCCTGCAGCCGCAGGCCGCGCCTGAGCGCGGCGGCGGGGGAAAATCCGCTGAACAGTTTGTCTATCAGGGACATGATTGATTGCGTCCGGTTGGGCCGCTCGAACCTTACGGCTCGCGCATGCCTTCAGTGGCCAGCGGCACGAATCTGCCCATCATGTAGGCGAGCACGGTTTGCTTGCCGACTCTGATATCGGCCTGTATCGGCATGCCGGGGATGAGGTGGAAGGTGTTTGGAACGCCGTGCAGGTCGATCTGGTCCAGCGTTATTCTGGACCGGTAGAACCAGGCGCCGGACTGCGACTGCGGGACTGGCACGCTGCCGGTCGGGTTGCGGCTTTCATCCTGCGCGGTGAAGCTGTCCGGGCTGACCACGCGCACGACACCGTGCGCCATGCCGTAGCGCGAGTAGGTAAACGTATCGAATTTTATGTCCACCGAATCGCCTACTTTGACATGGCCGTCTTCATTGGCGGGGATGTTGGCTTCCACTTCGAGCGGGGCATCCGTCGGCACCAAAGTAATGAATTGCTGGCCGCCGGTCAGCACGGATCCTACCGATACCTTGCCAATGGTGAGGACCGTTGCGTCGGTTTCGGCGCGCAGCTCGACAAGCTGCCGCTTGAGCTGATTCTTATTGAGCAGTTCCCGCGCGTCCGACAGTTTTCCGAGAGCATCGGTCAGCTTTTCCGACCCCTCGTTATGCCAGTTGTCGATGTACTCGTTCCGCTCCGCAACCAGCGCCGCAAGGTCTCGCTGAGCCCCCTCGGCGGTTTGCCGGGCGTTCTCAAGCTGGCGCTGCATCTCGGCCCGGCTGTCCATGGCCGAAAGCGTATTGAGCTTCGACCCGACATTCAGATGTTCCAACTCGGTCCGCATCTGCTCCAGCGACTTCGCGTAGGTGAGGCGGTCGCGATAGCCGACTTCGTCCGAGCGGGCGCGGGAAATCGTTGCCGCGAGACTATCGAACTTCTCCCTGTAGTTCTCAAGCTTGTGGTTGTACTCAGACTGGCGCTGGGCGTAAATCGCGGCCTGGAACATCATGTTGGGATCCAGCCCGCTATACGTGAACGGCCGGTTCTCCATCTCCGCCTGCATGCGCGACACCTCCGCCTGCAGCAGCGACACCTGCGCGGCCGCGGCGCCGGCATCGGCCTGCGCGAAGGTGGGATCGAGCCGGGCGAGAATCTGACCGGCATGGACAATGTCGCCGACATGCACTTCGATCGACCGGACGATCGCCGTCTCCAGCGGCTGCACGACAATGGTCGGCGATCGCGCCACGACCAGCCCTTGAGCAGTGACCACACGGTCGACATTGATCACGCCCGACAGGACGAAAACCACGGCGATCATGCTGCTGATGACCCAGGTGATATTCCGCGCGATGCGCGGCATCGGCATATTGAGAATTGCGGCTGAAGGCGATTGGTATTCAAGGATAACCGGCAGCGTAGGATCGTGACGGTCGTCCCGAGAGGCGCTAACTGCCTTGGAGGAGGGCCGGGGCGAGAGCTGCATGACCAGTTCCTTGATTCTGCATGTGACGGTTCTGCTGGTTCCAAAGCGTGCGATAAATCGCGCATCTCTCCAGCAAGGTGGCATGGTTTCCGATATCGGCCACTTTGCCTCTCTCCAGCACCAGGATCTGGTCGCAATCGACCAGCGACGAGAGGCGGTGGGAGACGATGAACATGGTGCGCCCGCGGGCGATGCGCTTGAGGTTGGCGTTGACCAAGGCCTCGGATTCCGGATCGAGCGCGCTGGTGGCCTCGTCCAGGATCAGGATGCGCGGGTCGGTTATCAGGGCGCGGGCGATGGCCAGCCGCTGCCGCTGGCCGCCGGACAGGTTGGGCGATCCTTCCTCGATCCAGGTTTCGTAGCCGTTCGGCATCCGCTCGATGAATTCCTCGGCGCCGGCCAGCCGTGCGGCCCGGATCGCATCTTCAAGGGTCAGGCCGGGACGGCCCGCCAGGATGTTGTCGCGGATGGTGCCGCGGAACAGGAAATTCTCCTGCAGAACAACGCCGAAGCTGGACCGCAGATGCCGCAGGTTGATTTCGCGCAAATCGGCGCCGTCGATCTTGAGAAAGCCCGAGTATTCGCGATTGATGCCCTGCAGCAGCCTTGTGACCGTCGACTTGCCCGAACCTGATCGGCCGACCAGGCCGAGCGTGGTTCCCGGAGGCACGGAAAATGTCACGCGGTCGAGTGCCGGCAGCTTCGTGCCGGCATAAGTGAACGTCACGTCTTCGTAGCTGACGGCGCCGGCGAACTTCGGGCGCAGGCCACCGGATGCGGCATCGACTTCAAGCGGCCGGTTCAGAACCTCGCCCGCCTGGCCCATCGAGGCGCCGATTTCCTCCCATTCCTCGATCAGTCTCGCCAATCCGACGAGCGGTTGGCTGACACGCTGAGACAGCATCATGAAGGCGAACATGCTGCCGATCTGGAAGCCGCCGTCGTCCGCCAGGGCGAGGTAAGCGCCGACGAGAATCGTCCCCATGTACATGAACCGCTCGATCGGCGTGACCAGGGTTTGCGGCCAGTTCGAGAGCTTGCCCAATTGCATCCGCCACTTGCCGACTTCGGCCGTCTTCTCGTCCCAAAGCGCTTTGCGCTGCGGTTCGATCGCCAGCGACTTGACGGTCTTGATGCCGAAAATGGTTTCGCCAAGCGCGGCCTGCTTCAAGGTTTCCGCCAGGACGACCTTGCCGAAGATGATCCGCATGGGCCGCAGAAAGGCCAGGATGATCAGCATGATGCTCGTGGCGCAAACCATGACGATCCAGGCCAGCGTGGCGTTCAGCCAGAACAGGAACGGGAGCAATACGGCGAGTGTGATCAGGTCGAGGATCGTGGTCATCAGCTTGCCGGTGATGAACTGGCGGACCGCGTTGACCTGGCTGACCCGATACATCGTCTCACCGGCCGGATGCCGTTCGAAATAGTCGAGCGGCAGGCGGATCAGCCGGCTGAAGACATGCAAACTGAGCTTGGCGTCGGTTTTCGTGCCGATGACCAGAATGATCAGCCGGCGGGCGAACCCGAGCAATGTTTCATAGGCGACCATCGTGCCAAGAATGGAAGCGATCAGGAACAGCGTTGAATAGCTGTGATGAACCATCACTCTGTCGACCGTCTGCATCACCAGCAAGGGCGGCAGGATCGTCAGGAAGCTGATCGCCAGGGAAGCGACGAGCAGGTCGCGGAGCGACTTTCCTTCCTTCAGCACCACGCTGACCAGCCACCGCAGCGTGAACGGCGGATCGGCCTGCTCCTGCGACCGTTCGGCGCGTACCAGCACCACCTCGCCGTTCCAGACCTCGGCGAGCCGCATTTCGTCGACGGGGATGGGCGGCTCGGCTTCCGGCGCGCGGGGGTCGCGGATAAAGACGATCTTGGTTTCCGGGTTCGCCCCGGTCAGAAGGCCCGCTGACCCGTCATTGAACAGCAGCACCACCGGGCCCGCGCCGGCGACCGAGAACATGTGCCGCCAGCGCAGGCGCAGCGCCCGCGACCACATGCCCGCACCTTGCGCCCAGGCGGAGAGCGCCGCCGCGGTGGGGTAGGTCTCATCCTGGCCAAGGCGGAAATCGGCCGCATCCAACTCGAGGCCATAATAGCGGGCTGCTGACATCATCGCGAGCAGTCTCGGATGAATCGGGCCTCCGGCACCTCCGGCGGGGGACGACATCCCGGCGCCCGATGACCCGCCGCCACCATCGCCCGCGGCCTGCGCCATCGTTGCGGGCACGCGGTTATTCCCGAAAGGCCCGGGTGTGTGTCCGTCAGATATGTCCACGAGCAAACCCTTCTAGTGGCGTATCAGACACCATCGGTCCCCGGCATGCCCGGGTTCCGCTGCGTCTGGCCAGTTTGTTTACACGGGTATGCGATGCTACCCACCCGCCATGGCCGATCCTGGCAAGGCGGGCGATAAACGCACTCCCCGGGGCCACCATGCGTATGGCAGCTATCCGTTCACGTTTCGAGTATGTCGAACCGATGTCGCAAATGGAACCTAAATCTTAATTTCGTAAACAAACTAGCAACGCTACCGATCCTTATATGGCGAACAATGTTATCTGTGTTACATACTGAATTCGCACGTTGTGACACGTCCCCGGGCGGCTGACAAACCGGAAGGCCGCTGGTGCCAGGTATCGATAACGCCGGGCGCCGCCAGTTTGCCGCAGAACGCGTCGTCAACGCGCGCTTTATGTGCCTATCCTGTTCCAGCCTCGCAGGGAGACGTCTTGCATGAACATCCGAAGCGCCACGGAAGCCGATGTCCCGGACATGCAGGCGATCTACGCCCACCACGTGCTGAACGGCACCGGGACATTCGAGGAGGAGCCGCCCTCGGTGGAGGAGATCGCGGCGCGGTTCCACGCGATCGTCGACCACGGCTCCGTCTGGCTGGTGGCCGTGGACGCGACCGGCGTGCTCGGCTTCGGCTATTACGGGCCGTTCCGCGACCGGTCGGCCTATCGCTTTACCGTGGAAGACAGCATCTATGTCCGGGAGGACGTGCGGGGCCAGGGCGTCGGCAAGGCGCTGGTGACGCGGCTGATCGAGCTGGCCACGGCGCAGGGCGCGCGGCAGATGATCGCGGTCATCGGCGATTCCGACAATGTCGGCTCCATCGGCGTGCATGCCAGCCTGGGCTTCCACCGTGTCGGGACCATGCGGGCCGTCGGGATCAAGTTCGGCCGCTGGATCGACGTGGTCACGATGCAGCGGGCCCTGGGCAAAGGCGACGCGAACGTCCCGGCCTGAGCGTCTTCCCATGCGCTTCGACAGGCGGCTGGCGGCGATGGCGGCCTATGGCTTCGTCTCCGGCCTGCCGCTGCCGCTGTCCGGGTTCACCTTCCGGCTGTGGCTCTCCGACAGCGGCACTGCGCTGTCGGTCGTCGGGCTGACCGCCTGGATCGGGCTGGCGTATTCGCTGAAGTTTCTGTGGGCGCCGCTGCTCGACCAGCCGCCGCCTTTGGCGGGGCTGCGCCGCCTCGGCCGGCGGCGGGGGTGGCTGCTGCTGATCCAGCCGTTGCTGGGATTGGCCGCGGTGCTGCTGGCGCTGTCCGACCCGGCAGTCGCTCCGGTTGCGGCGTTTGCCGCCGCCGCCTGCGTAGCGGTGCTGTCGGCGACCCAGGACATCGCCATCGACGCCTGGCGCATCGAGATTTTCCCGGAGCGCCGGCAGGGCGTGGCGCTCGCCTGCTACGTATGGGGCTATCGCGTCGCCATGCTGGTTTCCACCACCGGCGTGATCGCCGCGGCGGGATATGTCGGCTGGCATCAGGCGCTGCTGGGCGTGGCGGTGCTGATCGCCGCCGGAACCGGCGTTACCCTGGCGGCGGCACGGGAGGATGGGCCGGTGGCGGTTCCCGCGCGGGGGCTGCGGCATGCGGTGATCGAGCCGGTCCGATCTTTCCTGGCGCGTCCGTCATCCGTGCTGGTGCTGTCCTTCGTGGCGCTGTTCAAGCTGGGCGAGGCAATGGCCGGGATCATGACCGCTCCGTTCTACCGGCATCTGACGTTCGACAAGGCGGCGATCGCCGGGACCGGGCCGTTTTCGCTCGGCGGGACGTTGGCGGGCATCACTCTGGGCGGGTGGCTGGTCGCGCGCATCGGAGTCGGGCGGGCGCTGCTGCTGACCGGTACGGCACAGACGCTGGCAATGGCGATGTATGTTCTGCTGTCGCTGACGCCCGGGCAGCCCGCGATGCTGTACGCAACGGTGACGACCGAGGCGTTCGCGCAGGGCCTCGCCGACGCTGCGTTCCTGACCTTCCTGTCCGGGCTGTGCGCGCGGGAGTTCGCGGCGACTCAGTATGCGCTGCTGTCGTCGGTGCCGAACCTGGCGATCCATACCGTTGGCGCGGTGTCGGGGCTGATGGCCGCGTCGCTGGGATGGACGCTGTTCTACGCCGTCTGCATGGCGGGGGCGCTGCCGGGGATGGCGCTGATGCTGGTTCTGCTGCGGCGGCAGAAGCGGGAGGCGGCGGAAGGTGGACCCGTGGCTGGCAGGTTGCACGCGTTCCCGAAGGATCCATAATATCGCATAATAGGAGTCCCTCGGATGACCGCTGTCCCATTCGATCCCCTCACACCCGCCGATCGGCTGCAGGCGGTTGGCGTCGCGATCACAGCGGATGTGCGGGCCGTGGAAGTCGCGATCAAGCGTGATCTGGTTGAACTGGAGCGGCGGCTGACCATCCGCGTCGGCGGGATGCTGGTGGTCGCGGTCGGGATCATTCTAACGGCGATCAGGTATCTGCCGGTTTATTAAACGCGGGACCGTGAACCGCTCCATCGGCGCGCGAGGATGATCCAGCGTGCCACAGCCGCGACGGAGCCGCCGCCCCGCCATATCGAGCCGCCGAGCAGGACCAGCACGACGATCAGGTTGGCGAGATTGAACACCACGCCCGAGGCGAACGCCGGCTGGTACGACGCGAACAGGTCAACCATCCAGCCGGCATACCAACTGCCGAACGCCATCCCGGACATCCCCGTGAACAGGACCGTGGGGATGCGCCACGACGCCTCCTTCGACGGATACAGCTCCCGGATCGCCACGGCGTAGGCCGGGATGATGCCGCTGAAGCCCAGCCCGAACGCGGCTGAAACCGCGAAAAGCCCGGCCTCGTTGCGGGTCAGCGTGAACGCGGCGATCGTCACCATCTGGAACGCCGAACCGGCCAATACCGTCCGCAAGCCGCCGAACCTGTCGGCGAAGGCGCCCCAGAACTGCCGCGACAGGAACGCGCAGGCGGTCATGACGGACACCATCGCCGCGCCGTCCGCGATGCCGATGTCGCCGCAGAACGCGACAAGGTGCGACGAGGGTATCGCCATCGGCACGCAGCACAGGAAACTGGCCAGGCAGATCAGCACCATCGCGGTGTTCGGAGCCAGGCCCAAAACGCGGCCCGCGGACGGGTGGCCGGCTTCGCTTGCCGGGGCCGCGACCGGTTCCGGCGAGGGCCGCAGCAGCGCCAGCATCGGCAGGACCAGCGCCAGCACGACGCCGCCATAGGCCAGCATCGCCGTCTGCCAGCCGTAGCGGGCGATGCCGATGCCGAGCAGCGATGGCCAGATCATGCCGGCGACATACTGGCCGGACGAAATCAGCGCGATCGCCGTGCCGCGGCGGCGGTCGAACCAGCGGCTGACATAGACGATCAGCGGCGCATAGATCGCGCCGTTGCCGAGAAACCCGATGAACAGGCCATGCCCGACCAGCAGCGCCCGGACCGAGCCGGTGCTGGAGAGCGCCAGTCCGGCGGCCATCATCACCGCGCCGAACAGCACCGTGCGGCGGATGCCGATGCGGTCCGCCAGCCAGCCCATCGGGATGCCGCCGGCTCCGTTGCCGATCCACACCAGAGCGCTGGCCAGCGACAGAACGGACCGGTCGGTGTGAAGTGCGGCCTGCATCTCTCGCAGGCCGACGACGGCCAGCAGCGGCGAGCCGTAGGAGACCGACAGGATGGCCAGGGTCAGCCAGGCTGCGCGCCACGAACGCGGCCCCTCGATCGTGCCGCCCGGCTTTGGCATCGATTCTCCCCCCCCGCTTTGTTTGGTCAGGGCCGGTTGCCTGCGTCCTGCCGCGACCTATAACCGTCCGACGAGTCGCCGCCGCTCGCAATATCCGGCTTCCGGGAGACTGATATGACCGATCCGACAGGTCCGCTGAAAGGTTTGCGGGTTTTCGACCTGACCCGCGTGCTGGCGGGGCCGACCTGCGTGCAGATGCTGGCTGATCTGGGGGCGGATGTTATCAAGATCGAGCGGCCGGGCGCGGGTGACGATACCCGCGGGTTTGCGCCGCCCTTCATGGCGGGCACCAAGGAAAGCGCCTACTTCATCGGAGTCAACCGCAACAAGCGCTCGGTCACGCTGGATATCGGCCAGCAGGAGGGCCAGGAGATCGCGCTCAAGCTGATCGCCGGGTGCGACATCCTCGTCGAGAACTTCAAAGTCGGCGCGCTGGCGAAATACGGGCTGGGGTATGAGCAGCTTCATGCCCGGTTCCCGCGGCTGATCTATTGCTCGATCACCGGCTTCGGGCAGACTGGACCGTATGCGCCGCGGCCGGGATACGACAGTCTGATTCAAGGCATGGGCGGGGTCATGAGTTTGACCGGCGAGCCGGACGGGCTGCCTCAGAAAGTGGGCGTGCCGGTGGCGGACCTGTTTGCCGGGTTGTACGGCTGCATCGGGGTGTTGGCGGCGCTGCGGCATCGCGACCTGACGGGGCAGGGGCAGCAGATCGATATCGGGATGCTGGATACCAGCGTGGCGTGGCTGGCCAACCAGGGGATGAACTACCTGGCGACCGGGGAGAACCCGGTGCGGCTGGGCAACCAGCATCCCAATATCGCGCCGTATCAGGTGTTCCCGACCGCGGACGGCCACATGGTGCTGTCCATCGGCAACGCCCCGACTTTCCGGCGCTTCTGCGAGGCGTTCGAGCTGACTCATCTGCTGGACGACCCGCGCTTCGTCACCAATGCCGCCCGCGTCGGCAACCGGCAGGTGGTGACCGATACGCTGACTCCGGTGATGCGGCAGCACCCGACGCATTGGTGGATCGAGCGGCTCGAGTCGCTGAAGATCGGCTGCGGGCCGATCAACAAACTGGCGGAGGTGTTTGCGGACCCGCATGTGCTGGCGCGCGAGATGGTGCTGGAGATGGCGCACGGCTCGGGGCAGACGGTGAAGGTGATCGCCAACCCGGTGAAGCTGTCGGAGACTCCGGCGGATTACCGGCTGCCGCCGCCGTTGCTGGGGGAGCACACGGATGCGGTGCTGGGGGAGCGGTTGGGTCTGGGTGAGGCGGAGCTGGCGGCGCTGCGGGAGAAGGGTGTGATTTAATCGGCGTCCGGGGCGTCACACCGATTTGGCAACAAGGCCAAGGTTACCTAACTGGGTCCAGGCGCAACTAACATTGCGCCTACCCTTGATTATTGCGCCTGGATCGGTCATTCTTGCGCCTTAATTCTACGCGCCGGAAAGGCTGCCTTGGCGAACCAGATCCCGGAAGAAGCACTGGCAGCGATCGAAGACGCCGTGCGGCGCAACCCAAAAGCCGTGTCTGCACCGCAGATTCTGCACGCCCTGACACCTCCGGTCCCGCCACGCACTCTCCAGTATCGCCTCAAGCACCTTGTCACCCGAAAGCGCCTCATCATGGACGGCGGTGGGCGGTGGGCGAAATACCGGATGCCCGATGCGGGCATCGGCGCGACGGCACGGGAAGACGCCGACGCACTTGTTATTCCGCTCTCCGAAGCGGGGACAGCGATCCGCGACTACGTCCGTCAGGCACCGGAAGCCCGCAAGCCGGTTGGTTATGACCGGACGTTCCTCGACCGCTATCGGCCGAACGTGTCGGCCTACCTGACCGAGCCGGAGCGAGCGCACCTCGCGGCCGTCGGCCGTCCTCAGATTGCGGAACAGCCGGCCGGCACCTACGCCAAACAAATTCTCAGCAGGTTGCTGATCGATCTCGCCTGGAATTCAAGCCGCCTCGAGGGCAACACCTACTCGCTCCTCGACACCAAGCGCCTCATTGAACTGGGCGAGGAGGCCGAGGGTCGCGCTCACCTCGAAGCGCAGATGATCCTGAACCATAAAGACGCGATCGAATTCCTGGTCAGTGCCGCGGACGAGATCGGCTTCAACCGATACACCGTCCTCAATCTCCACGCGCTTCTGGCCAACAACCTCCTCGCCGATCCGACAGCAGCCGGCAGGCTGCGTTACATTGCCGTCGGCATCGAGCGCTCCGTCTTCCATCCATTGGAAGTGCCGCAGATCATCGAGGAAAGCTTCGATCAGATCCTCGCAACGGCGGCGGCGATCATCGATCCCTTCGAGCAAGCATTCTTCGTCATGGTGCAGGTCCCCTACCTGCAGCCATTCGACGACGTGAACAAGCGGGTGTCGCGCCTCGCAGCAAACATCCCGCTCATCAAGGGCAACCTATCGCCGCTGTCGTTCGCCGATGTACCCAGGCAGACCTACGCGGACGCCGTGCTCGGCGTCTATGAGCAGACCAAGGTCGACCTCCTCAAGGACGTCTTCGTCTGGGCCTACGAGCGGTCAGCCGCCCGTTATGCCGCCGTCCGTCAATCTCTTGGCGAACCGGATCCGTTCCGGCTTCGCTACCGAGATCAAATTCGAGCGCTGATCGCCGACCTTGTCCGGGCGCGCGTCGCTCGCAAGGATGCAGCAGCGCGAATAGCCGGCTGGTCAAAGAAAGAATTCGACCCGGACGACCGCCAACGTTTCGTCGAGGTCGTCGAAGCCGAACTTACGAGTCTGCACGAAGGCAATTTCGCCCGCTATCGCATCCGCCCGTCGGAGTTCGCGGCCTGGCGGCAGGTATGGGACGCGCGATGACCTAAAAACTCTACCGCGGCGGGCAGACGATCCCAGCCGGCGGCCGAGACATTCAGCGACTGGAGCGAAGGCCGTATCGGTATTGACGGCGTGGCCGACATACCGCTCAACAAGATCCGTCGCGACAGCGACGGCAACGCCTCGGCCAGGCGCCGTTGCCGGATGCCACCTCTCGGTTAACCATAGCCAACGGATCACACGATGCGCCGAGAAGCCTCCATCCCCTATTTGCTCGCCGGCCAGTTCCACAAAATGGCCTTTGACGCATGGGGCGACCCCGAAGCCCCGGCCGTCGTCTGCGTGCACGGCCTGACCCGCAACAGCCGCGACTTCGACACGCTCGCCATGGCGCTGTCGGACCGCTTCCACGTGATCTGCCCTGACCTGCCGGGGCGCGGGAACTCCGACCGGCTGCCCGACCCGATGCTTTACCAGGCGCAGCACTACGTCACCGCTCTCGCGCATCTTCTCTCCTGGATCGCCAAAGACGTCGCCTGGATCGGCACCTCCCTCGGCGGCATCTGCGGCATGGTGATCGCCGCGACCGAGGGTGCGCCCATCAACCGGCTTGTGCTGAACGATATCGGGCCGTTCATCCCGGCCGACTCGCTGCGGCGCATCCGCGACTACATGGTCGCGCCGGGCGACTCGCCGATAATGGTCCGCTTCCCGGACCTGGAGTCGGTCGAGCGGCACCTGCGCCTGATCCACGCGCCGTTCGGTCCGCTGTCGGATGAGCAGTGGGCCGGCTTGGCGCGCAGCTCGGCGCGCACCCTGCCGGACGGGCGCTTCACCATGCACTACGACCCGAGAATTGCCGAACCGCTGCGCGGGCATGAGCCGGTGGATGTCGATATGTGGCCATTCTGGGACCGCATCCGGGTGCCGCGCATGGTCATCCGCGGCGAGACCAGCGACGTGCTGCTTGCCGACACGTGCCGCCGCATGGAAGCCTCCGGTGCCGAGGTGTACGAAGTGCCTGCGACCGGGCATGCGCCGACCCTGCTCGATCCGGCCCAGATCGAGGCGATCCGCGACTTTCTGGCGCGCTGACCGTCATGCGGCCGCTGCCCGGGGAGGCGGTGCATCTGCCGTTCGAACCCGGTCCTTACCGCATCGGCATGGATCTGGTTGCGATGCCCGAGGCGGCGTGGTTCGAACTGGATGAGCGGTATCTTCCGGAAATGGCCGAACGCCGGCGGCGGCTGTCGGACGCGCATGACGATGTCTTCGCCGCCCTGCCAGGGTCCGGCCCGGCGCGGGCGGAGGCGCTGGACATGGTCGCCGCGGCCCTGACGGCGCACCACCTCGACTGGTTCAGCCGAGACGGGCACACGGTCCGGAATCGCCTGACGAGCGAAATCTTCGACGTTGGAGCGATCGATCCCCTGGAACTGGCCGGCCGGCTGGTGCAGGAGGATTTATGCCTGATTGAGACCGTCGACGAAGGACCGGTCTTCACCGCCGCCGTGCTGTGTTTCCCCAGCCGCTGGGGGCTGATGGACAAGATCGGCAAGCCCCTCTCCGCCGTGCACGCTCCCGTGCCGTTCTACGCCGATCGGCTGGCCGCGCCGGTGGACCGGTTCATGCGGCACCTGAAGCCGGGCAGGATCGCGTCCCGATTGAACTGGTCGCTGCTGGACGATCCGGCGTTGTTTCAGCCCGGCGGCAAAACGCGTTCGGATGCCGGGACCGATATCACCGCGGCGAACGCCGGAAGCCGGGTGTTCCTGCGGGTGGAGCGGCAGACGCTGCGCCGTCTCCCGCGGACCGGCGCCGTGCTGTTCGGCATCCGCGTGCACGTCTATCCGGTTGAACGGGTCATCGATCGGCCGCAGAAAGCCGCCGCTTTGGCGGAAGCGGTGCGGGCTCTGCCCGAGGAGATGCTGCACTATAAGAGCATGCGCCCGTTCCGCGAAGCGCTGTTGGCCTGGTTGGACGCCCGAGGCCGCTGAAGCCTGTCGTCAGGCTTCGACTGCCCCGCTGTCGTCGGCATCCAGCGTGAATGCCGCCGCCATCAGGGCGCGCGTGTAATCGTGCCGCGGCCGGGCGAGCACGTCCTCCGCCGCCCCCTGCTCGACCACGAGGCCGTGGCGCAGCACGACGATCCGGTGCGCCAGGGCGCGCACCACCCTCAGGTCATGGCTGATAAACAGGTAGCCGAGGCTATGGTCGTGCTGCAGTTGCTGCAGCAGATCGACGATCTGCGCCTGCACCGACATGTCGAGCGCGCTCGTCGGCTCGTCCAGCACCACGAATCGGGGTTTCAGGACCATGGCGCGGGCGATGGCGATGCGCTGGCGCTGGCCGCCGCTGAACTCGTGCGGGTAACGGTCGCCGATGTCGCTGGCAAGGCCGACCTCCTCGAGCGCCGCCGCCACCCGCGCGCCGCGTTCGGCGCGCGACAGGGAGCGTTCATGCACGGTCAGGCCCTCGCCAACGATTTCCGCCACCGTCAGCCGGGGCGACAGGCTGCCGAACGGGTCCTGGAAGACGATCTGCATGTCCGCGCGCATCTGCCGCAGCCGCCTCTTGTCGAACGACGCGAGGTCCTTGCCGGCGAAGCGGATGCAGCCCTCGGCGTCCACCAGGCGAAGCAGCGCGTAGCCCATGGTGGATTTGCCGGAACCGCTTTCGCCGACGAGCCCGACCGTCTCGCCCTCGTGCACCGCCACATCGACACCATCGACGGCGCGGACGAAGCCGACGGTGCGGCGGAGAACGCCGCGGCGGATCGGGAAGTGCACCTTGACGTCGGTCGCCTGCATCAGCGCCGGCACGTTCGGCCGCAGCGGCAGCGGACGGCCGCGCGGTTCGGCGGCGAGCAACATGCAGGTGTACGGATGCGCCGGGGCGTCGAAGACGTCCGACACACGGCCGGACTCCACCACCTCGCCGTCCTTCATGACGCACACCCTGTCGGCGTAGCGCCGGACGATCGCCAGATCATGGCTGATCAGCAGCAAAGCGAGGCCGCGGGCGGATTTCTCGGCCGCCAGCAGCTTCAGGATCTGCGCCTGGATGGTGACATCGAGCGCGGTTGTCGGTTCATCAGCGATCAGCAGCGCGGGGTCGTTGGCGAGCGCCATGGCGATCATCACGCGTTGGCGCTGGCCGCCGGAAAGCTGATGCGGAAACGCCTCCAGACGGTGGGCGGCGTCGGGAAAGCCGACCTCGTTGAGCAGTTTGATGACGCGGGCGCGGGCTGCATCGGGGGTGAGGCGGCGGTGCAGTTGCACCGCCTCGGCGACCTGCCGGCCGATGCGGGTCAGCGGATTGAGGCTGGTCATCGGCTCCTGAAACACCATGCCGGCGACGCCGCCGCGCAGGCGGCGCAGCAGGCGGTCTCCGGCGCCGATGACGCTTTGGCCATCCACCACGACGCGGCCGGTGCAGCGCGCGCCGGGCGGCAGGAGTTGCAGCAGGGATAGTGCGGTCAGCGACTTGCCGGAGCCGCTTTCGCCGACAAGGGCCAGCGTCTCGCCGCGGTCGAGGGTGAAGGAGACGCGGTCGACGACCGTGCGGTCGCCGAAGGAAACAGTCAGGTTGTCGACGGTGATGAGACTCATCGGGCACGGGCCGCCGGTTGCCCAACACGGGCCGCAGGTTCTGTGTCATGGCCGGGCTTGGCCCGGCCATCCACGACTTGCGGTGCCGCACCAACCAAAGTCGTGGATGGCAGAGCCAAGCCCGGCCATGACACGAAGGACACGCACGGCACGCACGGCACAAATGGCTGACGGCCGCAATTCCGCACCGCCATCACGTTAACGAACCGTTCACCGGCGACTTGCGCGGGTCGAAGGCATCGCGCACCGCCTCCCCCACAAACACCAGCAGTGTCAGCAGCCCGCCCAGCACCACGAACGCCGTGATCCCCAGCCAGGGTGCCTGGAGATTGTTCTTTCCCTCCGACACCAGTTCGCCCAGCGACGGCGATCCCGGCGGCAGGCCGAAGCCGAGGAAATCCAGGCTGGCGAGGATGGTAACCGACCCGGACAGCGTAAACGGCAGGAACGTCAAAGTCGCGACCATCGCGTTGGGCAGGATGTGCCGCCACATCACCGCCGGATCGGAGACGCCCAGCGCCTTCGCCGCGCGCACATAGTCCAGGTTGCGGCCGCGCAGGAATTCCGCCCGCACCACCCCGGTCAGGTTCATCCAACTGAACAGCAGCAGGAACACCAGCAGGATCCCGAAGCTCGGCGTGATGATGCTGCCGAGGATGATCAGCAGATAGAGCTGAGGCATCCCCGACCAGATCTCGATGAATCGCTGGAACAGCAGATCCACCAGGCCGCCGCGAAAGCCCTGGATGGCGCCGGCGGCAATCCCGATCACTGACGAGATCGTGGTCAGCGTAAATCCGAACAGCACGGAAATGCGGAACCCGTAGATCACCCGCGCCAGCACGTCGCGCGCCTGGTCGTCCGTCCCGAGCAGGTTCCGCCCGTCCGGCGGCGACGGCGCGGGCGTCCTCAACCCCTTCACCACCGTGTTGTAGCTGAAGGGAATCGGCGGCCAGATCATCCAGCCCTTCGCCTCGATCGCCGCCTGCACATCCGGCTCGGTATAATCCGCCTCCGTCGGCAGGAAGTCGGAGCCGAAGGTATCCTCGCTGTAGTCCTGCAACACCGGCACATACCAATGCCCGTCGTAGCGGATCAGCAGCGGGCGATCATTGGCCAGCAGCTCGGCGAACAGGGTCACGCCAAACAAGGCGAGAAAAATCCACAGCGACCAGTAGCCCCGCTTATGCGCCCGGAAGATCGCCAGGCGGCGGCGGGTCAGCGGCGAGAGATGCATGCTACTGTCTGGCCTCGAAATCGATGCGCGGATCCACCACGGTGTAGAGCATGTCCCCGACAATCTGCATCACCAGGCCGAGCAGCGTGAACATATACAGCGTTCCGAACATCACCGGATAGTCGCGCCGGATTGCGGATTCAAACCCCAGCAGCCCGAGACCGTCCAACGAAAAGATAATCTCCACGAGCAAGGCGGACGAAAACAGGATGCCGATGAACGCCGAGGGAAACCCGGCGACGATCAGCAGCATCGCATTGCGGAACACGTGGCGGTACAGGATGCGCTGCTCGGTGGCGCCCTTGGCGCGGGCGGTGACGACGTATTGCTTGCGGATCTCCTCCAGGAAGCAGTTCTTCGTCAGCACCGTCAGACCGGCGAACCCGCCGACGACCAGCGCCACCGTCGGCAGCACCATGTGCCAGAGATAATCCAGGATCCGCGCCGGAATGCTCCAGTTTTCCGCGCCGGCGCTGTGCAGCCCGCGCAACGGGAACCACTGCACGAAGCTGCCGCCGGCGAACAGCACCACCAGCAGGATGGCGAACAAAAACCCCGGCACCGCATAGCCGATGAGCACCGCCGCACTGCTCGCCACGTCGAAGCGGCTGCCGTCGCGCACCGCCTTGGCGATGCCCAGCGGGATCGAGACGAAATAGACCAGCAGCGTGGACCACAGCCCGAGCGAGACCGAGACCGGCATCTTCTCCCGGATCAGGTGCAGCACCGGCTCGTCGCGAAAGAAACTGCGGCCGAAATCGAAGCTCAGATAGTCGCGCAGCATCAGGACAAACCGCTCCGGCGCCGGCTTGTCGAAGCCGAACATCTTTCTGATATCGGCCACCACGTGCGGGTCCAACCCGCGCGCGCCGCGATAACTGCTGTCACCGGAGGGCATCGACTCGGCCCCGCCGCTGCCGCTCATGCGCCCGGTCACGTCACCGCCGCGGCCCTTCAGCTCGGAGATCATCTGCTCCACCGGTCCCCCGGGCGCGAACTGAACGACGAAAAAGTTGATCGCAATGATCCCGAACAACGTCGGAATCACCAACAGCAACCGCCGCAGCAGATACGCCGCCATCAGGCCGGGCCCGGGGCAAAGCAAGTAAGGCCAGGGCTCAGCCCTGGACCCGCAAAGGGGCAGTGGCCCCTTTGATCCCATTGAATGGGTTCCAAGGGCCGCCGGCCCTTGGTGGGCTTGGGCCGCAAAGCGGACCAAGGGGGCGGAGCCCCCATCTTGCTTGCTTGCCTCACGGCCCGGCCCGGCGGGCTGCGGCGATCGCGGCGGCTTTTTGCGGGTCGATCCACCAACTGTCGAAGGCGAGGCCGGTGCGCACCGGTTTGTCCGGGCGGCCGAAGATGTCCCAGTAGGCGACGCGCACGGATTGCAGGTGCCATTGCGGCACGACGTACCAGCCGGCCAGCAGGGCGCGGTCGAGGGCCCGGGTTGCGGTCACCTGGCCGGCGCGATCAGGCGAGACCAGGATCTGGTGCACGAGGTCGTCGATCACCGGGCTGCAGACTCCCATCAGGTTGTCGCCGCCTTCCTGTTTGGCGCTGTCGCAGGTCCAGTAGCCGCTCTGTTCGTTGCCGGGACTCTCGGATTCGGCCAGCGTGATGACGATCATGTCGTAGTCATAGCTGTCGATCGAGCGCTGGAACTGCGCCGGATCGACCGTGCGCACCCTGGCCTCGATTCCCAGGCGCGACAGCCACTGGACATAGGGCAACGCGACGCGCTCGAACGCGGGCTGATCCAGCAGGATTTCGAAGCTGAACGGATTGCCCTCGGCGTCCACCAGCTTGCGGTCGCGCACTTTCCAGCCGGCCGCCTCCAGCAGCGCCAGGGCGGCGCGCATCTGCTCGCGGTTGTTGCCGGAGCCGTCAGTCACCGGGAGCTGGAACGGCCTGGTGAACAGATCGGGCGGCAACTGGCTGCGGTATTTGTCCAGCAGCGCCAGTTCGGCACCCTCCGGGACGCCGCTGGAGGCCAGTTCGCTGTTGCTGAAATAGCTGCTGGTGCGGGTGTAGTTGCCGTAGAACAGGTTGGCGTTGGCCCATTCGAAATCGAACGCCAGGGCCAGGGCATGCCGCACCCGGACGTCCTTGAAGATCGCCCGGCGGGTATTCATGCCGAAGCCCTGCATCCCCGTCGGCAAATGGTGGGTCAGCAGTTCCTTTTTCACCAGCCCCTTCTGAACGGCGGGGAAATCGTAGGCGGTGGCCCAGTCCTTGGCGACGTTCTCCTCGCGGAAGTCGATCTGTCCGGCCTTGAACGCCTCCAGCGCCACCGTCCCGTCGCGGAAATACTCCGTGCGGCGGGTGTCGAAGTTATTCAGCCCCCGCATCACCGGCAGGTCTTTCGACCACCCATCCGGGACCCGCTCCATCGACAGGGTGCGGCCGAACTCGAAGCGGCCAACCCGGTAGGCGCCGGAGCCGATCGGCGGGTCGGTTAGCGGATGATCGAAGTCGCGCCCCTCCCACCAATGTTTCGGCAGCACCGGCATCTGGCCGATGATCAGCGGCAGTTCGCGGTTCGTGCTGGACCTGAAGCGGAACACCACCCGGCGCGGACTCTCGACCGCAACGGAGGCGATGTCGGCATAGTATTGCCGATAGAACGGACGCCCCTTCTCCCGCAGCGCGTTGAAGGTCCAGGCGACATCCTCGGCGGTGACGGGCGTGCCGTCATTGAACCTGGCCTCCGGCCGCAACTCGAAGGCGACGCCCATCCGGTCGGCCGGCAGCTCGATCACGCTCGCCAGCAGGCCGTATTCGGTCTCGGCCTCATCCGCGTTGGGCTTCAGCAGCGTGTCCCAGACCCGCAGGACGTCGGCCGCCGGGGTGCCACGGACGATGAACGGGTTGAAGCTGTCGAAGGTGCCGATGGCGCCGAGCACGACCTCCCCGCCTTTCGGCGCGTCCGGGTTGACGAACGGGAACGCCTTGAAGTCCGGCGGCAGCGACGGGGCGCCGAGCAGCGACAGGCCGTGCGTCCGCAGCGGCGCTTCGCCGGGCGCCGGGGCCTGGGCATGAACCGTCCCCGCGCCAGCCAGGAACCAGGCAATCAAAACAAACCGCCAACGCATGCGCATTCACTCGTCTCCGTTTCCGCCATGATAGGCCGGGCGCAGCGGTTCGTCAGCAGTGTTGCCGCGTGCACGCCCCCCGGGGCGGCGGCTGGCGGCGGCTGGCGCCGGCCGCGGGCGCGCCGCGCCTCAGCCCGCCCGGCGGGGTGCCGTGAAGCCGATCAAGGACGTTACGTATAATCATCTGTTACGACATCGCATAATAGATGTGATCACGTTTTTGTGAGAATGACGTTGCCGTGAGGCAAAACTCCGATATACAAACGCGACGTTTCCTCTCCGAAGCATCCTGTCGCTATCGGCCACGCAACGGCCGGAGCGGCTCGGTTTCATAGCCTCGGAGCGGTTCACGCTGGAATCTGGTGGTCCCGATGCAAGACGATCGCTTCCAATACGGCAGTCTAATAAAGCCGCCGGCCCGGGCGGCCCGGACCGCCCGGGCCGTTGCAACAAACCCAGATAGCAGACCAATCCGTTTCGTTGCAACCCAGCTCGCCCCGAACGCCGCCTCGATCGGCGGATAGACCATTACAGAGTATTGCTACGTAACATTCGGCACGCTTTCGAGCCTCCTTCAAGCAAAATAACCGGAGACCGATATGCCTATCGTGGAAACGCAACAATCCTACCGCCTGCTGTGGGCTCAGGTCGTGCTTCAGGCCAAGGCCGATCTGGAAAATGAGCCGATCGGTTCGATCATTTTCAATCAGGCGGCGGCGTTTTTCGTTAGTCGGGGGGAATGGGCGGAGTCCCGCCTTGTCGTTGCCGACTGTCTCGACATGCATCCGGACGACCTGAAGCGTTGCGGCGAACGCTGGATCGCCGATCGGCGGCAGCGTGAGGGGCTGCCGCCGGAACCGGAGAAGGCAAATCGCCCGGCAGGCGCGCGTCCGTTGCCGCGCCTCGTCGCATCGCCGGCCCGCGAGAAGATCGGCCGCAAGGCGCGTCCGGCCGCCGGCAGCAATCCGTTCAGCCCGTTCCGGGAGCAGGCGGCGGCTGCCGGTTGATTCCGGGCCGCGCCGCACGGCCATGCGCGGTGATCGGAATGGTGTCCCGTCTGTCCGGGCGCCCGCGCCCGGGCGGCCGCAAATGTCCCGGCGCGGCCCGCAGCCTTGAAATCGCTCCGGCCGCCCCTTTATGCTGCGCTGCACAATGAGAGGAGCGTCCTTCGCCACCCGTCCGGCCCTGGCCGGAACTTCCGAAGGAACGTGAACATGAACGTATTTCAAGCCACGCCCAGCGGCCGCCATGGCGACCATCACCCCTCCGTTTGGCGGACCCGGCTTCACGCCGCGCTCGACCGGTTCGCCCGCGCCCGGGCGGAGCGGCGGCGCCGGGCGCGAGACCTCCGGGCCCTGTCCGAATCGACCGATCGGCAGCTCCGGGACATGGGACTTTGCCGATCCGACGTGCCGAGCGTCGTCGATGGAACGTATCGCAGCGAGTGACACCAGTCCGTGTTGAGAGCGACTCTTCCCATAAGCCGTCATGGCCCGGCTTGTCCGGGCCACCTATCGCGGCACGTGCGGCTATAGGTGGCCCGGACCAGCCAGGCCATGACGGTGGGGAGGGGGCCGATGCGTCAAAATCAACGCGGACCGGTATAAGTCGCTTCGCGGTAGCGGTCACGGTGAAGCCCGGGACGCCGGGAGGCTGTTTCGCCCAGCCGCGGATCGCCGGTTCTATGCTGCTTGCGCAGGTGGCATGATGCCGTCCGGAAAGCTGCTTCGTCATGCATGTGATCGCCGTCGGACGCCTGCGCAACGCTCCTGAAGCCGACCTGTTCGACCGCTACAACACGCGGCTTCGGCCGCGCCTGAGCGTGATTGAAGTGCCCGAGGCCCGCGGCGATCCCGCGGCCGTCAAGCGGCAGGAGGGCGTGGCCCTGCTCGCCGCCGTGCCGCGCGACGGCTTTGTCGTGCCGCTCGATCTCGGCGGCCAGGTTTTGGACAGCGAGACCCTGGCGGCGAAGCTGCGGCGCTGGTCCGAGCTCGGCCGGCCGATCGGCTTTTTGATCGGCGGCGCGGAGGGGCTCGATCGGCCGGTCCTCGCCCGGGCGGATTTCGTTCTGTCGCTCGGCGCTCTGACCTGGCCGCATTTCCTGGTGCGCGCCATGCTGGCCGAGCAACTTTATCGGGCGCAGGCGATTTCCCTCGGGCATCCCTACCACCGCGCGGGCCGGCCGGGTCCAGCCGGCTGAGCCGCCGCGGGCGGCAAACGCCGCTTGCATCAATCGCCAACTCGCGCCATGTCAACGCCCGAGGTTCGGGGAAAACCCGTTCGGGATGAAGGCGATCACCCGCCGGAACCGGCCCTCGATCAGGTTCAGGAGGTCTTATGGGTAGTTTCAGCATCTGGCACTGGTTGGTCGTGCTGGCGGTGATTCTCGTGCTGTTCGGCGGCGGCAACAAGATCAGCGGGTTGATGGGCGACTTCGCGAAAGGCATCAAGTCGTTCAAAAAGAACATGGCCGAACCGGACGACGAGTCGATGGAGGACAGCACAACCAAGGCGAGCGGCACGCTGGCCGGTCCCTCCGCGCCGGCTGCAACGACGACCCGGGAGAAGACTGTCACCCACTGACGACGTATAATATTAGTGTCATAAAAATGCCGTTGCCGCCTTGCGCCGCCACTAGCTGTCATTTATGGCGTTAGCATGACTGTTCGGAAGATCAGCATGCGAGACGGCCTGAATCCTCGGGCAGCGTGCGTGGAAACAGCTGGCGGCTTATGAATCACACACTTCAGAAGACAGATACGGCCGCGGCGGAGCGGTTCGTCCCAATTTCAGCCTTGGACAGTGCGTCCATCGTCGAGGCTTACAGGCGATGGGCCGGCGTCTATGATACCGTGTTCGGAGGGGTATCGTCGAAGGGCCGCGTCCGCGCGGTCTCGATGGTCAACCGTCTTCCCGGCCTCGATGTGCTTGAGGTTGGTGTCGGCACCGGACTGGCGCTGCCGTACTATAACCGCGACAAGCGGATCACCGGCATCGACCTGTCGAAGGAGATGCTGCGCAAGGCGCGCGAACGCACCCGCCGCGATGGCCTGACGCATGTGCAGGCGTTGCGCGAGATGGACGCGGAAGCGACGGACTTCGAGGATGCCTCCTTCGATACCGCGGTGGCGATGTTCGTGGCCTCGGTGGTGCCGAACCCGCAGCGGCTGCTCGCCGAGATGCGCCGGCTGGTGCGGCCCGGCGGCAACATCCTGATCATCAACCATTTTGCCGCGGCCAAGGGGCCGAGATGGTGGCTGGAGCGCGCGATGGCGCCTGCCTCTCGCCGTCTGGGCTGGCATCCTGATTTTGCCATGGACGGGATTTTTTCGCCGGAGGATTTGACGCGGATCGAGGCGGAGTCGGTGCCGCCGTTCGGGCTGTTCACATTGGTCCGCCTGCGCGTCTGAGGGTTGACGCGTTTATGTCGTGGGCGGTCCGGCCGCCTCCGCCCTCATTGTCGTGAACGTGTCCGAGCCATCTTCGCACCGCCGTTCAGGCGCGGATGGCCGGGACGCGCCCCATAGCTGTCAGGATAAGGCGCAGCCGGAGAAAAGTTTGGCCGAGGCGTCGCTCTTGCATCGTCATGGCCCGGCTTGTCCGGGCCACCTATCGCGGCAGGGTGCTGGCATAGGTGGCCCGGACAAGCCGGGCCATGACGGTGGGGGAAAAGCCGTGGCTCCGCACACCCCCTTATTCTGTCCCGGTATCCGGATAGCCATGGGGCCAGGTCCGGCCATGGCACGCAGAACGCCGAGCTGACAGACACCCACGCAAATCGTCATAATCCCGCAAGCCGAGCGTTTCCCTTGTAGCTCCGCCCCGCTCGCATTAGTGTGCTGACAACAGCGGCCCACCTACCCCCCGGGTACCTTGATCGCGCCCGGCGCGTCCGGTAGGCAAAACTACGCCTAAGTAGCGTCCAGCTAACCAAATGGGATGGTGAACCGATGCAAATGGCAAGGCGGCTTCTGGCTGTTGTGGCCTGCGGATTTTTAAGCCTGTCCGTTGCTCCGTTCGCCAGCGCCCAGGGCGTCGTCGGGGCTCCGCAACCCTGGGAAATGGGCATGCAGCGGTCGTTCAGCCCGATCAAGGACCGCATCATCGACCTGCACGATCTGGTCCTCGCCATCATCACCGTCATCACGCTGTTCGTCGCAGCCCTGCTGATGTGGGTCGTCTACCGCTACAACGCCCAGCGCCACCCGACGCCCAGCCGCACCAGCCACAACACGATCCTGGAGATCTCCTGGACCGTCATCCCGGTGCTGATCCTGGTCATCATCGCAATCCCGTCGTTCCGGCTGATCTACTACCAGGACCGCACGCCGGACCCGGACATGACCATCAAGGTCACCGGGCATCAGTGGTACTGGGAATACACCTACCCCGACCATGGCAACGTCGATATCGAAAGCCGCTATGTCGGCGACGACGACCTCAAGCCCGGCCAGCTCCGCCTGCTCGACGTCGACAACCAGATGGTCATCCCGGTCAACAAGAAGATCCGCATCCTGACCACCAGCGAGGACGTGATCCACAGCTTCTTCATCCCGTCCTTCGGCGTGCAGCGCTACGCCATCCCCGGCCGGACCATCGAAACCTGGCTTGAAGCCAACCAGATCGGCACCTTCTACGGAGAATGCAACCAGATCTGCGGCCAGAACCACAGCCAGATGCCGATATCCATCCGCGCCGTGTCCGAGGCCGACTTCAAGACCTGGGTGGATCAGGCCAAAAAAGCGGCCTCGATGAGACAGCTCCCCAAACTCGCATCCCAGTGATCGCGACGGCGGCTTGAACGAGTGCCGGCGGCAAAGCCGGCTGATCAGCGGAGAAAAACCATGGATGCGACGACCGCAGTCGACCATCACGAGCACGGTCATCACCCCACTTTCGTCCAGCGCTGGTTGTTCAGCACCAACCACAAGGACATCGGCACCCTTTACCTGATCTTCGCGGTCATCGGCGGCCTCGTCGGCGGCACGCTGTCGGAGATCATGCGGGCGCAGTTGAATTTCCCGAACAACCACATCGTCAATTCGGGCCAGGAGTGGAACACCATCATCACGACCCACGGGCTGCTGATGATCTTCTTCTCCGTCATGCCCGCGCTGATCGGCGGCTTCGGCAACTGGTTCATCCCGCTGATGATCGGCGCCCCCGACATGGCGTTCCCCCGCCTGAACAACATCAGCTTCTGGCTGCTGCCCCCGGCCTTCGTGCTGATCTGCACCGGCCTGCTGATGGGCGAGTCGGGATCGGGATGGACGCTGTATCCGCCGCTGTCGAACTCGACCTTCGAGCCGGGCATGGGGATGGACTGCACGCTGTTCGCGCTGCACCTCGCCGGCCTGAGTTCGCTGCTGGGTTCGATGAACTTCATCGTCACGATCTTCAACATGCGCGCCCCCGGCATGACCTTGCACAAGATGCCGCTGTTCATCTGGTCGGAGCTGGTGACGGCCTTCCTGCTGCTGCTGGCGGTCCCGGTCTTGGCCGGCGCGATCACGATGCTGATCTGCGACCGCAACTTCGGCACCTCGTTCTTCGACCCGGCCGGAGGCGGCGATCCGGTGCTGTTCCAGCATCTGTTCTGGTTCTTCGGCCACCCCGAGGTCTACATCATGATCCTGCCGGGCTTCGGCATCATCAGCCACGTGATCTCTACGTTCAGCAACAAGCCGATCTTCGGATATCTGGGGATGGTGTATGCGATGGTGGCGATCGGGGTCGTCGGCTTCGTTGTCTGGGCGCATCATATGTTCATTTCTGGAATCGATGTCGATACCCGGGCATATTTCATGGCCGCGACCCTGATCATTGCGGTGCCGACGGGCATCAAGGTCTTCTCGTGGATCGCAACGATGTGGGGCGGGTCAGTCGAACTCAAAACCCCGATGCTCTGGGCGATCGGCTTTTTGTTCGTGTTCACCGTCGGCGGCGTCACCGGAGTGGTCTGCGCCAACGCCGGAATCGACCAGGTAATTCACAACACGTACTATGTCGTTGCGCATTTTCATTACGTTCTGTCGCTGGGTGCCGTATTCTCGATCTTCGCCGGATTTTATTACTGGATCGGCAAGATGTCCGGCCATCAGTATCCGGAATATTGGGGCAAGGTGCATTTTTGGATGACGTTCATCGGCGTCAACCTGACGTTCTTCCCGCAGCACTTCCTCGGCCTGTCCGGCATGCCGCGCCGCTACCCGGATTATCCCGCCGCCTTTGCCGGGTGGAATTTCGTGTCCTCGCTGGGGGCCTATGTCAGCGGCGCGGCGTTCCTGGTGTTCCTGTATGTCTGCTACCGCACCTTCACCTCGAAGGAGCACGTCGCCGACAACTACTGGGGCGCGGGCGCGACGACCCTGGAATGGACGCAAACCTCGCCGCCCGCGTTCCATACCTACCTGGAACTGCCTCGGATTTCCTAACGGGGACACCTGTCAGTGAGCGATGCGACATCGTCGATGACCCCGGCGGCCAACGCCGGGGAGGCCGTTTGGGAAGCCGACTACCGCGACTGGATCGCGTTGTTGAAACCCCGGGTGCTGACCCTGGTGGTGTTCACCGGCGTGATCGGTCTGATCGTAGCACCGGGCCATCTGCATCCGGTGCTGGCGTTCACCGCCATCCTCTGCATCACCGTCGCGGCCGGAGCCTGCGGTGCGATCAACATGTGGTACGACCGCGATATCGACGCCATCATGCGCCGCACCCGCAAGCGGCCGATACCGGCGGGGCGGATCGAGCCGGGGGGTGCCTTGGCCTTTGGCGTCACCCTGGCCGCCGGCTCGGTGATCGTCATGGGCCTGGCGGTGAACATCCCGGCGGCGCTGATCCTGGCGCTATCGATCTGTTTCTACGTCTTCATCTACACGATCTGGCTGAAACGCCGGACGCCGCAGAACATCGTCATCGGCGGCGCCGCGGGGGCCTTCCCGCCCGTCATCGGCTGGGCCGCCGTCACCGGAACGGTCGATCTGGTCCCGCTGGTCCTGTTCGGCATCGTCTTCATCTGGACGCCGCCGCATTTCTGGTCGCTGGCGCTGTGGGCGAACGACGACTACCGCAAGGCCGGCGTGCCGATGCTGCCGGTGGTGGCGGGCGCGCGCGAAACCCGGCGGCAGATCATGCTCTATTCGCTGGTCCTGGTTCCCCTGACCCTCGCGCCGTTCTTCCTGGGTTTCAGCGGGCTGGCTTATTGCGTGGCGGCGACCGTGCTCGGTCTCGTTTTCCTGCTGCGTGTTTACCGGGTGCTGGCCGATGACCAGGATGACGACGGACGCAGCCTGACGGGCGATGCCCCTGCCAAGTCGGCGTTCAAATACTCCATCTATTATCTGTTTGCACTGTTCGGGGCCCTCGCCCTCGACCGTCTGGTAGGCTGACCTGTTATGCGTACGCGCCGCTTCCGCTTATCGTCATGGCCCGGCTTGTCCGGGCCATCTATCCCCGCACCTGCCCTGACAGATGGCCCGGACAAGCCGGGCCATGACGACGGGGTAACAGATGCCGAGCGCCGCCGCCGCGGCCGCAGTTGGGCGATCATGATCGCCCTCGCCGCGCTCTGTGCCCTGTTCTATGCGATCACCATCGTCAAGATGGCGCACCTCTGATGGTCTCCGGGCGCCGCAACATCATCGCCGGCTGGGTGCTGGCGGCCGTCATCGCAGGCATGGTTGGCATGTCATTCGCAGCGATCCCGCTGTACCGGCTGTTCTGCGCCGCGACCGGCTATGACGGAACGCCGAAGATCGGACTTGCCGCGGCACCCGGCGCCTCCGGCCAGACCATTCGCGTGCGCTTCAACGCCGACACCAACCCCGCTTTGCCCTGGACCTTTGCCCCCGACCAGTTGGACGTGAAGCTGAAGCTCGGCGACGAGCAGGTGGCGTTCTACCACGCCGTCAACCAGTCCGCCGAACCGGTCACCGGCATGGCGCTCTATAACGTGACCCCGGACAAAGTTGGGAAATATTTCCATAAGACGGCCTGCTTCTGCTTCAACAAGCAGACCCTGGCGCCGAATCAGAGCATGGAATTCCCGGTCAGCTTCTGGGTCGATCCGGCGATCCATGACGATCCCAACACCAGCGATGTGAAGGCGATCACTCTGTCGTATACCTTCTTCCGCTCCCTGGACGATGCCGCGAAGGCAGGCGCCCTTTCGAAGGCGGGTCCGCATGTCGGACCGCTCTCCGCGGCGGAGGCCAAACTGAAAGCAAACTGACCGCTGCAATGCGGCAGCCGGGTCGGGGCGGTCTCCCCGTCGCTGTTTGAAATGGATTTGGCATGGACAGCGAAGCACAACATGCGACGGGCCCGCTGAGCACCGGGATCAAGCAGCCTTATTTTCTGCCGGACCCGAGCCCGTGGCCGATCATCGGGGCGCTTGGGGCGTTCCTGACGGTGTTCGGGATCATCATGGCCGCGCATTTCGGCAAATACCTGGTCCTGGGGCTGGGCGTGGCCACCGTGCTGACAACGATGTTCTTCTGGTGGCGCGATGTGCTGCGAGAGGGCTGGGCGGCCGGCGGGCACAGCGCCATCGTGCGCCTGGGTCAGCGCTACGGCATGGCCCTGTTCATCGCCAGCGAGGTCATGTTCTTCGTCGGCTTCTTCTGGGCCTATTTCAACTTCCTGATTTTTCCGGACACCCAGGGAAACGGCCAGACCGTGTGGCCGCCCGCGGACATCCACACGTTCGATCCGTTCCACCTGCCGCTCCTGAACACGATGATCCTGCTGCTGTCGGGGACGACGGTGACCTGGGCGCATCACGCTTTGTTGCAGGACGACCGGAAGAATCTGATCCTCGGGCTGGGGATCACCATCCTGCTGGGCATTTCCTTCACCGTGTGCCAGGCGATCGAGTACACCCACGCCCCGTTCAAATTCAACGGCGGCGGGGTGTATTCATCCACGTTCTTCCTGGCGACCGGGTTCCACGGGTTCCACGTGATCGTCGGAACGATTTTCCTGACGGTATGCTGGTTCCGGGCACAGGCCGGCCAGTTCACGCCGCAACGGCATTTCGGATTCGAGGCGGCGGCCTGGTACTGGCACTTCGTGGACGTGGTGTGGCTGTTCCTGTTCACTTGCATCTACTGGTATGGCGCGGGTCAGATCGGGCCGGAGTAGCCTCGTTCCCGTGACAGAACAGCGGATTTCAATCCTTGAGGCAGCCCTGCGCTGCCGCTGCCCGCGGTGCGGCAAGGGTAAGCTGTTTAAGGGGCTGCTCACGTTGCGACCGGCGTGCCCGGTCTGCGGTTTGGACCTCAGCCAGGCTGATACCGGCGACGCCGGGGCTGTCGTCGTGATCATGTTCCTCGGCGTGATCGTCGTGGCGCTGGCGTTCTGGGTGGAGTTCCGCTTCGAGCCTCCCTTGTGGGTTCATGCGATCCTGTGGCCCGCGGTGACGTTGCCGCTGGCGATCCTGATCATGCGGCCGGTGAAGGCGGCGCTTGTGGCCGCGCAGTTCCGGACCCGCGCGAGGGAGATGGGATTGTGATGCTGCCGGAGGTGGCGTCGACAGGCAGGCAGCCGGCACTATCCGTCAGTGTGTTCACTCGGCGCACGGCCGTCTCCCCATCGTCATGGCCCGGCTTGTCCGGGCCTCCTATCGCGGCACGTGCTGGCATAGGTGGCCCGGACAAGCCGGGCCATGACGATGATAGAACGACGCCGGCATAGCGCCTCGCCGGATATGAGACCTTTCGGAAGATCCCGCTTCCTCGCCCCAACTCTCAGCGCCCTGTTCATGCTGTCGGTGCTGATCGCGCTTGGTACCTGGCAAGTCTACCGCCTGCACTGGAAACAGGGCGTCCTGGCGCAAATCGCGGCCGCTGAAAGCGCACCCCCCGTGCCGCTCGGATCCAGCCCGGCCCCCTACACCAAGGTTTTCGCAACCGGCCGCTTCCGCTACGACCTCGCCGTACAATACGGTTCCGAAGTCCGGGACACCCGGGCCGGCCCCACCATCGGCACCTACCAGATCGTGCCGTTGGAGCGCCCCGGCGCCCCGGCGATCCTCGTCAACCGCGGCTGGATCCCGCAGCAGCGCGAGACCGCGCTGGACGATCCCGCCGGCGAGGTCACCGTGACCGGCTATGTGCGCCCGGGCGACACATCCCGATGGTTCAGCGCGGCGGATGACGTCGCCGGGCGGCAGTTCTTCACGCTCGACCCGGACGCCATCGCCAGGGCTGTGGGCGAACCCGATGTCCCGCGCTTCGTGCTCGTTGCGCTGGGGCCCGCACCGGCGAACGTCTATCCCGCACCGGCGGATCACCTGCCGCGGCCGCCGAACAATCATTTATCCTACGTGATCACGTGGTACGGGCTGGCGTTGTCGCTGGTTGTCGTGTTCGTTGTCTGGATGCGAAAGGCTCGGAGACAATGAAATCCGCTTATGAACGACTGACCGACCGCTTCCGGCTGATCGCCACGGTCGGGGAATGCATGTCCATGCTGAGCTGGGACGCCTCGGCCATTATGCCGCCCGGCGGCGGTGCGGCGCGCGGCGACCAGCTCGCGGTGCTGGCGGTGATCGGGCATCAGCAGCTCACCGCGCCCGAGATCGAGGCCGATCTGGCGGAGGCAAGGGCTTATGGCGGCTGGGATACGGCCAATCTGCGGCTGATGCGGCATATGTATCGCCGTGCCAGGGCGTTGCCGGAAAGCCTTGTGGAGGCTCAGGCCAAGGCGAACTCCCGCTGCGAAAAGGTGTGGCGGGTGGCGCGCGGGCGCGCCGACTTCAGCCTGGTCCGTCCGCATCTGCAAGAGGTCGTGCGGCTGTCGCGGGAGGCAGCGGTCGCGCTCGGCGAGGCGCTGCAGTTGACGCCGTATGACGCCCTGATGGACGGCAACCAGCACGGCGTCGGCGCGGCCGATGTCGAGCCGATCTTCGCCGCGTATGAGACGTTCCTGGCCGGAACGCTGCCCGAGGTCGAGCGGCATCAGGCCTCTCAGCCCCCGGCCATCCGGCCCGCCGGCCCGTTCCCGGTCACCAGTCAGGAAAAGCTGTGCCGCGAAATTGCCGAGCGGCTCGGCCTGGACTTCGACCACGCCAGGCTGGACCAGTCGGCGCACCCGTTCTCCGGCGGCACACCCACCGATGTGCGGATCACCACCCGCTATCAGGAGGACGATTTTGCCTCCGCCATCCTGGCCGTCGTGCATGAGACCGGTCACGCCTTGTATGAACGCGGGTTGCCTTCGGCCTATGCGCGCCAGCCGGTGGGGGAGGCCGCCGGCATGGCGGCGCATGAAAGCCAGTCGCTGATCGTCGAGATGCAGGCGTTCCGCTCGCGGCCGTTCCTGGGCTGGCTTGGCGGGCGGCTGCACGAGACCTTCGGCGGCCCCGCGGCGCCGTACGGGCAGGAGAATCTCAGTCGCTTGTGGCGGCATGTCCGGCGCAGCACGATTCGGGTGGATGCCGACGAGTTGACCTATCCGGCCCACGTCATCCTGCGCTTCCGGCTGGAACGGGCGCTGATTGGCGGGGAACTGGATGTCGCGGATCTCCCGGGGGCCTGGAACGAGGGGATGCAGGCGCTGCTCGGCATTACCCCGCCGAACGATGCCGAGGGGTGCCTGCAGGACATCCATTGGTACGACGGCGCGTTTGGATATTTCCCCAGCTACACGCTCGGCGCGATGTCCGCGGCGCAACTGATGGAGGCGGCCCGGGCGCAGGTTCCGGGCCTGGACGAGTCGTTCGGCCGCGGCGACCTGTCGCTGCTGCTGGCGTGGTTGCGGGTCCATGTTCACCAGCTTGGCAGCCGGTTCGGCCTGAATGAGATTCTGGAGCAGGCGACGGGCCGGAAACTCGATCCGCTGGCGTTCGAGGCGCATTTGCGCAGGCGGTATCTGAGCGGGGCGTGATGCCGTCGCCCTGCCCCCCTCGTCATGGCCCGGCTAGTCCGGGCCATCTGTTCCGCCACCTGGCTCGACAGATGGCCCGGACAAGCCGGGCCACGACGTGCGGTGAAATCAAATCGTCCCAACCACCTTGATCTGCGCCCGCCGGTGAATTTCCGTCTGCGCAATGACCGGCGTGTTCAACCTGATCCGGTCGGCGATCGACCGCACATGCGACCGGATCCGCCCGCTCGTCAGCAGCACCGGCCGGTACCCTGCCTGCACCGCCGCGTCCACCACGCTGCGCAAGCGCGCCACGAACTCCTGCAATTTATCCTGCGGCAAAACAAGCTGGCTGTCGTCCGGCGGCCCGACAAGCGAGGAGCCAATCGTATCTTCCCACTCCGGCGACAACGGAATCACCGCAATGAAACCGCCCGCCCCCAGCAGGCTGTCGCTGATCTGCCGCGCCAAACGCATCCGCACATGCGAAACAATCGTGCCGATGGCCTTCGATGCACTGCCGCAAGCCTCCTGCACCGCTTCCAGAATGGTCGGCATGTCCCGTATCGAAACCCGCTCCGCCAGCAAGGCCTGCAAAACCCTCTGGAATCCGCCCACTGTTATCGAACCCGGAACCAGATCGGCGACCAGCCGCTGCTGTTCCTGCGGCAGATCGGACAGGATTTTCTGCGTTTCGGCATAGGACAGCAGCTCCGCGATATTGTCCTTCACCACCTCCCCCAAATGCGTCGTCAGCACGCTGGCCGGTTCGACGATCGTGCAGTTCAGCGACCGCGCCGCATCCGCCTGGGCCGGAGAGATCCAGAACGCCGGCAGACCGAACGCCGGTTCGAGGGTCTTTTCGCCCGGCAAAGGAAACTCCCGTTCGTCGGGACAGATCGCCAGCATCATCATCGGGCGCAGTTCGCCAGTCCCGGCCGAAATGTCCTTCAGCGCCACCGCATAGTTGTACGGCCCCAGCTCCATGTTGTCCTGAATCCGTACCGACGGCAGCACGAAGCCCAGATCGGAAGCCATCGCCCGCCGCAGCCCCTTGATCTGCTCCGGCAACGGCTGCGTCCCGTTGCTGACAAGGTCGAGCAACCCGTACCCCAGTTCGACCCGCACCGGATCGAGCGAAGGAGGCCGATCCCGCCCGGCTTCCGGATCGGGCGGAGGCGGGGGAATTTCGGCCGCCTCGACCTGCCGCTTGTTAAGCTGGTGCCACGCCAAAACCCCAGCCAGGACGGCGATCGCCAGGAACGGCACCGTCGGCAATCCCGGCAGCAGGGACAGCAGCCCGACCGCCGAACCGGCAATGATCAGCAGGCCGGGGCTGGCACCGAGCTGCCCGCTCAATACCCCCTGCACCTTGCCTTCGGTGGCGCCCTTGGTCACGACGATACCGGCCGCCATGGAAATCAGCAGCGCCGGGATTTGCGAGACCAGACCGTCGCCAATGGTCAGGGTCGCGAAGGTCGAGAACGCATTTTCCAGCGATATTTTCGTCCGCATCACGCCGATGGCGAGGCCGACGGTGATGTTGATGACGATCAGCACAATCGCCGAAATGGCGTCGCCGCGCACGAACTTGCTGGCGCCGTCCATGGCGCCGTAGAAGCCGATTTCCTCCTGCAGTTCCGCCCGCCGGGCGCGCGCCGTTTTTTCATCGATCTGCCCCGACGACAAGTCGGCGTCGATCGCCATTTGCTTGCCGGGCATCGCGTCCAGGTAAAACCGGGCCGATACTTCAGCGACCCGGCCGGCGCCCTTGGTGATGACGATGAAATTCACCAGCAGGATCATGGTGAAGATGATCGCGCCGACCAGCACATCGCCCTGCATCAGGAACGTTCCGAAGGCCGCGACGACCTGCCCGGCCGCGGCGGCGCCTTCGTTGCCGTGCGACAGGATCAGCCGCGTTGTCGCCACGTTCAGCGACAGGCGGAAAATCGTCAGCAGCAGAAGCAAAGTCGGCAGGCTGGAAAATTCCAGGGCGGTCTTCAGCGACAACGAAACCAGCAGGATCAGGATCGACGCGGTGAACGACAGGGCCAGCGCGAAATCCAGCAGGAATGTCGGGATCGGGACGATCAGGATCCCGAGCAGCAGCATGACGCCAAGCCCCAGGCTGGCATCGCCGACCGGTATCCCGCGCCGGAACCGCGAAAAAACTGATCCGAGGGAATCGCCGATCATTGCACGGGGCCGCGCTTGCTCTCGGCGTCATGGCCCGGACGAGCCGGGCCATGACGGTTTGCGGGACGAGTCGCTCTCATCGTGGACCGGTATCAGTCCGTTCGGGAAGCCGGGCCGGGCGGGGTAAAGCCCTGCGAGGCGTAGAGCTGAAGTTTATTGCGCAGGCACCGTATGGAAATATCGAGGATTTCCGCCGCCCGGGTGCGGTTGCCCCCGGTCATGACAAGTGTATCGATAATCGCATCGCGCTCGATCTGCCAGAGCGGCCGCCCGGCGGACGCGGCGGGTTGCCCCGCGCCGGCGCTGGCAGGCCGGGCGCCGGTTCCACCGGGCGGAAAAAGATCAAGGCATTGTCTGCGGGTTTCATCGGCCGACGCCAGCACGACGGCCCGGTTGACCGCGTTTTCCAGTTCCCGGACGTTGCCGGGCCAGTGATACGCCGTCATGGCGTTCATCGACGCCTCGGAAAAGCCGCGGAACCGCGGCACGGCGCGGGAGTCGTATTTGCGCAGGAAATAGCGGGCCAGCACCGGAATATCGTCCGGCCGGGCGCGCAGGCTCGGGATGTTCAGCGGGATGACGTTCAGCCGGAAATACAGATCCTCCCGGAAGGTCTGCTTCCTGACCTCGGCCTGAAGATCCTTGTTGGTCGTTGCTATGATGCGGATATCGACTTTCATCGGCCGCTGCCCGCCGACGCGGTCCACTTCGCGCTCCTGCACCGCGCGCAGCAGTTTCGCCTGCAGCCGGCTGTCCATTTCGCTGATCTCGTCCAGCAGGATGGTTCCGCCGTCGGCGGCCTCCAGCTTGCCGATGCGCCGGCCGATGGCGCCGGAAAAGGCGCCGCGCTCGTGCCCGAACAGCTCCGATTCCAGCAGGTGATCCGGAATCGCCGCGCAGTTCAGCGCAACGAACGGACCCTTGGCGCGCGCCGACGCGTTGTGGATGTAGCGGGCGAAGACTTCCTTTCCCGTGCCGGATTCGCCCGAAATCAGCACCGAGGCGCCGGACTCGGCGGCGCGTTTCGCCCGTTGCACCACCGCCACCATGACCGGATCGCGGCAGACAAAGTCCTCCGCCGGATCGTCTGGCACGCGAACCGAACAGACCGGCGCGGCACCATCCGGCATGCCGCCATCGGCCTCCGCGTCGAGGGTCATTGCCGCTCCGACTTGACGATCTCGGTCATCGTGATGCCCAATTTGACGTCATCCACCATCACCACCTCGCCGCGCGCGATCAGGCGGTTGTTGACATAGATGTCGATCGCTTCGCCAAGCTTGCGGTCCAGCTCGACCACGGCGCCGCGGCCGAGCTTCAGCAACTGGTTGACCTGCATGGTCGCCTTGCCGAGCACTGCGCTGACCGTCACTGAAATGTCGTAGACGGCTTCGAGCTCCTTTGGATACGTGAGCTCCGGCGCTTCCGCCGGGTCAGCGGGCTGGGTGGGGTCCGGGCCGGCCATAAAATCCTCCTTCACTGCGTTGAACTACTCGATCACCCTGTCGTCGCTGGCGGCGCTGATGTCGATTTCGCCGCGCGCGGCCAGATCCTTGGCGAGGTTGCTGATGGTGGCCTGGGCCTCCTCGACGTCCTTCATGCGAACCGGGCCGAGGGCGGCCATATCGTCGCGCAGCATCTTCCCCGCGCGCTCCGAAAGCTGCGAAAAGAACAGGACCTTGATCGGTTCCGGGGCGCCTTTCAGGGCCAGCGGCAGCATGCTCTTGTCGACCGACCGCAGCAGCACCTGCACGGCCGGGCCGGACAGCCGCTGCAAATCGGCAAAGGTGAACATTTGCGCTTTCACCTTCTCCGCCGATTCGCGGTTGCGCTCCTCCAGCCCGGCGATGAACCGCATTTCCGCCTTGCGGTCGAAATGATTGAATATTTCGGCGACCATGTGATGCGCGTCGTTGGTCGAAGCGCGCGCCAGGTTGGACATGAACTCGGCGCGCAGGATGCGTTCAACCCGGTCCAGCACGTCGCGCTGGATCGACTCCATGCGCAGCATCCGCATCACCACTTCCATCGCGAACGAGTCCGGCAGCAGCGTCAGTACTCGGGCGGAATGATCGGCCTTCACCATCGCCAGCACGACGGCGACCGTCTGCGGATATTCGTTCTTCAGATAGCTGGCGAGCAGCTCCTCGCTGACATTGCCGAGCTTGTCCCACATCGTCCGTCCGGCCGGGCCGCGGATCTCCTCCATGATCTGGGCGACGCGATCGCGCGGCAGGGCCTTCATCAGGAGCGATTCGGTGCTCTCGAAGCTGCCCATGATGCCGCCGGTGGCATCGAAATTGTCGACGATGTCGGCGCACAGCCGCTCCACGGTATCGACCGGCACCACCCCGAGCTGGGCCATGGCGGCGGAGACGGCCTTGATTTCGTCTTCATGCATCATGCCGAACAGCCGGCTGGCATGCTCCTCGCCCAGCGCGAGCATCAGGACGCTGGCCTTTTCCAGCCCCGTCATCGCCCTGTTCGTCATTCCGGCCGGCAGGTTAGCCATTCCGCATCGCCACCCGAGGTCAGTTTGGTCCAAACTGAGCCGCATCGGCCGCCGGAAGCGGCGGGACACGTCAGTGCCCCGAGTGTTAGACGGTAAGTCTTACTTTTCGGTTAACGGAAAGGCTGTCTCCTTCGGTTCCGGCGCATGGCGGCCTTTCCTGACCCCCCGCGGCCTGCTAACGTACACGTATGCTCGAACTCACGAAGGTTAACGAGGTGGTGGCCGGGGCAGCCTCGGCGGTCTTGCGACAGCGGACCGATGTCCGGCGCGTACTCAGCGAACCCGCCGTGGACGGCGATGGCGCGGAAGTCCTGCATATAACCATCGTTTTGGATGACGGTGGCGCTGAAAGCATCAGCGGCGACATGGCCCTGGACACCCTGGTCGGAGTGGAGCGAGCTCTGCGCGCCGCGAACGAAGAAAGATTCCCGATCATCGAATACGCTACCGAGGAAGAGTTGAGATCGATTGCCGATACTGAATCCTGACCATCTGTTCGAACAGACGGAAAAATTAATCGTTCCGCCGCCTGCCGGTCCTCCTCGTCAGGTTGACCTGAGGCGTGCGATTTCCGCCGCCTATTACGGTCTTTTCCACTTTTGCCTGATCGCGGCAGCGGACGAGTTCGTCGGCGTTACGCAACGCTCAACGAGCCGATACGCGCTCGTTTACAGGAGCGTTGAACATAAGGGTCTGAAGGAACTTTGTACAGAGACGCTCAAGCAGGTCCCGGTGGCGAAGTACCGACCCTATGTTCCGGCCGGCGGTTTCAGCTCCGGCATCCAGGAATTTTCTACCGCGGCGATAGAGCTACAGGGAAAACGCCACCTGGCCGACTACAACCCTATACCGCGTTACAAAACGTCGGATGCAAAGGTGGCGCTCAACACTGCCAGAAGTGCCGTGCACCGATTCGGGCAGGCCGAGCAGGAACATCGCAAGGCGTTCCTGACACTTCTCATATGTCCTCCGCGGTAAGGGCGCGAATTTGTTTCCGCGGCCAAGTTCCGGGAAAGGCCGGCACCGCCCCGCCTAAACCAGCTTCAACCCCTTCGCCGCCTTCAGCACGTCCTCGGCATGCCCGGTCACGCTGACCTTACGCCACACCTTCAGCACCGTGCCGGCCGCATCGATCAGGAACGTGCTCCTGTCAACACCCATGTATTGACGGCCATACATCGACTTCTGGACCCACACGCCATACCGCTCCGCCACCGCATGATCCTCATCCGAGGCCAGCGGAAACGTCAGCCCGTACTTCGCCGCGAACTTCTCGATCGGCTTGATCTTGTCCGGCGACACCCCGACCACATCCAGACCGACCTCCTCCAGCTTCGGGGAGGCTTCCTGGAAGGCGCAGGCCTCCTTGGTGCAGCCCGGCGTATCGGCCTTCGGGTAGAAATACAGGATGAACGGCTTGCCCTTGAAGCCCGCCAGACCAACGGTCCGCCCACCGGTCGCCGGCAGCGAGAAATCCGGAGCCGCTTCGCCTTCCGCAACACTCATCCGCCTATCTTCCCCACCTGACGTTCAAAGACCGCGCGAACCTGTTGCGCGAGCGCATTTGACTTATGCAATAAGTCAGTCGTGTCAACCGCCGGCATGCCCGCCGCCGCCGCGGCCCGCAGCAGCGGCGCCGCCGAAGCGGCCGGCAACGCCTCTTCTTTCGGCTGGCCAACCGTCATGCGCAGCATGCCCTGGATCGTGCGCCAGAGCAGGTCCGCCCGGATCAGCACGGCCGCATCGTGCTTGTCCAGGAACCCCGCATCGCCCAACCGCTGCAACGCTATATGCGTCGTCGGGCTGGTGCGGAACCCGGACTCGCGGCTTTGGATCACCTGCAGCACCTGAGCCACGAACTCGATGTCGATCAACCCGCCGGGGCGCAGCTTGACGTCCCACGGACCGGCCGGGCGCAGGTCCCGCGCCATCCGGGTGCGCATCGTGGTGGCGTTCTGCCGCACCCGCTCCGGCTCCTGGTCCCGACGGATCGCATCCTCGATCGCCTGCCGGACCCGCTTGCGCAAAGCAGGCGGCCCGGCGACGACGCGGGCGCGGGTCAGCGCCATGCGCTCCCAGGTCCAGGCATCCCAGTGGTGATACCGCTTGAACCCCTCCAGCGACACCGCCAGCGGTCCCTTGTTGCCGGAAGGACGCAGCCGCATGTCGAGTTCGTACATCTGCCCCTCGGCCCCGGGGGCGGTCAGCGCGGCCACACAGCCCTGGACGGCGCGCACGAACCACTGGCTGACCGGCAGGCTGCGGCCGCCCCGGCTGTCCGCGACCTCCGGCGGGTGGTCGTAGATGAAGATCAGGTCAAGGTCCGACCCCGCCATCATCTCCCGCCCGCCGGCTTTGCCCATGACCACCACCGCCAGCGCGCCGCCCGGCACCCGGCCGAACCGCCGCGCGAAATCCGCCAGCACGCGCGGCACCATCACCGCCAAAGTTGCGTCGGCCAGGGCGGAGCGTTCCCGCCCCGACGCGTTGGCATCCAGCCGCCCCTCCAGGGTCGCGACCGACAGCAGGAAGTCGCGCTCCTTCACCGCCCGGCGAACGATCTGGATGGCATCGTCCAACCGGGTCGTCCCGGCCAGCCGCTCGCGCAGCATCCGTTCGGCGTCGGCGATCTCGTCATCAGCCAGCAGCCCCTCCAGGGCGCTCGGATAGCGCGCCAGATGTTCGGACAGCATCGGCGCCGCGCCCAGGACGGCGGCGACCCGGTCCACCAAAGCGGGATTGCGCTGGAACAGCGACATCGGCTGCACCCCGGCGGGCAGGGCGCTGATGAACCGGTCGAAGCGGACGAACGCCTCGTCGGGATGCGACTGGCGCCCCAGCGCGGCCAGGATCGACGGCGCCATGGTCGTCATCAACTCCCGCGCCCGGTCGGACCGCAGCGCCCGCACCCGGCCGGCGAGCCATTGCCGCACCGCGGTGACGATCCGGCGCGTGTCGTTGAAGCCGAGGCTCTTCAGCGCCTCGACCGTGCCCGGCGGATCGGGGTCGTCGCCGCGGAAATCCAGTTCCGGTCCGGCCGTTTCGGTGCCGGGCAGGTCGGGCACATGCTCGAACACCGCGCGGTAGTTGGCGCGGACGACCGCCACGTGCCGCAGGAAATCCGCCGCGAACGGCGCCGCACCGGCATAGCCCATGAAGCAGGCGATCCGGCCGACATCCGCCGGCTGCTGCGGCAGGTCGTGGGTCTGGCGGTCGTTGACCATCTGGATGCGGTGCTCGACCTGGCGCAGGAAGCGGTAGGATTCCTCCAACTGCTGCCGCGCCGCCTCCGCCAGATGCCCGGTTTCGGTCAGCCGCTTCAGCGCCTGCAGTGTCGGCCTGATCCGCAAGGTCGGGTCGCGCCCGCCCCACACCATCTGCAGGGTCTGCACCAGGAACTCGATCTCCCGGATGCCGCCCTCGCCGAGCTTGACGTTGTGCCCGGCGATCCGCGCCACCGGATCGATGTCCTCGCCCAGCGCCGTCTGCTTCACCACGTCGATCCGGCGCTTCATCGCATGGATATCGGCGACCGCCGCGAAATCCAGGCCGCGCCGCCAGACGAAGGGACGGATCGCCTCCAGGAAACGGTGACCCAGAGCTAGGTCTCCGGCCACCGGCCGCGCCTTGATCATCGCCGCCCGCTCCCAGTTCAGGCCCATGCTCTCGTAGTAGACCAGAGCGGCGTGCAGCGAGACGGCGGGCGGCGTGGCCGCCGGATCGGGGCGCAGCCGCAGGTCGGTGCGGAAGACATAGCCGTTGGCGTCCCGCGCCTCCATCAAGGTGATCAGATTGCGCGCCAAACGGGACGTGAAGGAGCCGGCGCTATCCGCCGCGCTGCCGCCCGCATACACAGGGGCAGTGCCGTCGTAGATCAGGATGAGGTCGATATCGGACGAATAGTTCAGCTCCGCCGCGCCCAGCTTGCCCATGGCCAGAGCGGCGAATCCGCAATTGGTCTCCGGGCGGCCGGGATCCTGCAGCCGGATCTCGCGCGCGTCGTGGGCGCTGCGCAGCAGGTGCCGGATGGCCAGCCGCAACGTCGCTTCCGCCAGGTCGGACAGCGCGCCGGTCACGCTTTCCAATGGCCAGACTCCGCCCACATCCGCTATCGCGGCGATCAGCGCCGCCGAACGCTTCGCCTGACGCAGAGCGGCCGCGATCTCGGGACGATTCGAATCGGGGGAAACATGGACCAGGCTGGACAGCACGTCCGCGAAGGCAATGTCCGGACCGTCCGCAACGACGCGGCGGATCGTGTCGCGTTCCCGGATCGTCAGCTCGGACAGGTAGGGGCTGTTGCCGCCCAGGCATCTCAGCATCGGCCGGACCCAAGGCGCCTCCAGCAACCGAGCCTCCGCGTCGCCAAGCGCCTGGAAGCGTTCGACGAGCCTGTCCGCGGACTCTGCGTCGAACGCAGCGGGCCAGCGGGACGGCAGGGAAAACGGGGCACGGTTCATCGGGTGGGGAAACCTATACGAAATCGCTCCCCGTCGTCATGGCCCGGACAAGCCGCGCCATGACGATGGGGAGGCAACAGTGTCCCGGCACCCGGCCATGACGCCGAGGCAGAAGAGTCTGTGATCCGCAAGACCACGGGACGCGTCATCGTCCACACCTCCCGGTTCGTGCACCGCCTCCTGGTCGCCGCGATCGGCTTTGCCGCCGTCGTCAGCGTCGTTCTGGCCGCCGCGGCATGGCGGCTATCGCAAGGCCCGATCGAACTCGGCTGGCTGGCCGATCGCGCGCGGGCGGTCCTCAGCGACGACCCGGAGCCGGTGCATGTCACATTCGGAAGCCTCCTGCTGGCCTGGGAAGGCTTTAACAAGGGAGTCGACTACCCTCTCGACCTCGCTATGACCGGCATTGACATAACCGATGCGTCGGGGCGCCGTCTCGCCTTCGCGCCGCAGGCCCACCTGACCTTTTCCGTGGCGGCGCTGCTGCTGGGACGGTTTGTCCCGCGCACCGTCGAAGTGGACCATGCCTCGATCGCCGTCATCAGAGACACGGACGGCGCCATCGGCTTCGGCGGAAGTGCGTCGGAGAGCGGCGGGGAAACGGCGGACTTCCGTGCGCTGCGCGACCAGCTCGCGCGTCCGGCCGCAACCGATCGCGGGATGCGCCCGGGCATTCTGGACCAGATCAGGAGGGTGCATTTCCGCGACGCCGAAGTGACGGCAACCGACCGAAAGACCGGCCTTGCCCTGAAAACGGCCGGGATGAATATCGACCTGACCCGCCCGGCAACCGGTCACGTCACAGGCACCCTCAACGCACCGCTCAGCCTTGGCGACGAGAAAGCCGATCTTTTCGCGCATCTCGATTTCGTGCCCGGGGGCAGCACGCGGCTGGATGTCAGGATGTCGCCGTTCCGCCTCGCCGGCCTCCGCCATCCGTCCCCCGCCCTGGCGGTGACCGTGCCGGTGTCGCTGGAGGCGACGCTGGACTTCGACGCCGGATTTGGCTTCAGCCGCGGCTTTGCGACGCTGCATTGCGGGCAGGGCGTGATCCCGGCCGGCCAGGGCCGGTTCCCGCTGCTGGACGGGGTCGTCAGCCTGGCCGCGACGCAGGATACGCTGACGATCCGCACCGCCCATTTCAACGTGGCCCGCACGGTGCAGGACACGCCCGAAACCATCGACATCGGCGGCACCGTCATGCGGGCAGCCGAACGCATCACCGCCGAGCTAAGGATAGCGCTCGACCAGATCGATATCGCCGACGTGCCGCGGCTCTGGCCGCTCGGGGTGGGCGGCGGGTCGCGGCCGTGGATCGTGGAGAACGTCACGGGGGGGCTCGCGCGGCACGGCTCGGCGGCCATGGTCATCGAGGCGGACACGGCGCTTAACGGCGCCGTCCTGACCCGGGCGACCGGCGACCTGGACGTCTCGAACGCGACGTTCACCTGGATCGACGACGTTCCGCCAGTCGAGCAGACGGAGGCGCATCTGCATCTGTTGGACCCCGATACGCTCGACATCGCGGTGTCCTCCGCGCGGCAGCGCATACGCGGCGGCGGGCCGGACCTGGTGGTCAAGGACGGGCGGATGCGCATCACCGGCCTGTCGTACAAGGACCAGTTCGCCGACATTGCTGCCGAGGTCGAAGGTCCGCTCTCCAGCATCTGGACATTGTTGCAGGAACCGCGGCTCCGTCTTCTGTCAACCCACCCGGTCGCGCTGAAGACGGCCGGCGGGGAGGTATCGGGCATGCTGGCATTCCAGTTCCCGCTGGAAAACAGCCTGACGATGGACGATGTGGCGATCCACGCCGATGCGCATGTGAAGCGGGTCCGTGTCCTGGACATCGCCTACGGGCATGATCTCGACGATGCCGCGTTCGACCTCGTTGTCACCAAGGACGGCCTCAGTCTGAAAGGGCGCGGCGCCCTGGCGGCGATTCCGCTGACATTGACCGGCAGCATGGATTTCAACAGCGGCCCGGCGGATCAGGTCGTGCAGAAGATCGTCGCCACCGGCCAGCCGGATGCCGCGCAGCTCGGCGCCGCCGGGCTGCATGTCACCGATGTGATTGACGGGCCGGTGCCGCTGACGGCCGTCCTGGTCGAGCGGCGCAACGGCACCGGCTCGGTGACTCTTGAGAGCGACCTGACGCTGGCCACGCTGACGGTCGGCACGCTGGCCTGGAGCAAGCCCTCCGGCTCCGCCGCCTCCGCCTCCGCCACGCTCCTGCTGTCCCGGGATCGGCTGAGCAGGATCGACCGGATTATGGTTCGCGGCGACGATCTGCTGCTGACCGGTTCGGCCGAGTTCGCCGACGGACAGGTCCGTTCGCTGATGCTGGACCGGATGAAGCTCGGCCGGACCGATGGCCGCGGCGCGGTGCATTTCGCGGCGAACCGGCCGATTGGCATTGTGCTGCGCGGCGGCCAGATCGATCTCGGTCCGAAGTTGACCGAAAAGTCCGGTGGCGGGCCGGCGCCGGACGGGCCGGTAACGCCGGCCTGGACGCTGGATGGCCGCTTCGATCGTGCGCTGCTCGCCAACGGGGAGCAGGCTGCCAATCTGCTGGTGAAAGCCGCCGGGGACGGCGAGACGATCCGCACGCTCGATGCGATTGGTGCATCGGGGACGGGAGCGGGATTTTCGGTCAGGATCGATCCCCGGGAGGGAAAGCGGCATCTGCGCGTAACGTCCAGGGACGCCGGCGGTTTTTTGCGCGCGATGGATGCCACCAGCGTCATCCAATCCGGTCAGTTGACCATCGACGCCGACTTTACCCGGCCGATCGGCTATCGCCCGCTGGTGGGTTCGGCCGATATCCGGGGTGGCACGGTGAAGAACCTGCCAGTGCTGGCCAAGCTGTTGCAGGCGATCACGCTGTACGGACTGGTTGATGCGCTGCGTGGCCCGGGAATGGGCTTCACGCAAATCCTGTTGCCGTTCCAGTACGACGGGGGATCGCTGTATCTGAACGATGCACGGGCCTACAATTCGTCGCTTGGGGTGACCGCGAAAGGGTCGATCGCCTTGTCCTCAGGCCGGGCGTCGCTCAGCGGCACGATCGTGCCGGCTTATTTCTTCAACGCGATGCTGGGGCGGTTGCCACTGGTGGGCAAGCTGTTCAGCCCGGAAGAGGGCGGCGGCGTGTTCGCCGCCCGGTTCGGCGTGGAGGGGCCGATCGGCGATCCGAGCATATCGGTCAACCCGGTCAGCGCGCTGACGCCGGGCTTCTTGCGCGGGATTTTCGGCGTGTTCGACACCCCGGGCACGAGAAGTCAACCGCCTGGTCAGCGGTGAACGTTCAAGAAGCATCCGCAGCCGCGGTCAGGCCCGCGCAACCGGATCAGACGCTGGCACCGGGCGGGGCGCCGCGCCTGATTGGTTGGACCTGGTCAGCGGGCTTTGCGGCGGGCCGCGATCAATCCGGCAACGCCCACGCCCAGCATGAGCATGGAGGCCGGTTCCGGAACATCTTGAGCATGGGCGTAGGTCGAGGTTGCGACCGAGCCGACAAGGCCGCTCACCACGGTGATCGCGGTAAAGGCGACGCAAACGGCAGACACGCGAGCGACAGTCTTAAGCAGGACAGAAACTTTCATGCCAAATTCTCCCCCGGGAGTCTGGATGACACCCGTCTGACAGATAAGCACGGGATTATCGAACTGGCAACATGATTATTATGTTTATCTTACAAACGGGCTCGAACGCACCGCACGGCAGCCCTTCCTGGCCGCCAGGTCAGGAGTCAGCAGCATCAGACGCTTTTCGACACCGCCAGCGCCATCGTCCGCTGCGATATGGTCCGCTCATGCAGTGGCTTGTATCGGGCGCCCTCCCGCGCCGGCGCAATCGCCCGCGCAACCATGCGAACGATGCGAGTCTGCACCTCGATGGCCCTTTCCAGCAGAACCCGGTTCTCCTCCGCCAATCCCGCCAGCGTCTGAATCGCGGGGGACCGCTTGGCGGCCGGGGGCGGATTGCGGGCCATCGCAGCCAGCGCCGCCTCCTTCGCCGGCACCAGCGCGACCGCGGCAGGGAAATCCAGCCTTTTCAGCGCGGCGTTCTCTTGCGCCAGCACCTCCGCAAGCCGATCGGCTGCATCCTTTGTCACTGTGCCTTGGCCTCCTGCATCCGCAGCATCGCGTCATAGACCGGCTTCGCCAGTCCCAGCCCGCCATGCGCCGCGATCTGCTTCGCGATGTCCTGCACCAGCATCGGCCGCCACGCCTCTTCGCCCGAGCCGCCGCCGAAGAACGAATTTGCCGTGTCGACCGTATCGAACATCGGCTTCAGCAATTCGCCGATGGCCATTGCCTCGAAATCCTGCGCCGCCCTGGCCACCTTCGCCGGTTCGGCCGGCACCGCCGGCCGCGACACGGGTGCCGTGTTCGGCTGAGGCGGCACCGGCGGCATGGATAGTCTTGTCATCAGCGCACCTGCAGATCCGCCTGGAGCGCGCCCGCCGCCTTGATCGACTGCAGGATGCTGATCAGGTCGCGCGGGCCGACGCCCAGCGCGTTCAGGCTGGCAACCAGATCGCGCAACGTCACCCCCGTATTCAGGATCCCGAGTTTGCGGTCATGCTGGTCGTCCACCTGGATCGACGTCCGCGGCACGGTTTCAGTCCGCCCGGTGAAGATGGTCCCCGGCTGGCTCACCTCCGGCGTTTCCGTCACCCGGATCGTCAGGTTGCCCTGCGCGATCGCCACCGTGCTGATCCGCACATTGGCCCCCATCACGATCGTGCCGCTCGCTTCGTCGATAACGACGATCGCGGCGTTGTCCGGCTCCACGCGCAGGTTCTCGATGATCCCGAGCGTCTCGATCGGATCGCGGCCGGACAGGTCCAACTGCACCGTCCGCGGGTCGGCCGTGTGCGCGACGTGTCCGAGCGCCCGGTTGATGACGGCGCTGATGCGCTGCGCCGTGGTCAGGTCCGGATTGCGCAGCCCCAGCCGCAATCCGTTGCCCTTGTCGAGATGGAACGGAACCTCCTTCTCCACCGTCGCCCCGTTGCTGATCCGCCCGGAGGTCGGCACGCCGCGCGTCACCGAACTCGCCGCCCCGCGCGCCGCGATCGCGCCGGTGGAGAGCGCCCCCTGGCCGACGGCATAAACCTCACCGTCCGCCGCCAGCAGCGGCGTGACCAGCAGCGTGCCGCCGGTGAGGTTGGTCGCATCGCCCAGCGCGGAGACCGCGATGTCGATCCGGCTGCCGGAGCGGGCGAAGGCGGGCAATTCGGCGGTGACCATGACGGCGGCGACGTTCTTCGTCGATAGCGCGGCGACCTGGTCGCGGGTGTTGACGCCGAGGCGTTCCAGCATGCCGATGAGTGATTCGCGGGTGAATACGTTGTTGTTGAGCTTGTCTCCGGTGCCGTTGAGGCCGACGACGAGGCCGTAGCCGACCAACTGGTTTTCGCGGATGCCTTCGACGTCGGCGATGTCCTTGATCCGCACGTCGGCGCGCGCCGCACCTGCGAAGCAGAGCGGCAGAAACAGGCAAAGACCGAAGACCAGGCGCATTTTGCGCACGCGTTCATCCTGAAGACGATCACAGCCGGCGACGTCTCCCCGTGGAGACTATCCGAAGCGGGCAACGCAATCGGCGTGCCAGCCGCTGAAGCGAGGAGTCCGGCGGCTTTCGCGCCCCCGCCGCCCGGCAGGTTTTGCCGGTGGGCATGCAATGCCGGGCGTGCGGCGGCCGCCTCGGGGCGCGCGCGGCGCTGACCGCCGTTAAAAACCTCGCTAACCCTCGCTAAGAGTTTCATTTCAACGATCTGACGTTTTCGCGCGTACTCTTGGCGCGATGGTATCGGGAAGCTATAAGCCCGCGCGTTCCCTACCCGGAATGGGCCGGGCGCTCGGCCTTCGGTCGCAACTAAAAGGCTTGCGCGGACGGATAACCAGGAAGCATGTGCGAATGATGACGTTTTTACCCCCTGATTACCGCCCCAGTGAGGATGAGGAGTTCATGAACCCCGTCCAGGTCGAGTATTTCCGTCAGAAACTGCTGCGCTGGCGGGCCGATCTGCTGCGGGAGGCGGATGGAACGCTGGCCAGCCTGTCGCAGGGCGGCATCCATGAGGCCGATATAACCGACCGGGCCAGCGTGGAAACCGACCGCGCGCTTGAACTCCGCACCCGCGACCGGGCGCGCAAGCTGATTTCCAAAATCGACCAGGCGCTGGTGCGCATCGAAGTCGGCACCTACGGCTACTGCGAGGAGACCGACGAGCCCATCGGCATCCGCCGGCTGGAGGCCCGTCCGATCGCGACGATGTCGATCGAGGCGCAGGAGCGGCACGAGCGGATGGAGCGGGTGCACCGCGACGACTGATAAGCTCTGGCGGCGAGGGGAGCTGGCACGCCCGCCGCTTCGCAAGGCGATAGGCTAACCGTGGGTTTGGGTTGCAGCCCGGGCAGCGACAGCATCGTCGCTCACCGATTTCGTCAGCCATAGACTGAGATCCGTGCCGTGTCCTTCGTGTTGCGCCGCCCGGCGGATGGACGCCCGGCAGGTAGAATGGCAGGCTTGTTGATGACTGTGGATGATGCCGGCCTTGCATGAAAACTGCCGTGATCCTCGCCATCCTGGCCGTCGCATGTCTTTATGCCGCAGCGCTCGGCGCACTCGCGATGGTGCAGCGGCGCCTTCTGTATTTTCCCGACACGCGCCGGCCCGAACCTTCGGCGGCCGGGGTGCCGGGGGCGCGGGCGATCAGCGTGCGAACCGCGGACGGGCTCGATCTGCTCGCCTGGCAGGTGCCCCCCGCCGCGGACAACCAGCCTGTGGTTTTGTACTTGCATGGCAACGGCGGGAACATCGGCTATCGCGCCGTGCGAATGGCCCGTTTGCACAGCTTTGGCTGGGGGGTGGTGCTGCTGGAGTATCGCGGCTACGGCGGCAACGCAGGCGCCCCCTCCGAGGCTGGTCTGATCGAGGATGCACGCGCCGGATACGCGGCGCTTCGAACAGCCGGAGTCCCGGCGCGGCGCATTCTGCTCTGGGGTGAGTCACTTGGCAGCGGCGTTGCGGTTCGGCTTGCCGCGGACCTCGACGTGGGCGCCGTGCTTCTGGAATCGCCCTTCACCAGCATCGCCGCGCTCGCGCAGCAGCGTTTTCCCTTTGTCCCGGTGTCGTTGCTGCTGCGCGACCGCTTCGATCTGATTGGCCGCATCGCGGCGGTGCGAGCGCCTGTCCTGGTCATGACCGGAGGGCGGGACGCGATCGTCCCGCCTGAGATGGGACGCGCGGTGTTCGCTGCGGTGCGCGGACCGGCCGACTCTTGGTATGCGCCGGAGGCCGGACACAACGATCTCGCCGAAGCGGGAGCGCTGGAGGCCGCGCACGCGTTCGTGCAGCGGTTCTGGCGCGCGGAGCCGTAGATGTCCCGCTGACGCTTCGTTCCCGGTCCGGCCAGGCCGGACTGCCATTCTCCGAATGGACCACGAACGGCTGCGATCCGCGGCGACCTGCGGCCTCGCCTGCTTCGTGCCGTGGACCGCCATCGCGCGCGGCCTCGGCGCCGGCACGCCGCCCTGGCTGGCGGCCGGGTTCTTCGCCTCCGCCGCCGTTGCTGTCTGGATCAGGAAGGCCGATCGGCAGACGGGTTGCCACGGGGGCCGGCGGGCGCGATGCTGGTACGCAACGGATTGGGGACAGTGGCGTGGCGGCCGAAGCAAACAGCTACGATTTCATCGTCACCGGCGCCGGTTCGGCCGGCTGCGTCCTGGCCGCCAGGTTGACCGAATCAGGCCGCTTCCGGGTGCTGCTGCTGGAGGCCGGCGGCGAGGACTCCAACCCGTGGATCCACATTCCGATGGGCTACGCGGAGACCTTCGTCGATCCGAAGGTGAACTGGAAGTTCGAGAGCGAGCCCGAAGCGGAACTGAACGATCGCACGCTGTATCAACCGCGCGGCAAGGTGCTGGGCGGCACCGGTTCGATCAACGGCATGATCTACATGCGCGGCAACGCGGCCGATTACGATCTGTGGCGGCAGCTTGGCAATGAAGGCTGGGACTACGACTCCGTGCTGCCCTATTTCCGCCGGGCCGAGGACAACGAACGCGGCGCGGACGCCTGGCACGGCTCCGGCGGGCCGATGCGCGTGTCCGACCAGCCGTTTGAGTGGGAAATTGCCAAAGCGCTGCTGGAAGCCTGCCAGCAGTCCGGCATTCCGTTCAATCCGGATTTCAACGGCGCCCGCCAGGAAGGCTGCGGGTACTACCAGACCACCACCCGGGACAAGCGCCGCTGGAGCACCGCCGCCGCCTATCTGCGCTCGGCCCGGAGCCGTCCGAATCTGACGGTCCGCACGCGCGCCCGGGCCACCCGGGTGCTGTTCCGCGACGGCCGCGCCGCCGGAGTCGAATTTCTCACGCGGAAGGGGCTGGAGGTCGCGCACGCCGAACGCGAGGTGATCGTCTCAGGCGGAGTCTTCGGTTCCCCGCAGTTGCTGCAACTCTCCGGCGTCGGGCCGGCGGCGCATCTGGCCGGCATGGGTATAGACATCGTGCGTGACGTGCCCGGCGTCGGAGCGAACCTGCGCGACCATTTCAGCACGGCCTGCACCTACCGCATCTCGCGAAACCTGTCGCTGAACGCGCTGCACTACAGCCTGCCGCACCGGCTGGCGGCCACGGCGCGCTATGCCCTGTTCCGCTCCGGGCCGATGTCCGGCACCGGCCTGTATGTCGGCGCGCTGGTGCGCAGCGACAAACGTCTGGAACGGCCGGACCTCCAGTTGAACATCTCGGCCTGGAGCACGGCCGATCGCACGGCGGAAAGGGTCGTCTCGCATCGGTTCCCCGGGATTTCGATCGCCCCGGTGCATCTGGCGCCGGAGGCACGCGGCACGGTCCGGCTGCGCAGCCCCGATCCTCTGGCGCCGCCGGAGATCCGCTTCAACTTCCTCCGCAGCGAGAGCGATATGCGCGCGATGATCGCCGGGGTCCGCTTCGCCCGCAGCATCGCGCGGCAGCACGCGCTGCAGAAGCTGATGGTGGAGGAAACCGCCCCGGGCGTGGCGGTGCGAACCGAGGAGGACATCGCCGCCGATGTGCGCCGGCGCGGCGTCTCCAACCTGCACGCGGTGGGAACCTGCGCCATGGGCCGGGACGCGATGGCGGTGGTCGATGCGCGCCTCAGGGTGCACGGTCTGGACGGGTTGAGGGTGGCGGATGCCTCGGTCATGCCGGTGATCGTGGCCGGCAACACCAATGCGCCGGTGATCATGATCGCCGAAAAGGCCGCGGATATGATCCGGGAGGATGCGGGCGGGGGGTGAATTTGACCCGCGGATGGCGGCGGGCGCAGGAAAGCAAGATGCGACACGGATTTTCACGGGATTAAGGCGACGCCCACAGACAACCGAATCGAGTGACGCCGCCCCCCATCGTCATGGCCCGGCTTGTCCGGGCCACCAATCGCCGCACGGGCTGGAATAGGTGGCCCGGACAAGCCGGGCCATGACGGTTTTGGCGACACCGCCCCGTAAAGCGGTAGTTCTTGGGCGTCGCCTAAGGGCACGGATTGCACGAGATTGACAGGACTGCGCCCTGGCAGGCTGTGCCGGCTTCGGGGTTGGGCAAGCAGTCGGTTGCGGGCCCAGCGATCGCCGTTTGGAACAGACGCTCGATAGTCGCCAAGGTCTCAATTCGGGGAATCCGTGCCCTTAATCCCGTGAAAATCCGTGTAACCGCTTTTTTTTGCTTATGTCCGCTGGGAATTAACCGTTTATCGACCGTTTCAGCCGTTCCTGTCGTCAAACGATGGGGCCCGCCGTGTGAACCTCGTACGCAACCACCATGGAAACCTGACCTACAAGATCATCGGCCTGGCCATGCGGGTTCACCGCAACCTCGGACCGGGGCTTCTTGAATCCGTCTACCGCCGCTGCCTGTGCCATGAACTCCGGCTGGCCGACATCCCGCCCGAACAGGAGGTCTACCTGCCAATCCACTATAACGGGATCGACATCGAGTCCGGGTATCGGGCGGATATCATCGTCCGGGGCGAGGTTCTCCTGGAGCTCAAGGCTGTCGAGCACCTCGGCCCGCTGCACGAGGCGCAATTGCTGACCTATCTCCGCATCAGCCGATGCCGGCTCGGTCTGCTGATGAATTTCAACGCCCTGTCGCTCGCCTTCCAACGCCGGGCGCTCGGACCGCCCTGCTCAGGCGTCAGGCCCGGGGCGGCGGACGGTTACGCCACGATCCCCATCGCCGGTTCGGCGTCCGCCGCCCGGTAATGCGGCATGACATTCAGGCTCACGACTATCGGGCGGTGATCCGACGTCTCGCGCAGCAATGCCTTCGCCTCCAGGCAGGCCACGCCGCGGATCAGGCAGCGGTCGATCCGCAGCGGAACCATGTCGCCGGCGATATGGGTGTGCTCGCGCGGTCCGGCATCGCGAAAACCCGGCAGCAGCGCCGGGCCAATCAGGTTGTAGTCGCCCAGCACCGCGGCGCGATACGGCAGCACCGAGGCGATCCGCCGCAGTTGCCGCCGGTTCAGGATCTGGCCGTGCGACAGATGCACGTTGGCGATCGTGATGGTGCCGAGGTCGATGATCTGGCAGACCCGGTTGAACATCGCGCCCGACTGCAGCGGCAGCACCAGCGGCCAGGCGGGCAGCGGCGTCGGACTCCAGACCCCCAGGCCGTGCACCCGGCCCGGCAGCAGGTCGCGCTGGTACTGGCCGCCCACCACGCGGGTCAGCCCGTCCATCTCCTGCGTGACCTCCTGCATCAGCAGAAGGTCGGGATGCTCCCGCCTGATGAGCCGGACGACATCGCCGAGCGATGCCCCCGTCAGGCGGAGCAAGTTCCAACTGATGACTTTTATCATTTCAAAGAGTGAATGGAGCAATCCCGCAAAAAACGCAACCGTGAAGTCTGCATGGCTGTTCTCCCGGCCAGGGACTCATTCACAGGTATGGAAGCATCAGACGCGCGCCCGCGTCGCGCAGCCGGATCGGCAGCGAACGAGACTCAATCTCCGCCAGCGTCAGTGCCTCGCCTCTCGCGCGCTGCATGATCGCCGAAAGAGTCGCCGCCAAATCGCTGTCATAGACCTCCAGGCACAACTCGAAGTTCAGCCGGAAGGAGCGGATGTCCCAGTTGCAACTTCCAATAAGGCACCATTCGTTGTCTACAACCATTATTTTGGTGTGATGGAAGGGTGGCGGACTGCGCCAGATTCGCACGCCCTCCGCCAGCGCCGGCCCGACATTGGCCCGGGTCGCCCAATTCACCATCGTATGGTTGCCCTTGCGCGGGATGATCACATCGACCGCCACCCCCCGCATCGCGGCGAGCGAAAGCGCGGTGTTCATCCGCTCGTCCGGCAGGAAATACGGCGTCATCACCGCGATGCTGGAACGGGCGCAGCCGACAGCCTGCAGCGCGGCGAACTCCACCTTCTGGATGTCCTCGTCCGGCCCGGAATCGATCACCCGCGCCGCCGCGCCGCTGCGGGAGGCAATCGCCGGCGACCAGACCGCGTCGTCAAGATCCTCGCCGGTGGCGAAGTCCCAGTCGTCGGCGAACGCCTCTGCGAGTTGGGCGACGACCGGACCCTCGATGCGGAAGTGCAGATCCTGCACCGGGTGCCGCGGGCGGGTGGCCATGACGTTCTCGTCCGCGATGTTCATGCCGCCGGTGAAAGCGACCGCCCCGTCGATCACCAGGATCTTCTTGTGCGAGCGCAGGTTGAGGAACGGCATCCGCCAGGGCAGCGGCGAGTGCATGAAGCGGGCGGCGGTGACGCCGTTGCGCCGCAACCGGTGATACGCGCGGGACAGCACCCAGCCGCCGCCGATGCCGTCGATCAGCACGCGGACCGCGACGCCGCGGGCGTTGGCCTCCGTCAGGGCGCCGATAAATCGACCGCCCCAGCGGTCGTTGCGGAAGATGTAGGACGACAGGCCGATGCTGCGCTGCGCCGCGGCGATTGCCTCCAGCATCGGCGGATAGGCTTCGTCGCCATTCCGGAAAGCCTGCCACGTCGTCCCGGCCAGCAGCGGACGCCCGGTGATGCGGCCGATGCCGCGCTGCAAGGAGTCCAGATAGGTTCCGGACCCGCCCGGGATTGCCTCGGAGGACGCCTCGGTCTCGGCCTCCTGCGGGCGGAGCTGCCGGGCGCGGCGTTTCACCCGGTTGACGCCCAAGACCGCGTAAGCCACCGCCCCGGCTATCGGCGCGAACCAGACCAGGCCGATCCAGCCGACGGCGGAGGCGACTTCGCGCTTGGTGAGCAGGATGTGGACGGTGACGCCGATGGCGAGCACAAGCCCGACGGCGAGGGTCACATCGGCCCGGAGGTGCAAAAGGTCGCGCCAGATATCATTCACGGGCGGCAGTACTTCCCGGCGAGGGTGAGGTGCATCGCAACGCCCGCAATGTCGTTGCGGAGAACGAAGAAGCCAATCACCGCACGGACATGTCAGCCCACAACAAAACGGGATGGAGACGTCACATCCCCCGTCCAGGTGTAGATCGTCAGCAGCGGCTCCTCCGCCGTCGCCATCGCGTGGGCGATACCGGACGGGTGCAGGATGAAGTCGCCGGCCCGGCGCGGCTCGACAGTCTCACCGGCGGTCCAGAGCGCCCGGCCGGAGATGATGTGATACAGCTCCACCGCCGGATGGGCATGCGCGGGATAGTCCGAGCGCGGGGCGATCAGCACGAAGCCCAGGCCCAGGCCCGGATAGCGCAGCGGCGCCTCCGGCCCGATGATCTCCACCCAGGCCAGTCTGTCTTCCAGCCCCGGGCGGGACGGATGCGGCTGGTAGCCGTGCCGCCAGGGCAGCAGCGGACCGCTTTCCGCCAAAGCGTCGAGGTCGCGAAAGCCCTCGAGCGCGGCGCCGAGATGCCGGACGGCCGGGTGATGCGTCGGCGCGGCGGCCGGGGCGGCCGTCTCAGCCAGGGCGATCAGTGGATCGACGCGGCGCAGTTCCTCGCCGACAGCGTCCGGCCGGCGGATCCCCCGCCGCAGGTAGCGCCGCGCCAGAAGCGCCAGGGCCTTCATGTCGGGAGTCATGCCGGCTCGGACAGCAGCGCCACGGCGGTGTGGGCGATCTCCGTCCCCGAGCGGTGCAGCGCCAGCGCCTCCCCCGCCGTCACCCGCCTGCCCGTCAGATCGGCCTCGATGCCGGGCGCGTCGCGGCCGGCCTGTTCCGCATCCAAACCGGCAAAGGCGGCACGGACATCGGCGACGCGGTAGAAATGGAAAGGACCGAGACCCTCGCGTTCCATCGCCACGTAGCCAGGGATGTACTCCTCCGGTGCGGCCTGCTTCTTCCAGCCGTACGTCAGCAGGCGCGCGGCGTAACCGGCGGAAGCTGCCAGGTCGTGGAAGCTTGCCAGCGGGATGCGGGCGCCGATGGTGGACAGCACCGCGCCGCCCTGGTTGAGCATTGGCCGCGCCTGCTGCAAGGCCAGGTAGTGCAGCACCAGCAGGCGCTGCCGCACGAAGGCGGGCATCGCCTCGGTCCGCGGGCCAAGAAACCCCGCGGCGGTATGCCGCTCGGCCAGAAGCCCGGCTTCGGCGATGGGCGTATTGGGCAGGTTCTCGTAGACGACGTCGAACCGCAGCGGGCTGCGAACCAGCGGGCCGAGCAGGTCGCCGGTCTCCGCCGTCAGCGCGATTGTCGTGCCCCGCGCGAGGTTCGCCACGATATTGGCCCGGGCGGCGGCGATAATGTCGGGAAACACGTCGGTCACGGCGATCATGCTGGAGCCGAGGATCTCCACGGCGCCCAGCGCATCCAGCCCGCAGCCGGTGCCGATGGACAGGAAGCTCTGGCGCTGCGCCGCGGGGCGGGTGCGGGCGAGGATGTGGAAGGCCGGTGCGGCCACGCTCGCCAGCCAGTCCGCGTCGAGATCGCCCGGGGACGGGGCGAGGCAGTGCTCGGACAGCCCGATGCGCAACGTCGCGGCGATCCTGGTGGGGGCGCCGAGGCGGAAATAGCTTCGCGCGTCGACGACAAGCGGGCGTGCGGTGTCCATCGGCGCGCTGTTTCCCACACCGGCCGCCGGGACGCCAGCGGTGGTGACGGCGCGTGCCTCCTCACAGTGATTCAGGCTGGTTGATGACTGGCCGGGCCAGGGAACGCGTGCCTGACATCCCGATTCCGGGGGCAGCCGCCGCGGCTGGGGGCCGCCTTACCACATCGTTCATGCGTCCAATCTCGCTTTGAGTTCGTCGATGAAGCGCTGCGCCCAAAGCGATGCAACAGCTATCCTGGCGGGGTCAATCCTGGCCAGCAGCTTGAACGAATGCTCACCTTTGCCATAACATGATTTGGTCTTGCAGTCGTCTGTGGCGTCTTTCAGCGCGCGGTATACATCCGCCTTGTCCGCATCTTCGATGGAGCGTGTTGCCGCAGGAAGCTTGTTTTCTTTGAAGCCGTTGCCAAAGAAAGTTTTCAGACTGTCTCGATCTGCCAGGAACCAACTCTCCATGACTTGAACCATGAGGTGGCAGTCGGTATCCATGCTGCCGTTCGGCTTGTTCCAATTGTCGCCATCGCGTTGTCCGAGATGTGACCAGGGCAGCCATTTGGACGGATCGTCTCCCTGCCTGTGATCGCCGGAAACCGCCGCTTCGCTATCGACAAGCAGCATGGCGTCCTCGCCATTTGCGATCGCAGTACAAAAGGATTCGTAGGCATCGCGCCGGCTTCCGCAGGCCACGACACGCGGCCGATTTTTCAGGCCAGCTCTGGTGATGAACTGCGTGAAGCCTGCGCGGCACGCAGTTTTCAAAGTCGTCGCTTCTCCACCGCCTTCCACGTAAAGCCTTACCACCGCGTGCCCCCAATATCACCACGCGTCCAAAGCTGACCAAGGCGATATTTCTCCAACCAAGGCCTCAGTTTCTCTGCATTCAACCGCTCGAGCGTAGTGCCGTGCTCTGACCGCCCCGCCACCAGAACAGCCTCAGGCACGTCGGTGAATGCATCCACCAAAACATCGGAATGCGTCGTGACGATGACTTGCGTCCGTTCAGACGCTTCCTTGAGAAGCGCTGCCAAAGTGGGCAGCACATCGGGGTGCAAGCCGAGTTCGGGCTCTTCGATGCAAACCAGCGGTCCCGGGCTGGGGTGGCAGAGGATGGCGAGCAGGCAAAGATAGCGCAGCGTGCCATCGGAGAGACGGGTGGCCGGCACAGTGTAGCGCCCTTCGCCGAAGAACACCTGCACGGTCCCCCCTTCGATCTGCACATCAAAATCGTCGATACCGTCGTAGAGAACGCGCAGGGACTCGAGCAGCCGCCTTTTGACCGGCTGTTCACGTCGCAAACGGTTGAGCACCAGCCCCAGATTGCTTGAATCCAGCTCAAGATGCTCGTTGGGAAGGTCGGCCTTCTGCGGCAGGCGTGGAGCCGTATAGCGACCAAAGCTCCATTCCCTGTAGGGCCGCATCCTGGCGAAGGCGTTGCCCAGGTGGGTCAGTTCCGGATATTGATCCGGGTCCTTGCGCTGCGAAAGGATGGATGCCGCATTGTCGATGTCTTCGTGCTGTAGGAAACGCCGCGAACCCCCAACGTTGAGCACGGGGCGCCCATTCTGGAAGCGGTAGTAGAAGTAGGGCTGCATCTGGCCAGGGCCGGGGAATTCGTTCTCGACCCTTTCATCCACGATTTCGAAGCGTTGGCCAACCTCGGTAAAGCTCAGGACATACCGCAGCGGGATTGGACCTTTGGGATAATCGACGACAGCTTCGACCGTGGCCACGGGCAGCGTGGATGCGCCCTTCCAAAGCCAGTCCCTGACACCGCCACCGTCGCGAATGGGTGTAAGCAGGTCTTTCGGCGTGGCACGCAGAAGCTCGATCGCCTCAATGAGGTTGGACTTGCCCGAGCCATTGGGGCCAATGATCACGTTCAACGGACGAAGCTCAATGGCAGGCGCGGCATCTCCGTAGCTCAGGAAATTAGTGAGCCTGATGCTCTTGAGGAACATCTTGTCATCCTTCACTCTGCTGACCGTCCCCCATTGAGTGGTCTGCATTGATTGATAGTGCAAGTTTGCCTCTGGCACCACGGTCGCCTCCGGTGCCGGCAGGCGATAACCGCAGTTTCGCTGACAATCAGGGGATCAACCGGCGGCAGCTTTCAGGGTGCGGTCACGGTGCCGAGAATCGCCGGAGTCGGCCGATCCCGGCCGATCGGCCGCACCGCGTGACCAGGACGACTACGGTCGCAAGCGGCCAGCTCCGCGTTGCTCATGAGGGATGCCGGACCCGGGCCAGGACCGTCCGGCATCGACGCGTCAAACCTGTTTGCCTAAGTCTACCCGACAGGATCCAGCACGACCACCGGGATCTCGCGCCCCTCCGCCTTGACCGCGTAGTCGGCGTAGGGCGGGAAAAACGCGACGGCCTGCTGCCACAGCCGATCCCGCTCCTCGCCGGTGGCGGTGCGGGCGCGCGCCTGCAGCGTCTCGGTGCCCACCTGAATGCCAACCAGCGGATTGGCGAGGATATTGCGGTACCAGCCGGGGTGCTCCGGCGCGCCGCCCTTGGAGGCGATCACGAAGTAACTGCCGCCGTCACGCCCATAGAACAGCGGGAAGATGTAGCTCTGCCCCGACTTCCGCCCCGTTGTCGTCAGCAGCAATGACGGAACGGTCAGATCGTCTGCGCCGGGCCGCGAGAGAGTGTAGATATGACCTTCGGTACCTCCGCTCTGCAAATAGCGCTGCGCGTGATCTTTCATCCACTGCGGCAGGTTCGGCGCAAGCTGCGTCTCGGTCATTGCTGTGTTTCCTTATGCATTCCCGGATCAGACCACGGGCGTCAACAACGCCTCACCGGCGAAATGGGCCGCGAGGTTGCCGAGCACAAGCTCTCCCATAGCGAGGCGCGTCTCGACGGTGGCGCTGGCGCGGTGCGGCTGGAGCACGACGTGCCCCAGGGTCAGCAACGCGGGCGGCACGTTCGGCTCGTCGGCGAAGACGTCCAGCCCGGCGCCGCCCAGCGTGCCTGCCACCAGCGCCGCAACCAGCGCCGGTTCGTCCACCACGCTGCCGCGGGCGACGTTGACCAGGATGCCGTTCTTGCCCAGCGCGTCCATGACCTCCCGGTTGACGATGCCGCGCGATTGCGCCCCGCCGGAAGCCGCGACGATCAGGATGTCCGACTCCCGCGCCAGGTCCACCAACGCCGGAACATGGCGGTAGGGCAGGTCGTCCGCGGCGCGGATGTCCGTGTAGGCGATCCGCATGCCGAACCCTTCGGCGCGCCGGGCGATGGCGCGGCCGATGCGGCCCATGCCGAGGATTCCCAGCTTCTTGCCCGTCACCTTGTGCGCCAAAGGCAGGCTTTCGCGCGCGGCCCATTTGCCGTCGCGCACGAAACGGTCCCCCGCGGGGATTTGACGGGATGCCGCCAGCATCAGCGCGATGCCGAGGTCCGCCACATCGTCGGTCAGCACGTCCGGCGTGTTGGTGACCCGGACGCCGTGCGCCCTGGCGCGCGCCAGGTCCACGGCATCGGTCCCGACCCCGTTGATGGCGATGATCTCCAGCTTCGGCAGCGCATCGGCGATGGCGTTGCTCACCCCGATGCCGCCGCCGGTGACGACGCCTCTGACCGCAGGACCGAGGGCGGCGATGAAGGCGGCCTTGTCCGGGGCGGTGTCCGGCCGGTGCACCGTATAGGCCGCATCCAGCTTCGCCTCGAGTTCCGGCATCATCGCTTCCAGCAGCAGGATCTCAGGCTTCATGGGCAGCCTCCTATCGTGAGCCGCGCAGCACCACGGCAATGCTGTGGCTCTGACGATCTTTGGCGCGTCGCGGATGCCGGTCAAGCAACCGCAACGCGATGGCGGCGTTTCGGTTGCCGGGGAAAAAAGACATGATGACAGCCGATCGCCAGCGCTATTCGAGCCGATGGGCAAGGCTCATTCCGATTGCGTTCATCACCTACAGCCTCGCCTACGTCGATCGGGCGAATTACAGCTTCGGGGCTGCCGGCGGGATGGCAACCGATCTGCTCATCACGCCGGAGGCTGCATCGCTGCTGGGGGCGCTGTTCTTCCTCGGATACTTCTTCTTCCAGGTGCCGGCTGCGTATTATGCGCAGAAGTACAGCGCCAAGCGGCTTATCTTCTGGAGCCTGATCCTTTGGGGGATCTTTGCCGCCGCGACGGGACTGCTGACCGATATCCGGATGCTCTACGCCGATCGTTTCGCGCTCGGAGTGATGGAGAGCGTGGTGCTGCCGGGCATGCTGATTTTTCTCAGCCATTGGTTCACCAAGGCCGAGCGATCCCGCGCCAACACGTTCCTGATTCTCGGCAACCCGATCACCGTGCTGTGGATGTCGGTGGTGTCGGGCTACCTGGTTCAGGCATTCGGCTGGCGCGGCATGTTCATCATTGAGGGCGCGCCGCCGATACTCTGGGCGTTCGTCTGGCGGCGGATGGTGGAGGACTGGCCGTCGGAGGCGAAGTGGCTCGATCCGGCGGAGCGTGAGCCGCTGGAACGTAAGCTGGATGAGGAGCAGCGCGCGTTCAAGCCGGTGAAGAACTACGCCGCGGCGTTCCGGACGCCGTCGGTAATCCTTCTGGCGATGCAGTATTTCTGCTGGAGCATCGGCGTTTACGGGTTCGTGATCTGGCTGCCGTCGATTCTCAAGACCGGCAGCGGACTGTCGATCGTTTCGGTGGGCTGGCTCGCCGCGGGTCCGTATCTGGCGGCGGCGATCCTTATGGTGGCGACGTCGTTTTTCTCGGATCGGCGGGGCGAGCGGAAGGTATTCGTCTGGCCCTGTCTGCTGATCGGGGCCATTGCGTTCTACGGGTCCTATCTGCTTGGCGAGTCGAATTATTGGCTGAGCTACGGGCTTCTGGTTCTGGCCGGCGGCGCGATGTATGCGCCCTATGGCCCCTACTTCGCGATGATCGCCGAGATGCTGCCGCGCAACGTGGCCGGCGGGGCGATCGCCCTGATCAATTGCTGCGGGGCGCTGGGGTCGTTTGTCGGGTCTTATGTCGTGGGCTGGCTGAACGGGGTGACGGGAGCGTCAAGCGCGTCGTTTGGGTTCATGGCGATCGCGCTGCTGGTGGGCGCCCTGTTGACTTTGACCCTGCACACGCCCGCTCGGGTCAGCCGACCGGTGCTGGATGCGGCGGGGCATTGATCAATGGGTAATGACTTGCCCGGGTAAGAAAAGCAGTGACACGGATTTTCACCGATTAAGGGCACGGATGACAGGAATTAAGAGTCCGGCTTGCAGTGTGCCGCTGCTCCGGCGGCAATCCGTGTAACAGCTTGCTTGCATAGGGTGCCCCGCAAAGGCCGCGGCGGCATGCGCATCGAGCGGAAACACCGTTCCGGGCAGGGCCAAGCCGGGGGAGGGTCCATGCGCGCCAGGAACTCTGTCCCGCCGTTAGGTAATTATTCTTGACAACCGGATGCAACCGAAGGTAGAAACCGCGCACCGCATCCCGAGCACAGCCCCATGTCCCAGCCCGCGCCCGCCTCCCCCGACACCAACCTGGTGAACCTCATCCTCGCTTTGCTGACGCCGATGTTCCTGTGGTCGACCGCCGGAGACATCCGCCTCGCCCACACCGCGGCGGCGCAGACGCTGAGCGCCTACCGCGTCGCCAACCATCTCAGCCTGTGGACCGCCGCCAAGGTCATCGCGTTCGACATCGCCACGCTGAGCTCCCTCAGCCTCTCGATGTATGAGGACGTCTCGATGTCGATGGCGCTGCGGCTGCGCGGCAACGCCAACAGCCTCGACCGCTCCGGGGAGCGCAACCGCCATGCATTGGAACAGGCCAACCGCACCGTCGAAGCCGGCGAGACCGAGGACTCCGTCGCAGCCGCGATCGCCGAAGCGCAGCGGATGGTGAACGAGGCCAAGGCCCGCATCCGGGCCGCCGCCGAAGCGGCCGAGGCCCAGCCGGACCCGGCTCCGATTGCCGAACCGGCGGCGGAGGCCACCCCGGCTCCGGCGTCCGAGCCCCGATCCGCCGCCGTCCCATCCGCCGCGCAACAGCGGCGCTCAGCCTGGGCCGATGCGATGACCGTGGTCGCCGGGGAGCTCACGGCCGACCTGAAAGATCTCCCGCCCGCGGAGCGTTGGAAGGAGATGGCACGGATCGAAGCCCTGACGATTGCGGCGGCGGATCTCGCCTCCGGCGCCGCCCCGCCGCCCTTCCCCGGGATGGCCATGGCCGCGGAATAGACGGGGCGAAACGAAGCTCCAGCGATCTCACTCCGTCTCAGCGATCTGCCGTCCCGGGACAGCATCGACAGGCCGTTGGGCCTCGCAGTTCCGCGATTCAACACAGAGGAAGATCGAGGACCGCAGAGGACACAGAGAAGAAAGAATGCTTCCGAATCCGGCGCGGGATGCCGTCTCCGGCGCTTTTCATGGTCCCCGGCGCCCCGTGCTTGCGGCTGATCCGCGGCTTTGCCATTGCTGCACGCCCACACGGGCTGATCCATCCGCATGAGCGCTTCCCTGACCGACCCGATAATGCCGGACAACGCGGCTTTCGCGATGCGCCTGGCCCGCAACATCAAGGGCGAGGTTCTGTTCGACCGCGCCAGCCGGGGCCGCTACAGCACCGACGCCTCGATCTACCAGATCGAATTCCCGCTGCACCATCGGCGGCATGGCCGGCAACAATTCCTGCGGAGCAAAATCCATCCGCTACGGCCTGATGGCCGACAATGTCCGTTCGATCGAGGCGATCCTGTCGGACGGCTCGCAGCACCGCTTCGGTGCAACCCCCGACACTCTCGGCGACCGCACCCCGCTACCGTGGCCGACCTGATCCAGCGCCTGCGGACCCTGGGCGCGGCCGAGGCGGAGGAGATCGAGGCGCGTTTCCCGAAGCAGCTCCGCCGCGTCGGCGGCTACGACAGCGACGCGCTGACGCCCGCGGCGCGCGCCAACGGACGCGGCAACCTCGCCCGCCTGCTGGTCGGGTCGGAGGGCACGCTCGCGTTCTCCGCCGCGATCGAACTGGTCCTGCATCCGGTCAAGCCGCGCACGCACCTGGCTGGCGGCGGGCATGGTGGACAAGGCGAGGGAGGAAGCCCGGCGCACGATGGCGCACATGCCGCTCGACCTGCCGATTATTGGTCTGGAAGACTCTGCGGGATGGCCGGAACGCTCGGTTACCAGCGGGAGACCGAGGCCGTGTCCCGGGCGATGGCAGAGGGAGGCCTGCTCCAGGCGGTGCGGGCGGCGGCGGGGGGGGGATGTCATCGTGGCGGACGGCACGTCCTGCCGGCACCAGATCCGTGATCTGTCCGGGCGCGAGGCCGTTCATTCGGTGCGGCTGATGGAGCGGGCCTTGGCGGTCACCTGAGTTCGCGCGGAGTTGCTTGCAGCGAAGTGGACCCATGATATGGACCACTCAGGACCAGCCACCCCGATCGCTGCCAACTCATCGATTGACCGTTTTGCATTCCGCTTCGAGGGCGCGCGGCCTTCCGGCGTAGACAGTATCCATCGATAAGAATCGTCTCAGGCGCCGATTGTGGCATGTAACCTACAATATCGCGTGTAAAATTCCCTCGGCCGATCCAATCTCTCGTTTATTTTAGATGAAGAGTACTGACCCATTCACCGACCTTTTATTTGCCGGATAAATGCAATCGCGTCTTTATAACACATAACATACACCTACCGATTTGGCGGAACAAGATGATGGAACCAGCCAGGGGCGAGTCGCCCTGGATGACCGATGACACGCGGACATTCCGGGATACGGTCCGCCAGTTCACCGATCGGGAGCTTGCGCCCTACCAGTCGCAGTGGTCCGAACAGGGCCGCTCCGATGCCAGCGCCTGGATCAAGGCAGGCAGGACGGGGCTGCTGCTCCCGGACGTGCCCGAAGAATACGGCGGCGGCGGCGGAACCTTCGCGCACGAGGCCGTCGTCATCGAGGAACTCGCCCGCACCGGTATCCACATCGGCTTCAGCGTCCAAAGCATCGTCGCGCATTACATCCTCAGCTATGGGAACCCGGAGCAGAAGCGCCGCTGGCTGCCGCGCATGGCCAGCGGCGACCTTGTCGGCGCGATCGCAATGACCGAGCCGGACGCCGGTTCCGACCTCCAGGCCATGAAGACCACGGCCCGGAAGGAGGGCGATCAGTACATCATCCGCGGTTCGAAGACGTTCATCACCAACGGTGCCCGGGCGGGCCTTGTCTGCCTCGCCGTGCGCACGGATCCAAAGGCGGTCGGGCCCCGGGCACTGTCGCTCGTGATGCTTGAGACCGGGGACCTGCCCGGCTACCAAATCGGCCGTCCGCTGCAAAAGATCGGCCGCCACGCTCAGGATGTCTGCGAACTGTTTTTCGACGACGTGCATGTTCCCGTCGCCAACCTGCTTGGTTCGGGCGAAGGCCGCGGACTGTTCCAGTTGATGGACCAACTCTGCTACGAACGCCTGTCCATCGGACTGAGCGCGGTGGCGGCCGCGGAGGCCGCGGTTGAAATGACGACGCGCTACGTCAAGGACCGGCAAGCCTTCGGAAAGCCGCTGCTCGAGTTGCAGAATACGCGCTTCAAATTGGCGGAGTGCAAGACCGAAGCTCATATCGGGCGAATTTTCGTCGACAATTGCATCCAGCAGTTCATTGCCGGGAAGCTCGATCCGGTTACTGCGGCGATGGCGAAGTACTGGCTGACCGACCGCCAGTTCCACATCATCGACGAGTGCGTGCAACTGCACGGCGGCTACGGCTACATGCAGGACTGCCTGATCGGCCGCATGTGGGCGGACAGCCGCGTGCAACGCATCTTCGGAGGCTCGAACGAGATCATGAAAGAGTTAGTAGGGAGGTCCCTGTGACGGCATCCAGCGAAGTGCTAGCGCGGTTCCACTCAGTAACAGCCAACGGCGAGTGGGAGGAACTGTTAGTAGCAAACAACGAAACGCAGGCGGATTTCCCGCAGGTCTGCGCACACGAGCTGTTCGAGCAACAGGTTGCCCGCGATCCCGAAGCCATTGCCCTGGTTTTCGGCCAGCGCCGGGTCACCTATGGCGAGCTGAATGACCGCGCGAACAGGGTGGCGCACCATCTTCGCGGGCGTGGCGTGGGACCTGACGTGCTGGTGGGGGTGTGCATCGAGCGTTCCCCGGAGATGGTCGTCGCGTTGCTGGCCGTCTGGAAGGCCGGCGGCGCCTACGTGCCCCTGGATCCGGCCTACCCGCCGGAGCGCCTGTCGTTCATGATCGCGGACGCCCGGACGCTTCTGCTGTTGACCGAGGAGAAATGCCGCACGCTGTTTGCCTCCGTGCCCGACGGCAAGACGATCTGCCTGGATTCCGCCTGGCCGGTGCTCGCCCGGGAGAGCGGTGAAAATCTGCCGCCTGCGGCCTGCCCGTCCGATCTGGCGTACGTCATGTACACATCCGGATCGACTGGCCAACCGAAAGGCGCGATGATCGTGCAGCGCGGTCTGGTCAACTATCTTTGGTGGGCCATCAGCGCCTACGCTGTCGAGCCGGGACGCTCGGTTCCGGTTCACACGTCCGTTGCCTTCGACCTCACGGTGACCAGCCTCTACACGCCCTTGCTGGCCGGCGGGACAGTCGAACTTCTGCCGGAGGATCTCGGCGCGCAGAACCTGCTGGCCGCGCTGCTGCGCAGCGGCGGCCGAAGCCTGGTCAAGATCACGCCGGCTCACCTGGAACTGCTGAACGGGCAGTTGACCCCGGAGCAGGCGGCGGGGATGTGCCGGGCTTTTGTCATCGGCGGCGAGAACCTGCTGGCCGAAAACCTGCGGCTCTGGCGCAGCCTGGTCCCTCCGGTGCGGCTCATCAACGAGTATGGCCCCACCGAGACGGTTGTCGGTTGCAGCGTTTACGAAGTCCAGCCCGCCGATGCCGATACCGGGGCCGTGCCCATTGGGCGGCCGATCGCCAACACACAGTTGTATGTGCTCGATCCGGACATGCGGCCGGTGCCCGCCGGCGTGACAGGCGAGCTGTACATCGGTGGAGCGGGCGTGGCGCGCGGTTATCTGAACCGGCCGGAACTCACGGCCGAGCGGTTCGTGCCCGACCCGTTCGGCGGCGTCCCCGGCGCGTGCCTGTTCCGGACCGGAGACCTTGCGCAATATCAGGCCGACGGCACGTTGCAGTGCCTGGGCCGGGCCGACGACCAGGTGAAGGTCCGCGGCTACCGCATCGAACTCGGCGAGATCGAAGCGGCCCTCGCCGCGCACCCCGGGGTGCGGTCCTGCGTTGTCCTGGCGCGCGAGGATGATCCCGGGAACAGGCAGCTCGTAGGCTACGTGGTCTCGCGCGATCGCGGCGGACCGGGTGCCGATGACCTGCGCGGGTTCCTGAGACAAAAACTCCCCGAATACATGGTGCCCGGGAAATTCGTCTGCATGGACTCGCTGCCGCTGACGCCGAACGGGAAGTTCGACCGCAAGGCGCTGCCGCCTCCGCCGCGGGAGGTCTCCAGTGCCGGTGCGGGCGGGACCCCGCGGACGAAGACCGAGACTACCATCGCGGCGATCTGGAGCCAGCTGCTGGGGATGGACAGTATCGGGATACATGACGACTACTTCGATCTGGGCGGAGACTCGATCGCCGCTGTCAGGCTGCTCGTTCGGCTGCATGAGATTTTCGGCGTCGATTTCCAGCTTGCGGCCCTGTTCGATCGGCCGACGATCGCCGGGCTTTCGGAACTCGTCGACAGTCTCGTGCTGATGCAGCACGAGTCCGAAGCCGTCTCCGCTCAGCGGGAAGAGTTCGTTCTATGATGGACACCGCCAGCCTTCTCTCCAATCTGCGTGAGCGGGACGTCAGGCTGTGGGTCGACGACGGCCGGATAAAGTGCTCCGCGCCTGCAGGCGCCCTCGATGCCGAGACGCGGGCAACCCTGGCCAGCCGGAAACAGGAAATCCTGGCGTTCCTGCATGAGGCGGAGGCGTTGAAGAGCACGCCCGCCGCGATTGTGCCGATCAAGCCCGGGGGACGCCTGCCGCCGTTGTTCATTGTGTCCGGGTATCGTGGCGACGTGTTTTTCATGCTCCCGCTGGCGCGCCACCTTGATCCGGAGCAACCCGTTCTCGGTGTCCAGCCTCCGGGCCTGGACGGCAGCGAGCCGTTGGCGTCGGTGGAGTCGCTTGCGCGGTTCCAGGTCGAGCAGATCCGCCGCTACCGCCCCAATGGTCCCTACCTCCTCGGCGGCCATTGCTCTGGAGGAACGATCGCTTTCGAAATCGCGCAACAATTGACCGCTTCCGGCCAGGAGGTCGCTTTTCTCGGGCTGATAGGAAGCCCGTTTCCGACCGCCTTCTTGCCCCTTGCCCGCTTTGCGTCGCGCCTGACCTCGGGCTCGCTGGCGGAGCGGAAGCAGAAAATTATGCGCAGGCTTCAGAAGCTCATTCGCCCGCCGGAACGCGTTCATCAGCCCGAGGCGCCGCCGGAGGTCAGCTCCATGACAAAGATCGATCTGCGTGTCGGCGGCGCAACGCTCGCCGCGGTCCGCGCCTACCGGCCGCGACGATACGACGGAGAGATCGATCAGTTCGTTAGCGGCGAGGAATGGCACCACGCCAATCGCTGGCGGGCATTCGCCCGGACCGTGCGCCAACACAGCGTCGGCAGCCTTGACATTGAAGAAATCCTGCGCGGTCCGGAAGTGTCGGTGCTCGCGGCAGCTTTGCAAAAGAGGCTCGACTCGATTGCATCGAAAGCGGCGGCGTGAGTGTTTCCCGGCGGAGCCTCGTTGTCGGACCGGGCTTCCGCAGGGGGGGCCGATTCGGCTTCCGTTTAGGGCCACCCGCATAAGCGTTCGGCCAGCGATGGCCAGCCACTCCACGCCGGCGATCTGAACCGCCGCTATCCGTTCCCGGGACCGGCTGCCTGGTCTCCCCCGGTGCGAGGGATCGCGGCCGCTGCATCAACCGGATCCAGGCACATCAAAGCGCAATCAAGGAGAGACAGAATGGAGACCGTCGTCACCCGCTTTCTATCGGAGCGCGGGATTCCTTACAAGTTGAAGCGTCATTCTCTGCCGGCTTATAACTGCGAAGACGCCGCCCGGGAACGCGGCGTGCGAGTATCTCAGATAGTCAAATGCATGGTAGGAATGGATATCGAGGGGGGCTTGCATGTAATGCTGATCCCCGGCGACAGGGTTTTGAAGCTGAAGAAAGTAAGATCCGTGGCGGGCGGGATCAAAATCGATCTCGTTGGCCGGGAGGCCCTTGCCGAAGATTTCGATGTCGTGGTTGGAGCGATATCGCCCACCCAGTTCTTTGGAAATGCCGATTTTTACATTGATCATTCAGTATTCCTGGAGGATGACGTGGACATCAGTTCAGGCGACCTCACTGCCGGGGTTGAATTGAACGCGCTCCACCTGGAAGCACTGCTCGGTGCGATGCGATGTGATATCGTATCGGCATCGGGCGCGCCGGATCACCAGCGCGGCCACGCCAGGCGGCAGGTCGTCGGCGCTTATGCGTGAGCAGGTCGGCCGCCCGCCGATCTTCGCCAACCGGCGCGATCCAGGCCGCAGGATCGATCGTCATGCCAACGTGATTTGATGCGCACTGAATCGATACGCCATTATCAGGCCTGCCAAAGCGTCCGGCATGATGGCGAAAGCGGATCCACATCCGGGGGTCCGTTGGATCGCCAGCAACGATCGTCAGACGTCGGACACGTGCGTTCGTTCTCAGCGAGGCAGTTCACCCTTGTATCGCCAAATCCTTGGCTACGTGCCATCCAACGTGGTGCCGGCCGTCGTTTCGATTTTGATGGTTTATGTCTATACGCGGCTGCTGTCGCCGTCGGCATTCGGCGTCTACAGCTACGTGTTCGCCACCGTGCTCGTGCTGCAGACGTCGCTGTTCCAGGCACTGCCGATCGCCGTGATGCGGTTCTACCCCGGCGCGGCGAAAGCCCGCCGGAAGGATCGCCTGCTGAAGGAAGCCTACCTGGTCTTCTACGGTCTGGCCGCCGCGGCAACGGTGCTCTGTGCCGGCTTGATGCTGGCCATCGACATGCCGCAGGAATACCGCCTGCCGGCCTTGCTGGCCGGGCCCATGCTGCTATTTCGCTCGCTCGTTCAGCTTAACCAGACGGTCAACCGCTCGGCCGACCGGATGCGGCGCTACAATGCGATCGAATGCGCGCATGCGGCTCTCGGCTTTGGCCTCGGGTTGGTGGCGCTCTACCTGCTCGGTCCGTCCGCGGCGGCGATCGTGCTGGGCCTTCTGATCGCTGCGGTCGTCTGTTCGCTCGCCGATGTCCGCCTGCTGCTGGCACCGCTTGCGCCAACCGCGCGGGGCCTGGACAAGGCGGAACTGGTGCGCCTCATCGCCTATGCATGGCCGATGGTCGCGGTCGCGGCGACCACAGCGACGCTGCAGACCAGCGACCGCTTCATGATCGGATCGATGGCCGGGGCCGGGGCGCTGGGCATTTTCGCCGTCGCCTACAGCCTGGTGGAGCGGCCGACGGCCCTGATCTGCGGCTCGATCACCACGACGACGTTCCCCCTGGTGGTGAAGGTGCTGGAGCACCAGGGCAAAGACGCCGCCCGGCTTCAGGCCGGGCGAAACGGGATCGCGCTGCTGGCGGTTGGCTTGCCGGCCTGCGCCGGCCTGGCGCTCACCGCCGATTATATCGCCGCTTCGCTCGTCGGTCCGGCATTTCGCGAGGGCGTCGCCGCGCTTCTGCCGATCATGGCGTTCACGGCGCTAGCCCGCTGCCTGCGGGCGCATTTCGTCGACCATGCCTTCCATTTGTCCGGGCGGCCGTTGAGGATGCTCTGGACATATGTGCCGGTGACGATCCTGAACATCGCGATCAATCTTTTCGTCGTGCCGCGCTATGGCATGTTCGGCGCCGCCTGGACTGCCCTCGCGTGCCAATGGCTGACGGTGATTGCCGGCTGTTTTATCGGGACGTCCCTGTTCCCGGTGTGGCTGCCGCCCGGACAGACGGTTCGCTGTCTATTGGCCGTGGTCCCGATGATCGCCGGTCTGACATGGATACGCTTCCCGCTCAACTGGTATGGCCTCTTCGCAGCCGTCATGTTGGGAGCAGTGCTCTACAGTGTCAGCGCGCTTGCGCTCGACGTGGGCGAGGTGCGGTCGCTCGCCGGCGACACGCTTCGACGGCGGATGCGACGGAAAGCAGTCGCGCTGACTTAGCCCCGTCCGCATGAGGCGCAACGAAGCTCCGTCGATCCGGGGTGACAAGATATTGATCCCTTGGCTCAGCCCGTGAGCCCACGCAACCCGCAGTAATAACCACACCGCTTATCAATCGCTTATACCCCGCACGGCGAGTCAACGCCCAAGCTGCAAGCGGCAGGAGTCCGCCGGATCGCCAGTCCGCGCGATCTTAGGCGTATCGACCATTGCTACCATTCCGTGCAGAGTCGAAAAAGACAGTCCGGTGACCAACCGGCATCAGCCTGACGGAGGAGGCACGCATGAGTCCCGATATCGGCGCTCAATCCGGTCCACGGGAAACCGTGATGGCGCCGCTGGCCGGCTGGGCGACTCCGTTGGCCGAACTGCCGGACCCCGTCTTTGCCGGCCTGGTGCTCGGCGACGGCGTGGCCATCGACCCGGTCGATCAGATCCTCCGCGCCCCATGCGACGGCACCATCACGATGCTGCACCGCGCCCACCATGCGCTAACCCTGCGCACCACCGCGGGCGCGGACATCCTGATGCATATCGGCCTCGACACCGTCGAGCTGAACGGCGCCGGCTTTACCCCCCACGTCGCCGCCGGCCAGCAGGTCCGCCAAGGCGACGCGCTGATCAGCTTCGACGCCGCCTCGATCGCCGGGCGGGTGAAAAGCCTCCTCAGCCCGGTCATCGTCACCGCCGGCGACCGCACCTTCACCGTGGCCGATCGGCGGCAGGGTCGGGAGGTGAAAACCGGAGAGGCGATCTTCACGATCGCACCGGACTCCGCTGCGCCCGAATCCGCCTGGACCGCCGCGCCCCAAACCGCGGAAACCACCCGCGACGTGGTGCTGCGCATCCCCACCGGCCTGCACGCCCGCCCCGCCGGGCTGATTTCCGCCGCGGCCAGAGGCTTCCAGGCCGAGACCGCCATGGCATTTCGCGGCACCAGGGCGAACGCGCGCAGTTCGGTCTCGCTCATGGGCCTCGGTGCGCAGGCCGGGGACACCGTCACGCTGACCGCGCTCGGTGCCGACGCCGAGGCGGCGTTGGACGCCATCGCCGCCCTGCTGGCCGAAGGCCACGGGTTCGAAGCCGCCGAACAAGCGTCGCCCCCCGCCCCGGCCGCCCCGAAAGCAGAACCCCCCGCCGTGCCCTTCGCCCCCGGCACCGAGCAGGTTCTGTCCGGCGTCGCCGCCGTGCCCGGCCGTGCCGTCGGCACCGCGTTCCCTCTCCATACGGAGCGGGTGGACGTGGCCGAATACGGCGGCGAACCCGCGGCCGAGCACGACACTCTGCACCGCGCCCTCGCCGCTGCGCAGGCCGCTCTGCAAGCCGAGATCGGCCGTGCCCCCGCCGGCTCCCCGCAAGCCGAAATCCTCGGCGCGCATCTGGCCTTCGTCGAGGACCCCGACCTTATCGGCGCGGCGGACGCAGCCATCGCCGCCGGCAAAAGCGCCGGCTTCGCCTGGAGCGGCGCAATCGATCGGCAGATCGACATCCTGCGCGGCCTCGGCATCGACCGCATGGCGGAGCGAACCGACGATCTGCGCGATGTCGGCCGCCGCGTGCTGCAAGCGGTCAGCGGGAAGGCGCAGGAAGCCGTGGTGCTGCCGCCGCGTGCGGTGCTGCTGGCCGACGACCTGTTGCCGTCGCAGTTCGCCGCCCTGCCGGCGGACGGCATCGCCGGCATCGCGCTCGCCCGCGGCGGCCGGACATCGCATGTCGTGATCATGGCCGCCTCCCTCGGCATCCCGACACTGGTCGCCGTCGGCCCGGGTCTCGCCCGGGTGCCGGAGGGCGCGCCGGTCATCCTGGACGCCGAGGCGGGCACGCTGCGCGCCTTCCCGGAGGCCGAGACACTCGCCCGCACCGAAGCCTCGGTCACCGCCGCGCGGGAACGGGCCGCGACGCAACTGCGCGCCGCCGCCGCGGATTGCCGGCTGGCGGACGGCGCCCGCATCGAGGTCGCCGCCAACCTCGGGGGCGAGGCCGACATTCCCGAGGCGCTCGCCCGCGGCGCCGAAGGCTGCGGCCTGCTGCGCAGCGAGTTCCTGTTCCTCGACCGCGTGACGGCGCCGAGCGAGGACGTGCAATCCGCGACCTATCAGCGGATCGCCGAGGGGCTGCAAGGCCGGCCGCTGATCATCCGCACGCTCGACGCCGGGGCCGACAAGCCGCTGCCCTATCTGGACTTGCCACCCGAGGAGAACCCCGCGCTTGGCCTGCGCGGGGTGCGCGTCGGGCTATGGCGGCCGGACCTGCTGCGGGCCCAGTTCCGCGCCATCCTGCGCGTGCAACCGGCCGGACAATGCCGGATCATGCTGCCGATGATCGCCCTGCTGGAGGAGATCCGGGCCGCGCGTGCCCTGTTCGACGAGGTCCGGGCGGAACTCGGTCACACCGGCCCGGTGCAGCTTGGCATCATGGTGGAGGTGCCCTCGGCGGCGCTGATGGCCGCGACGCTCGCCGCCGAGGCGGATTTCTTCTCCATCGGCAGCAACGATCTGACCCAGTACACGCTGGCGATGGACCGCGGCAATCCGCTGCTCGCCCGCCAGATGGACGGGCTGCATCCGGCCATCCTGCGGCTGATCGCGATGACCTGCGACGGCGCCCGCCGGCACAAGCGCTGGGTGGGGGTGTGCGGCGGCATCGCTTCGCTGCCGCGCGCCGCGGCGGTGCTAGTCGGGCTCGGTGTGACGGAACTGTCCGCAACCGCATCGGCCATCCCGGCGGTGAAGGCGCTGTTGCGCACGCTGTCCACGCAGGATTGCGCCCGTGTCGCAAGGCGGGCGCTGGAACTCGACTCCGCCGAGGCGGTTCACCATCTGCTCGCGCAAACCTGGCCGGACGTCTGACGGCGGCATCGAGCGCCAAAAAAAGGGGGAACGAACCATGCTGACATCAGCCTTCGGATGGCTGCAGAAGATCGGCAAGTCTTTGATGCTGCCGGTGGCGGTGCTGCCGGTGGCGGGGCTGCTGCTGGGCATCGGCGCCTCGAACTTCTCATTTCTGCCGGCGATCGTCTCGCAGGTGATGGCGCAAAGCGGCGCCGCCGTCTTCGGCAACCTGCCGCTGATTTTCGCGGTCGGCGTCGCTCTGGGCCTGGCCAACAACGACGGCGTGGCGGCGATCGCCGCGGTGGTCGGCTTTGTCGTCATGGTCGCCACGATGGGCGTCATGGCCAGCTTTTTCGGTGTCGAGCCGTCGATGGTGCTCGGCATGAAGTCGATGGAAACCGGGGTATTCGGCGGCATCATCATCGGTGCCGTGGCCGCGGTGCTGTTCAACCGCTATTATCGGATCGAACTACCAACGTATCTCGGCTTCTTCGCCGGCAAACGGTTCGTGCCGATCGTTACTGGAGTGGCGGCGATTGCGGTGGGGATCGCGCTGTCGGTGATCTGGCCGCCGATCCAGCATGGGATCGATGTGTTCTCGCACTGGGCGGCCGAGAGCGATCCGCGCACCGCCGCAACGATCTATGGCTTTGTCGAGCGGCTGCTGATCCCGTTCGGCCTGCACCACATCTGGAACGTTCCATTCTTTTTCCAGATAGGCTCGTTTACCGACGCCGCCGGGAAGGTGGTGCATGGCGACATCAACCGCTTTTTCGCCGGCGACCGCACGGCGGGGATTCTTGCCGGCGCATTCATCTTCAAGATGTTCGGCCTGCCTGCCGCGGCCATCGCGATCTGGCAGACCGCGCGGCCGGAGAACCGGAAACTCGTCGGCGGCATCATGATCTCCGCCGCGCTGACCTCATTCCTCACCGGCATCACCGAGCCGATAGAATTCTCGTTCCTGTTCGTCGCCCCGGTGCTGTACCTGATGCACGCGGTCCTGGCGTCGAGCACGCAGTTCCTTGCCAACACGTTCGACATGCACATGGGCTTCACCTTCTCCCAGGGCGGCATCGACTTCCTGCTGTTCAATGTGTTCGGCAAGACCGCGCATAACTGGTGGATCGTCCTGGTCGCCGGGCCGATCTATGCGGTGATCTACTTCGTGCTGTTCCGCACGGTCATCCTGCGCTTCAACCTCAAGACGCCGGGCCGCGAGGACGCCGACGGCCTGGCCATGGCGGAAGCAGCGCCGGTGGACGGTGCCGCGGACCGCTTTGCCATGTCGCGCCAACTGGTTGCCGCGTTCGGCGGGCGGGAGAACATCGTCAGCCTCGATGCCTGCATCACCCGGCTGCGCGTGGGCGTTCGCGATCCCGCGCTGGTGGACGAGAAACGCTTCAAGGCGCTCGGGGCGGCAGGCGTCATGCGGGTCGGGGAGAGTGTCCAGGCGATCTTCGGCACGCGGTCGGAGAACCTCAAGACGGACATGGACGAGTTCCTTCGCCAGGATGGCGGCAAGCCGGAAGCGGTGCCGGCGCCGCCCGCGCCGGCGCCCGCACAGGTCGCAGCGCCGGTCGCGGCACCCTCCGCGGCGGTCAAAGCGCAGGCCGAGGCGTTGCTGCTGGCGCTCGGCGGCGAGGCCAATCTTCTTGACGTGTTGACCGTCGCCGCGACCCGTGTCCGGGTGCGGCTTGAGGACGCTGGCAAATTCGACGCGGCCGGCGCGCACGCGGCCGGCGTACGGGCGGTCATGCCGCTTGCCGATGGAGTGTTCCACCTGATCATCGGACCGGCAGCGGCCGAGTATACCGCCGCCATGGCCAAAACGCGGACGGTCCACGCGCCTGCCTGATTGGACGCGTTCGAAACGAGACGCCGGTAACGAAAACGGCCTTTACGGCGTCCTTCGCACCTGCAAACCGGGGAGCATAACCGTTCGAATCGCAGACGACAACAAGTAAAAAATGGTACCAACAAAAGAGGAAACGGCGATGTTGAATTGGTATCGGGCAGGCGTGCCGGGCAAAACGCTCGGAGGCGCAATCGTGTTTTGCGGCCTGACACTGGCAGCCAGCCTGCCGGCCCGGGCGCAGGGCACCGGCGTGCAGCCGGGAGAGCCGGGCAGCGAGAACCAGAAGGAACTGAACCAGCCGCCGGTGGCTACCGCTCCGTCGCCGTTCGAGGAGACCAATCTGCTCGGCGACCCGGGTGGCGAGCGCACCAGGCTGCTCAACAAGGGCATCGATATAGAAGTCGGCGCACTATCAGAGTTTGGCGCCAACACGAGCGGCTTGAAAACGGGCGCCGGCGCGGCCAACCAGATCACCTTTTCGCTCGATGTAGACTGGGAAAAACTTGCAAATATTCCCGGCTTCAGCAGCCATTTTGCAGTGGTCAACCGCAGCGGCAGCAACATCAGCCGCAATTACGGCGACAACCTCACGCAGTCTGCCGAAGTTTATGGCGCCGGCTTTGGCGTAGGTGTCCATTTTGTCTATCTGTACGGCGAAGAAAAGCTGTTCAACGATCGGCTGAACATCGCGGTCGGGCGTTTGCCGGTGGCCACCGATTTCGCCGCGTCGCCGCTCTATTGCATTCCGATCGCTCTGATCAATTGCGGCACGCCGAGGGCCTTGACCAATAATGCCTCGTTCACATCGTGGCCGCAATCGACCTGGGGCGGCCGCATCCGCGCGCGGCCAACGCCGGAGACCTATATCCAGTTCGGCGCCTATGAATCCGAGCCGTTCCCGGGCGGCGGGCGCACCGGCTGGAGCTGGAGCACGGTCAATGCGACCGGAACGATCCTGCCGGTGGAAATTGCCTGGGAGCCCGTCCTTGGGCCGACCCGCCTGACCGGCCATTACAAGCTCGGTTTCGCGTACGACACCTCCGATTTCAACAGCCTCAGCGAGAACGCCAGAGGCGGCCCGCTGCTGCTGTCAGCGGAGACGCCGGCGCTGGTCAGCGGACGGATGCAGTTCTGGGCGACAGCCGACCAAATGCTAATCCGGCAGGGGCCGGGCGAGAACGCGGGACTTACGCTGATCGGGACCTATGGCCACAGTTCGTCGGATGTTTCGGCGACCTGGCAAACCGCTTATCTCGGTTTGCTGGAACAGGGGTTCTGGCGGTCGCGTCCGAGCGACCAGATCATGCTGTCGGGCGCCTGGTGGGGGATCAGCAACCAGCTTGGGTCGCTGCAGCAGCAACAGGCGGCGCTTGGGCTTCCGCTGGCCAACGGCGCGGCGCATCCGCAGAGTAACGAATACGCCGTTGAACTGGACTACATCGCCCGGGTCTACCGTGGCATTACTTTCGAGCCGGGCCTACAATACTTCATTCATCCCAATGCCGATCCGAATTTGCCGAATGCGTTTGTTTTTGCCGGCAGGTTGAGTGTGAAGTTCTGAATCCGTTCCGTTAACTGCCCGGCGCACGCTGGATAATGTTGCCCATCCCCGACACAAGGTTGAGCGCTCCACCCCCCGGCGCCCCCCGCGCCGGTGTCGTTGCCACCTGCTGCTGAGCAATCGGCCCGGACCCCGTCGCCGATTGCTGCTGCACCAGATTGCCGTTCCCTACCGTCACCGCCAGCGGCCCCCCGTTGTTGATGATGATCGGCCCATCGCCATGACCATGCTGCCGCCGGTAGCGATAGCCGCCGTCATCCGGCAAAGCCGCGACCGGCTGGCGGCTGGGGGCGAGCGGCGTGCCCATCGAAAATCCCGCCAGGTAACCCGGGTCGCCGCGCAACGCGCTGATCATCGCCTGGTCCTTGGCCTGATGATCCGCCGCCGTCATGCCGCCCTGGACATCCCGCGCCGTCATGTACGGGTTGCGCAGAAATTGCATCGGCCGGGCCAGGCCATGCGGCCCGTCCTTGATGGACGGATCGAGTCCGAGGCCCCCGGTCTCCTGCGCCAAGCCGGACCCGCCAAGCGACAGCAGCGCCACGCCGGCCAGCACACTCAAGCGTGTCATCGTCAGCACCCTTTCACCTGAAGACAAACTCAATCGGGATCCAGGGACAGCCCATCGGCTTGCAGGTGCAATCCGGAGGCATCCCGCCGCGGCGGAACGCCTGGCCCTCGCCGGCCCTCCGGTGCCTGCGCCGCACCCGGCTCTCCGCGCTCATCCCCGTCATCAACAGAAACATCCGGCGGCGCGCCGCCGCCGAACGACTGCACCACGCCGCCATGACCGCTGACACAGGTCCTGCGTCCGTTGACGGTCTGGCAACTGACACCGCTCGAACCGGCGCAGTTCAGGTTTCCGTTCACCGACTGGCAGCGCAACGTCTCGGCCCGCGCCGAGGCGCCGCACCAGACAACCCACAAGCCAACCAGGGCGAACGCTCGGACATGGCGGGACATGGAAGCCTCCTCAATGCCCGGTCTGGTTGATCAGGCGCTGATTGGCGGTGGACAGCGCGCCGTAGCCCGCGTTGTAGCCACGGGTGTATGTGTCGGTTGCCAGAACCCCGCCCGGCCCCTGCGCGGTGATCGCCTGGCCGGCATAGGAACCGCGGCCGAGCGCCAGGTTGGCGCCGGTGACCACCTGCGTGCTCACCAGGGGGCGGCACCCGGACGGTCCGCCGCCCCGGGTCGCAAGCTGCTGGCCGGCGGACGATCCGCCGCCCATCGCGTTGTTGACGCCGACGGTCACGCTGGTTGCCGACAGCGGACAGCCCTGGTTGGACTGGATCGCCCCCAGCTCGGACATCGCGTTGTTCATATGCATGCCGCCCCGGTCCTGTGCCGCGGCGGGAAGCGCCGCCAACAAAGTCAGGGCGGTAAGTGTTGCTCGTAACATGAAACGGTCTCCTCAGGGAGGTCCGGCCCCGCTCTCCCGCGGGGCCGGGTCTGTGGACGTAACGTTCAGCCTCACCCGAACTTATTGCCCGCCGGTGAACACCTGCTGCGAAGCCGAGGAGCCGAAGCCAAGCGCCGCGTTCTTGTTCTGCCCGCCGCTGACCACGTTCAGTCCGTGCCGCCCGGCGGTGCCGCCGACAGTGGCAACCTGCTGGTCCGCCGAGGAGAACGCGCCGGCCGCGAGGTTGGAGTTGTAGCCGCCGCTGGTGATCGACTTGCCGTGGCCATAGGCGGTGCCGCCCAGGGTCAGGGTGGACTGCGTCGCCGAGCTGCCGAAGCCCTTGGAGATGTTGTTGTTGTAACCGCCGTTGGTGACCGCCAGGCCATGGCCGAGCGCGGTGCCGCCCAGGGTGGTGGTGTCCTGGCCGGCATAGCTGAGCGGGCCGGAGGCGATGTTGCGGTTGTTGCCGCCGTTGGTGATGGCCTTGCCGTGGCCGCTCGCCAGGCCACCCAATGTCGTCGCGGACTGGTCGGCCTCGCTGAGCGCGCCCTTGGCGACGTTCACGTTGCCGCCGCCGTGCGTGATCGAGATCTGGGCGCTTGCGGGTGTGACCGAGGTCGCGGCAACAGCGGCGAAAGCTGCGATGCTGGACAGGATGATGGAGCGCATGACTTGGTTTCCTTCTCTGACTGTCCGGAAGTTCCTGCTTCCGGGTGTCGGTGATCGACGAGAGGAAACCTACGGGTGGCGGCCCGAAGCCGCTGTGGACCAGTCAACAGGGTCCGATTTTTCGCGTCGTTTGATGTAAACGAAGCGTGAGGTCGGGGTTGAGCCGCCGCGCCGATCGGCGTTGACCGGCGCGGCGGGGCGTTGAAGACTATGCGTCGCTCTTATGCACGCCCTTGTCGCGGTTTTCCTTCAAACGGCCATCATGCTCGGGATCTTTCACGGCGCCCGGGGTATGTCCGGATGCTTCGCTGCTGCCCTTGCCGGTGCCGCTTTCGCGGTTTTCCTTCAGCCGGCCGTCATGCTCGGGATCTTTCACAGCGCCCGGCGTATGCCCTGACGCGTGGCTGGTCCCCTTGCCGGTGCCGCTTTCGCGGTTTTCCTTCAGCCGGCCGTCATGCTCCGGGTCCTTTACCGCGCCGCGCGTGTGCGTATTGGTATCATTCGCCATGGACAGAGGTCCTCATTCACTTGCGTCCGGCGAAAATGCGCCGGCCGAGGCGAGGAAACGCAGCAGTGAAGCGAACAGTTGGCCGGGTCACGCCGGCTTTGACCGAGACGGCGCACCGGCGCGCAACGTGGCCGAACCTGTAACAATCGGCATGCGCTTCATGAGCGGCAATAAACGGCTTCGTTGTCGCCCTGATCCGGCGCTCATCGGCGGTGGCGGCGGTCACGGCGGGCGTCACCGCGCTGCACCGCCGGATGTTATCTGATCAGCCACGCCGCAACCGTGATCCTGCAACTGCTCGCCCGACGCGCGGTCGCCTGCCGCCAGATCGGCATGATCGTCTAACAGAACGAACCCGGGCGCGCCGCCGGGGAAGGTGACACCGGCAACCACCAGCGTGTGTATCCCCATGTCCGCGCGCGCCGATGGATCGTTATCCGCCAGCACAAGAAATGGATTATTGTGCGCCAATGTGTCGCCGGCGATCCGGATCGCCCGGTAATCATGTCCGGCCAGCGTCACCGGAAACGGCGCCCAATGATCGCCGATCTTGTCGCGGTTCGCGGCGAGGGCGTCACGCACGTCGGCGCGGATGCAATCGATATGGATATGCAACTCATTCTGCGTCCGCCCGTAAACCGAGTTGATTGCGAGTGAAACATCATCGCGCGGCAATGTCGTGTGCAGGCGCTCGTCCACGAAATGCCGCGCCTGCCAGGCGGCCTCCCAGTAGTTCGTGGCGCCGGGCGCCAGCACGGCCGGATCCTCGATGCCGCCGATGCGGGCCGTCGGGATCAGCAGGAACTGGGCGATCCCGACGATGTCCTTCAGCACCGCGGTGCCCTTGTCCACTCCGTTCGCCAGATCGACAGCGGAACAAGGCGAAGGATTGTGCGTCTCCTCCTCATGCGGCACGCATTGCCCATCCACAATTTTCCATAACGCTGACGGATCGGCTGCGCCAGCCGCAGCCGGAACGAACGCCAGAGCCGCCAGCATAAGCCAACGAAACATCAGCCAACCCCCAGTTCAGTGCCGGCCAGCAGCTCGCACAGCCTGGCCATTTCGGTATGATCCGCATCCGGCCCGAACTTCGCCTGCGCCGAGACGATCATTTCGTTGACCAAAGCCGACAGCGGCGCCGCGGTCGCGGTTTCCCGCCCGACCTGCAAGGCGATGGACAAATCCTTCGCCAGCAGACCCATTGTGAAACCCGCGTCGAACTTGCGCGACAGCACGAACTGCCTGAATTTCTTCTGTGTCGAGTTGTTCATGCCGGTCGCCGCATTCAGCACGTCGGTCATCACCCCCGGATCGAGACCGAAACGCTGCCCGATCAGCAGGGCTTCGATGCCGATCAGGAATCCGCCGGTGCTGACAAGGTTGTTCAGTGCCTTCATCGCCTGTCCGGAACCTACCGCGCCGGTCCGCAGCACGGAACTGCCCATCGCCGAAAGCACCGGCATCGCCAGGTCGATCGTTGCACCGTCGCCGCCCACCATGATCGCGAGCTGCCCGGTCCTCGCGCGCGCCACGCCGCCGGAGACGGGGGCGTCGATCAATGCTCCGCCCAGCGCGGCCACCTGTTCCGCCAGACGCTGCGTGACCGATGGCACGCCCGAGCTCATTTCGATGATGATGGTGCCCGGCTTCATGCCGGAAAACAGGTTGTCGTCGCCTTCCGTCAGCACCCGCGCGACGATGGCGCTCGTCGGCAGCATCGTGACGACCACTTCAGACGCCTCGGCGAGTTGCCGCAGGCTGCCGGGTGCTGTCCCGCCGACCTGCTGCACGAAGTTATCAACTGTTTCGCGGCGGGAATCGTGGACGTTGGCGGTGAAGCCCGCCTTCACCAGGCAGGCCGCCATCGGCCAGCCCATGTTGCCGACGCCGACGAAGCCGACTGTCGTGGCCATGCGTTACGATCCCTTGGCAGAGTCGATTTCCTTGAACACTTCGGTTGCGATCTTGAATGCCTCCAGGCTGGCCGGGATGCCGCAATAGATGCCGACCTGCAGGAGGATTTCCTTTATTTCGTCGCGCGAGACTCCGTTGGTGAGGGCGGCTTTAACGTGCAGGCGGAGTTCCGCGCCGCGGTTGAGGGCGGAGAGCATGGTCAGGTTAATCATGCTGCGGGTCTTGCGGTCGATGCCGGGGCGGGTCCAGCACATGCCCCAGGCGATCTCGGTGGTCATCTGCTGGAAGGTTGCGTTGAAATCGTCTGCGCGCGCCAGGGAGGCGTCCACGTAGTCGCGGCCGAGCACCTCGCGGCGGACCTCGAGGCCCTTCTTGAACAGCTCGCTTTGGTATTCGGGGCGGTTCGGGACATCGGCCATGGTGCGTCTCCTGGTTGCCTGGACGCGCGGAACGCTAGGCGCGCTCGGGCGGGCAGGCAAGGTTGACAGGTCCGGTGCGGGACGCCAAAGCGGCGCCGATGGGACCGATCCACGCTGCCGACGACGATGCCAACCCGACGTTGCGGAACGCGGAGGCCTTGCTGGCGGCGGGATTGATCCAGCCCTCCGCGCTGGCGGCTGTGGCGGCGACAGAGGCCCGCTATGCGGTTGCGCTGTCCGCCGCGATGCGGGCGTTGATCCGGACTCCGGACGACCCCATCGGCCGGCAGTTCATTCCGGATCCGACGGAACTGATCGTTTCGCCGCATGAAAGCCTCGATCCGATTGGCGACGATGCGCTGTCTCCGGTCAAAGGCGTGGTGCATCGTTACGCGGACCGGGCGTTATTGAAGCCGCTGCTGGTGTGCCCGGTCTATTGCCGTTTCTGCTTCCGGCGGGAGCATGTCGGGCCGGATGGCGGCGTGCTGACCGATGCGGAACTACAGGCGGCGTATGCCTGGTTCGCGGACCACCCGGAGGTGACGGAGATCATCCTGACGGGCGGTGATCCGCTGATGCTGTCGCCCCGGCGCCTGGCGGACATAATCGGCACGTTGTCGGGGATGCCGCATGTCCAGACGATCCGTATCCACTCGCGCGTTCCGGTGGCCGATCCGGAGCGGCTGACGGAGGCGTTGGCGGCGGCGATGGAGACGGACCGGTCGATGTGGCTGGTGGTTCACGCCAACCATGCGCGCGAGTTTACGCGGGCGGCCGGTGCGGCGTTGCGGCGGGTGCGGGCGTTGGGGATACCGGTGCTTGGGCAGTCGGTGCTGTTGAGAGGTGTCAACGACAGTGCCGCGGCGCTGGAGGCGTTGTTCCGGGCGATGATCGCGCACCGGGTCAAGCCGTACTATCTGCACCAGTTGGATGCCGCGCCGGGAACCGCCCGCTTTCACGTGCCGATCGAGGAAGGCCGGGCGCTGCTGGAGTTATTGCGCGGACGGGTGACCGGATTGGCGTGGCCGACCTACGTGCTGGACATCCCCGGCGGCCTCGGGAAAGTGCCGATCGGCCCGGAGTATTTGCGGGCGGACGGGACGGTGCGGGCGCCGGGGTCGGGCGATGCGGACTGATGTCTCTCTTACGACAATGGATCGTTGGGTCCGCCGATGCCGGTGGTATCGCCTCCGGTCTTTTGATTCTTTTTGGCAGACAAAAGGTTCCATAGAAGAAATACGACGACTGGAGCGTGTTCCGGCTGACTGGAAAGCGGCGGACGCTGCCACACCGTCATGGCCCGGACAAGCCGGGCCACCTGTAACAGCACCTTGCCGCGATAGGTGGCCCGGACAAGCCGGGCCATGACGAACAGGAGAACCAGGCCGGAAAGCGGATGCATGCAAACTCCTGTTCAAGCGAACGTCCAGGAGAAGTGCCTGACACCGTAAGTGGTTCGCCCCCAGCGGGTGTTTGAAGCGGCCGTGGCAACTCTGCTCAGCGGAACGGGTTGACGATCGTAACGCCTTCTACCTCCCGCCCGTGGCTCATGTCCTCCGAATACAAGGTCCGGCACCCGAGCGCCCTTGCCGCCGCGATGATGGCGCTGTCCCAATACGAAAACCCGTGCCCTGCCTTGATCTCCAAAGCGGCATGAAGGATCGGCACGGTCATCTCCTGCACCTTGAACCGGGTCCAGGCGCGGATCAGGCCGGTGGCCAGTTCGTGCGGCAGCCGCCCGGGCCGCGCGGGCCGGGTGGCCTGCACGTAGAACTCCTGCAGCACCTGCACCGAAAGCGCGCCGTCGTCCTGATCCAGCAACGCGTCCGCCCGGGCGCGCTTGCCCGCCTCTTCCGGTTGCGGACTGATCGCGTAGAGCAGAATGTTCGTGTCGAGGAAATGCGCCACGATCAGGCGTTGCGCTCATGCACCTCGTCGCGGCTCAGCCGATCGGCGGCGCGAAAGCCGGCGGGGACCCGGGCTCGCAATTCGTGTTCCTCGCGTTTCAGCCGCTGAAACTCCGTCTCCTCCGCGCCCAGTTCCGTCAGGTAGCGCTTCACCAGCGCGGAAACCGAGGTGTCCATCGCGGCAGCCTTGACGCGGGCGTTGCGGTAGGTGTCATCATCCAGTGAAACTGTGATATTCTTCATGATCTCACAGTATGAAACCAAAGCGCCCGCGTCAAGACCCGTCTACAACGCGATCTGCCGCCCCACTTCGAGAAACTGATCCGCCGGCAGATCGAAGCGGTCCGGCGTGCGCACCGCGTTGCGGTACATCATCGCGAACAGCATTCGCCGCCAGCCCGCCAGCCGGGGCGGCTCCGCCTTCCGCTTCACGTCGTCATGCGAGGCGAAATACACCGCGTCGTCCAGATTCAACGGGCAGCCCTGCTCCTTCGCGCAGGCCAGCGCGGTGGCGACATTCGGTATCTCGGTGAAGCCGAAGCGCAGGGTGATATGCCAGAACCCCTCGGCCATCTGTTCCACCTCCGCCCGCCGGGACAGCGGCACCCGCGGGTATTCCTCGAAACGGACGGTCAGGCTCACCACGGTTTCCTGCAGCGCCTTGATCTGCCTGACATGGCGAACCAGCACCGCCGGGATGGCGCTGTCGGTGCGGCTGCAGAACACCGCCGTGCCCGGCACGCGGGCCACCTTGCCGCTGCGCAGAAGCGCCAGGAATGCGGCATTGGATTCCGGCTTCTGCACGAAGGATTGCTGGATGGCGAGGATGCCGCGGTGCCACGTGGTCATCACCAGGAAGATCACCCCGCCGAGCGCCAGCGGGATCCAGCCGCCCTCCCGGATCTTCAGCAGATTCGCGCCGAAAAACGCCAGGTCGATCAGCAGGAATACGCCGGCCAGAGGCAGCGCGACCGCCACCGGCCAGCGCCAGATGTCCCGCATCGCGTTGAACAGCAGCGCCGTGGTCAGCAGCATCGTGGTCGAAACCGCCGTGCCATAGGCGCCGGCCAGAGCGTCCGAACTGCCGAAGGCAAAGGTCAGGATCAGCGTGCAGGCCATCATCGTCCAGTTCACCACCGGCACGTAGATCTGCCCGTATTCCTGGTCCGAGGTCTGCCGGATGCTCAGGCCGGGAAACCAGCCAAGCTGCATCGCCTGCCGCGTCAACGAAAACGCGCCGGTGATGATCGCCTGGCTGGCGATGATGGTTGCGAAGGTCGCCAGCACCACCAGAGGCACCACCGCCCGGGCGGGCGACAGCCGGAAGAACGGATTGCCGTCCAGCCCCGGATTCTCCAGCAGCAGCGCCGTCTGCCCCGCATAGCACAGCAGCAGCGCCGGCAGCACCACGCAGAACCACGACAGCCTGATCGGCTTGCGCCCGAGGTGGCCCATGTCGGCATACATCGCCTCCCCGCCGGTCAGCGCCAGGAACACGCCGCCGAGGACGAAGAAGGTCTGCCAGCCATGCGCCACCGCAAAGCCGATGGCGAGCAGCGGATTGACCGCCAGCACGACCTCCGGCCGGCGCAGCACGCCCAGTAGCCCGAGCGCGGCGATGACAACGAACCACACCAGCATGACCGGGCCGAAGATGCGGCCGATGCTGGCCGTGCCGCGCATCTGCGCCCAGAACAGGGTCACCAGGACCACGAGGGCAGCCGGCAGGACATAGGGCTTGAGCACGTCCGTGACGACGTTGACGCCCTCCAGCGCGCTCAGCACCGATATCGCCGGCGTGATGATCCCGTCGCCGTAGATCAGCGCGGCGCCGAACAGCCCGGCGGCGATCAGCGCTCCGGCGGCGCGGCCGGCGTGCTTCGTCACCAGCGCCATCAGCGCCAGAATGCCGCCTTCCCCATGATTGTCCGCGCGCATGACAAAAACGGCATATTTGATCGAGACCACAATGATCAGCGCCCAGACCACCAGCGAGAGCAGGCCCAGCGCGTCCTCGGCCGAGGGATGCCCCCCGACGGAACCGACAATGGTCTGGTAGGTATAGAGCGGGCTGGTTCCCAGATCACCATACACGATCCCCAGCGCCCCCAGCGCCCCTGCCGCTGTCACCGGCCGATCGGCTGGGGATGCTCCGTTGCTGTCCATCCTGTCGTCTCCGGGTCATCGGTGAAACACCTATGAAGACGGCCGGTGTGCATGAAAAGGGTTGGCAGCGGAAACACAAAGCCGCGGGCGCTCAGGCACGCGTGCGGACGGCCTGCACCAAATCCGGGACCTGGCCCATCGGCAGGCCGCAGACATTGCGCCGGCACACATAGGCGAGCGGGCCATCCGGACCGGCCGTCTTGCCGTGCGCCGGGTGACCGGCCGGCGGCGTGTTCCCGGCCGGCGCGCGGGTCACCGCCACGGCGGGATCGGGCGACCGCAGTGCCGCCTGCGCAAGCGCCTCGGCAGCCGCATCGGCTCGGTCGCCCGCAACCACGACACACGCGCCTTCCGCCAGCAGATCCGCCGCCGCCAGCAAGGTCGGCATGGCGGAAAGCTGGTCGGGCTGGCCGGAAAACGCGCTCAGCGCGGCCTCGGCGCGGGCACGCAACGCCGGGTCGCCGGTCAGGTGACAGAGCCGCGCCAGCACCTCCGCCATCACAGCACTGCCGGCAGGCGTCGCGTCGTCGGCGGCGGTGCGCGGCCGGGTCAACGGCACGTCGGAGGCGTCGGACGCGGTCGTGTAAAACCCGCCATGCGAGTCGGAGAACGCATCCCGCGCGGCGTCCGCCAGCCGGATCGCGACGTCCGCATAGGACGGCTCGCCGGTGGCCTCGTGCAGCGCCAGCGCGGCGCGGGCGATGGCGGCCTGGTCGTCGATCAGCCCCGCCGCGGTCACCCGTCCCAGCCGCCAGGCATGGGCAACGCCGCCCCGCGGGTCGGTCATGTTGGCCAGGATGAAGCCGAACGCCTCCCGGGCGCGCTCCAGCCAGACCGGCTGCGCGAACACGGCCGAGGCCCGGGCCAGGGCGGCGATCGCCAGGCCGTTCCAATCCGCCAGCACCTTGTCGTCCCGGGCCGGGCGGACCCGCTTCTCCCGCGCCCGGAACAGCACCGCGCGCGCGCCGGCAAGAGCGGCCTCCTCCTCGGGCGTGCCGGGCGGGGTCACCCGGTGGAGGATGCTGTGCCCCTCCCAGTTGCCGCCTTGCGTCACGTCGTAGGCGCGCTTGAAGGCCGCCGCGTCCGCACCGAGCAGCCCGTCGACTTCGGCTTCGGTCCAGACGTAGAAGCGGCCCTCCTCGCCCTCGCTGTCGGCGTCTTCGGAAGCGGCGAAGGCGGCTTTGCCATCGACACGCTGCGCGGTCATGTCGCGCATCATCCAGCCCACGGTCTCGGCGGCGCGCTGAGCGTACAGCGGGTTCGGCCGGTGGGCGTGCGCCAGCGCCAGCAGTTCCAGAAGCTGGGCGTTGTCGTACAGCATCTTCTCGAAATGCGGCACCAGCCAGATGTCGTCGGTGGAATACCGGGCGTAGCCGCCGCCGAGATGGTCGTAGATGCCGCCCTGCGACATCCGCTCCAGCATCAGGTGCAGAGCCTCCTGCCCGGCCGGGTCGCCGGTGCGGAAGGCGTTCTGCCACAGGAAACGGTATATCGGCGGATGCGGGAATTTCGGCGCCCCGCGCAGCCCGCCCTGCTCCGGGTCGGTCATCCGCAGATAGGCTTGCGCCACGGCGTCGAGTTGCCCCGGTCCGGGCAGGTCGCCAACGGACGCCGCCGCCAGGCGTTCCAGCACTTGCGTCAGCGCCCTGGTGTTCTGCACGACCGCCTCGGTGCCGCTGTGGAAGGCGTTGGCCACACCCTCAAGCACCTGGCGAAACGACGGGCGGCCCCAGCGCGGCTCCGGCGGGAAGTAGGTGCCGCCCCAGAACGGCGCGCCGTCGGGCGTGGTGAACATCGTCAGCGGCCAGCCGCCCTGATCGCCGAGGGCCTGCAACGCGGACATGTAGATGCGGTCGATGTCCGGGCGTTCCTCGCGGTCGATCTTGATGTTGACGAACAGGCGGTTCATCAGCGCGGCGGTGTCCGGGTCCTCGAACGATTCATGCGCCATCACGTGGCACCAATGGCACGCCGCATAGCCGATGGACACCATGATCGGCTTGTTGGCGGCCTTGGCTTCGTCGAGGGCGGCGCGGCCCCAGGGACGCCAGTGCACCGGGTTGCCGGCATGCTGGAGAAGATAGGGCGAGGTTTCCCGCCCCAGCAGGTTTTCCGCTTCGGCCATGATTGAGTCCCTTCGCAGGCGCGGACGACACATAAGGGCCGCACGGCGGGTTGACAGGGCCTGCTGAAAGCCGGCGGGCAACCGAAAACCGCTTCCGGCCCCCGAGCCGCCGGTGGTACACATTTCCATGGAGGCGAGCGATTTGGATCAACCAGAGATCGTGAGCGGACCGCCGCTTGGAAAAGTCACCGAAAGCGCAGCCGCGGAGGCTCGGCCCGTAGCGGAGTTGAGCATCGTAAAATTGCGTTCGCCCGTGGAGACGAAGCAAGGCACCGTCCCCATCGGGTCAACCGGCACGGTGGTCCACGCGTACAGCGACGGCCAAGCCTACATCACAGAATTCTACGAGCCGTTCCACGCGGTGGCAACCGTTGAGGCTGACGCCGTCGCCGCGTGACAACGGTCCCGAACCGGTCCGCCGCGACCGTTTCACAAACCAAAATTCAGGCATTTTTGCTCGACGAAAGCCATACCGGGAACAAGGGACGGGCAAAGTTCTTCGCGCTGTTCGGGTTCACCTCGACGGGATGGGAAACGATGCGCGACGCGCTGCCGGCGCGTGTGGCAGCCAACCCGATCGTCGAGACCGAGACGACGATGCATGGCACCAACGACACGGTCCGCTGCTCCATGCCCTCCCCCGATGGTCGCAACCCGTGCATTTCGTCGATATGGACTATCGAGCCAGGCGGTGAACCCCGCTTCGTGACGGCATTCCCCGGGCCACCGCCTCGCCTGATCTGCTGAGACCGGCAACAGTTCCGCCTCCGCGACTCACCGTCGGATAGGCGTTCAGGACAGCCGGGCTGATCGAAAATCAGGGGTTGGCGACGGGACAGCTGCTGTAGCCGAAAAACCGGTAGGCCGGGCAAACGCGGGTCAGGCCGGTTACCACGGCGAGGAAGCCGACATACCCCCACAGCCCGATAAAGCCGAACAGGGTGGCGGCGATCAGCGCCAGCCCGATGGTGACCCGGGCGTTGCGGTCGAAAGTCCCTATATTGGCGTTCATGTCCCAAACTCCTGTGCCGATGGCCGCCGGGCCATCCGTCCGTTTCATATGAAGGACGTTATAGGCGGATGCCGGCAAGAAGTAATCCCACTGCCGAAGATGATGATCGGTGATCGGCGCGGCAGCCCGATCCGTCAGATCATGTTGACGAACGCCTCGAACCCCAGATCGCGAAGAATATCCTCCGCCGGCTGCGCCGGCCGATCGGCCGCCTCGACCCGCACCACCCGGGCCGGCACCCCGGCGACCGTCTCACGGGCCTTGACCGGACGCAGCACCACGGCCCCCGCGGCGACGCGCGCATTGTCCTCAACCACGATGTTGCCGAGGATTTTCGCCCCCGCGCCGATGATCACCCCGCTGCCGATTTTCGGATGCCGATCGCCGGAGTCCTTGCCGGTGCCGCCGAGGGTGACGTCCTGCTGGATGATCACGTCGTCCCCCACCACCGCCGTCTCGCCCACCACCAGCCCGGTGGCGTGGTCGAGGAAGATCCCCTTGCCGAACCGCGCCGCCGGATGGATGTCGGTCTCGAACACCTCCGACGATCGGCTTTGCATATAGCTGCAGAAATCGCGTTCCCCGTTCTGCCACAGCCAATGCGTCAGGCGATGCGCCTGGATCGCGTGGAACCCCTTGAAATACAGGAACGGCTCGATGAACCGCTCGCAGGCGGGGTCGGACTCGAACACCGCGGCGATATCCGTCCGCAGTGCGGCGGCGATCGACGGGTCCGCCTCGATCGCCCGGTGGAAAGCCCGGATGATCAACGGCAGGGAGATGGTTTCATTCTTCAGCCGCGAGGCGACGCGATGGATAACCGCCTCTTCGAAACTGTGCTGATTGATGATCGAGTCGAGAAAAAGCGAGGCCAGGGACGGCGCCCGGTCGAACGCCTCCTCGGCCTCGCGGCGCAGCCTGGCCCAGAGAACTTCGGTGAACTCCTGCACCGCCGCGGGACGGCGGGCCACCAGCACCTGGTGGCCCAAAGCCAGGCTCGACATGCGGCGTTCTCCCGAACGGGTGTTGCTCAGACCATAGCGACCTGACCCGAACGGATCCGCCGCAAGGACGTTGCAAGAGCCTCCACATCCGAGTGGGTGTTGTAAAGCGCCAGTGACGCGCGAACCGAAGATTCTACGCCGAAGCGGCGCAAAATCGGCTGGGCGCAATGATGCCCGGCCCGCACCGCAATACCGTCCTCGTTCAACGCTTTGCCGATGGCCATCGTGTCCATGCCGTCGATGACGAACGACAGCACCCCGGCCTTCTCCTTGGCTGTGCCAAGCAGCCGCAGCCCCGGAATCTGGTTCAGCAGATGCGTCGCATGCAGCAGCAGTTCGTGCTCGTAGGCGGAGATCGCCTCCAGCCCGACCTGCTCGACATAGTCCAGCGCCGCGCCCAGCCCGACGGCATCGGCGATGTTGCCGGTGCCGGCCTCGAACCGCGTCGGCGGACGGTGGTATTCGGTATGCTCGAACGTCACGTCGCTGATCATGTTGCCGCCGCCCTGCCAGGGAGGCGACTCTTCCAGCACATCCGTCCGCCCGTACAGCGCGCCGATGCCCGTCGGCGCGAAGATCTTATGGCCGGAGAAGACGAACCAGTCGCAGCCGATGGACTGCACGTCGGTGCGCATATGCGAAACCGACTGCGCCCCGTCCAGCAGCACCCGCGCGCCGACGGCATGCGCCATCGCGGTCATCGCGGTTGATGGCGTGATGGTGCCGAGCGCGTTGGACACCTGGGTGAAGGCGACCAGCCTGGTGCGGGGGTTCAGCAGCGCCCCGTATGCCTCCAGGATCACCTGGCCGTCGTCGTCCACCGGAGCCACGCGCAGTTTGGCGCCGGTCTCCTCGCACAGCATCTGCCAGGGCACGATGTTGGCGTGGTGCTCCAGCCAGGTGATGAGGATCTCGTCGCCCTTGCCGATGTATTTCCGGCCCCAGCTTTGCGACACCAGGTTGATCGCCTCGGTGGTGCCGCGGACAAAGACGATCTCATCAACCGAACCGGCATGCACGAAGCGCCGCACGGTTTCGCGGGCGCCTTCGTAGGCGTCGGTGGCCCGCGCCGCGAGGGTGTGGGCGGCGCGGTGGATGTTGGAGTTCTCGTGCTCATAGAAATACGTCAGGCGATCGATGACCGAGCGCGGCTTCTGCGTCGTCGCGCCGTTGTCGAGCCAGATCAGCGGACGGCCGTTGACCCGTTCCGACAGGATCGGGAAGTCGGCACGCCTTGCGTTGGCATCATAGGCCGGTGCGGGGGACGCGGGTGTTGCCGCGGCAGCCGGCACACCGCGATGGCCCGCTTCGTCAAGAAAGTACAGCGACGGAGCCGGCGCTCCCGGCGACACGTCGGGCGCTTGCGCGGCGACGGGCGCCGGGGAGGCCGGAGTGCCGCCGAGCAGTAACCGCAGCGCATCATCGCCCGGGTTCGACGCATCGAGCGCCGACAGGTCGAACAGGGGTGTCGGATCGAACGGCGACGCGCCGTAACCGCCGGTGGAGCTCGGCTGCGACGAACCATTTAGCCCGCGCAGTTCCGCTTCGCCCGGATTGGCCGTGCCCAGAGCGGGCAGCTCGGGCAGGGGCGTCGAGGGCGGTGCCGCTCCGAAACCGCCGGCGGCATTCGGCGGCGGCGAGCCGAGCAGACCGCGCAGTTCGGCTTCTCCCGGGATCGCCGTGCCCAAAGCGGGCACGCTGACCGCGGCAGCACTCGGCTGCGGCATCTGGTGCTCCGAAGTCGGCGGCAGCGGCGTCGAAACCGGCGACGCCCCGAAACCCCCGGTGGCTTGCGGCGGCGGAGAGGTCAGGACGCTCCGCGTGTCGCTTTCGCCCGGCAGCGCCGTGCCGGTGCCCGGCAGAGCAGCGGCAACGTCGGGCGGCTGCGGCACCTCCGCCGGAGAACCCGGCGGCAGAGGGGTCGAGGGGGCGGGTGCCCCGATACCGCTACCATAATTAGCCGGTATGGGGGCGGCGGACGGAACCGGGCTGTCCGGCTGGGAGCGGAACATCTCGTTCGCCAACCGGGTCAGCCAGGCGATGTCCGGCAAGCCGGACGCGCCCGTCTCAAGCATAGGTGTCGCCGTAGGCGTGATACTTGCCGACGTCCACGTTATCCAGCACCGCCACGGCGTCCTCGGTCAGCACCGCGAGCGAGCAATAGAGCGAGATCAGGTACGAGGCGATCGCCTTGCGGTTGATGCCCATGAAGCGGACCGACAGGCCGGGACTCTGCTCGCCCGGCAGGTTCGGCTGATACAGGCCGACCACGCCCTGGCGGGATTCGCCGGTGCGGATCAGCAGGATCTTCGACTTGCCGTCAGCGACCGCGATCTTGTTGGAGGGCACCAGCGGGATGCCGCGCCAGGTGACGAAGGGCGAGCCGTACATGTTGACCGTGGGCGGCGGCACGCCGCGGCGGGTGCATTCGCGGCCGAACGCGGCGATGGCGGCGGGATGCGCCAGGAAGAAGCCGGGTTCCTTCCAGACCTTGGTAATCAGCTCGTCGAGATCGTCCGGGGTTGGCGCTCCGGTGCGGGTGGCGATGACCTGGCCCGGTGCCGTGTTGGCGATCAGGCCGTAGCCGGTGTTGTTGATCAGCTCGCTTTCCTGCTGCTCCTTGATCGCCTCGATGGTCAGACGGAGCTGCTGGGCGATCTGGTTGTGCGGCACGCTATAGAGGTCGGATACGCGGGTGTGGACGTCGACCACCGTGGTGACCGCGCACAAATTGTATTCGCGCGGCTTTTCCTCGTAGTCGACAAACATTTCCGGCAGCTCGTGCTCGTCCGCGGGCGAGCAGTCGACCTTGACCCCGGAGGAGTCGCGCACTTTGTTAAGCCTGAACACGCCGGCTTCCACGGGCAGCCATTGCAGGCAGCGCGGCAGCCAGCGCGGCGTTATGCTGGTCATCATCGGCACGGACTTGGTCGCGTTGGCCAATTGCCGTGCTGCGACGTCGCCTAGTGCCGTCCGGGTTGAAACATCGTCCGTCATTGCTTTGTACTCGCCTCTTCTCTCTCTCTTTGGCTGGTCAAACCCGGGTGGGCGGCCGGTCTTGTTCGAGAAGGTCTACATCCGCGTGATGGGGCGGGGCCGCAAGAGGGTTTCGGAAACCCGCTGCGCTTTCGTCCGTTATAGTGGATTTTACTCTGTCACATCGTACGGATAAAATAAAGCTATCGTTTCGTGCCTGTTTTCGAGACGCGCATGCTCCGGCCGGGGCAGGGGCGCTTTCGCTGGAAGCGTCCCCTCCGCCGTTGGGGCGGGCGCGGGCGGGTATCCACATCTTTGTTTTTGGCTCTTTTGGCGGAGTTTGTTGGTCTGGCGAGGCGGGCACCGGCCTGCCATCCGTCATGGCGGGCGGAGGCCCCATAGGCGCTAAAAGCCCCATAGGCGCTAAAATAGGGGCTGGCGGCGCGGATATCGCCCCCGTGTCATGGCCGGGCTTGTCCCGGCCATCCACGACTTGCGGTGCTGATGGAACCAAAGTCGTGGATGGCCGGACAAAATCCGGCCATGACACAACGGGACGGGCCGCCGACTTTCGGCTTATTTTAGCGCGTATGGGGCGGAGGCCCGCTATCCATGCCTTTACCGCGGCTTGGCAAGGCGTGAATGCCGACCTTCGTCGGCATGAGGTTTTCGCGGCCCGTCCGGCAACAGCCGATCACCAACAAACAACGCTATGAGAGCTTTGTTTTTACATGCGAAAGGCGAGGATGCGCGTTGCCCCCGGCAAAATCCGCGTTTCGACGCGGAGGGCGCAGAGATATTTCTGCTATGGGAGTGCTTGCGGTACGAGACCGAGAGAAGAATATTACTCTGCGCTCCGCGCTGAAAAGCCTTTGTTGACACGAACCGGAAACCGCGGACATCTCCCGAAGGCGTCACACCACCCTGACCTGCCGCCCCACATTCGTCCGCGGCTGCCAACCATGCCGCTCCAGCTCCGGATCGGCGTGTTCCTCCTCGGGCCAGCCGACGCACAGATAGGCCACCAGCTTCCACTCCGGGGGGGCCTCCAGCAACCGGCTGACCTCGGCCGGATCCAGAATCGACACCCAGCCGACGCCCAAACCCGCCGCCCGCGCCGCCAACCAGAACGTCGCGATCATCGCCACCGTCGAATAATCCAGCGTTTCCGGCATGCTGTGCCGCCCGACGCCGAAACCCTGCCCGGTCGACTCGTCGCAGAACACCGCGAACTGGCAGGGTGCCTTGTCGATCCCCTCCAGCTTCAGCGTCGCGTAGACCGGCGCACGGTCGGCGGACTGAGCCTTGCAGGCGGCTTCGTTGGCAGCGAAGAAATTCGCGCGGATCGCCGCGCGCTTCGCGGGGCTGGCCACCTGCACCCAGCGCCACGGCTGGCTGTTGCCGACGGAGGCCGAGAGCTGCGCGATGTCCAGCAGCTCCTCGATCATCGCGGCGGGAACCGGGCGTTCGATGAACCGCCGCACGTCGCGGCGCCAGGCGATGAGGGTTTTCAGCTTCGCCCGGAACGGCTCATCGAACACCGGAGGCGCGCCGGCCTCACCCGCAACGGTCGAGGTCATGACGCCACCGCGATCACATGGAAGAAACTGCCCGATACCCGCCCGCGCCGGCTGCCGGCCGTGACCGGCTCTCCGCCATGCGCATCCGCGACCATCGCGAACGCAGCGTCGCCGCCTTGGGCCTCGATGCTGGCGTAGTGGAATTCATGCCCGCGGAACCGCGTGCCAGCCGCCCCGAGGCAGCCATCGGCGGCCAACCGGGCCTCGCGATACCCCAGATGCAGTTTCCGCCGCGCGAAACTCGTCGAGACCCCGAGAAGTTCGGCCATCGGGTGGATGGCGCCGTGTGCGTCTGTCATTGTTGTCCCCAGTACCATGTATCCGCCGCACTCGCCGTGAACCGGCCGGGTGGCGGCAAAGTCGCGAAGTTGGTGGAAGAAGGTCTGCGCTCCGGCCAGCCGCCCGGCGTGCAGTTCCGGATAGCCGCCCGGCAGCCAGCAAGCGTCGCAGCCGCCGCCAGGTCCCTCATCGGCCAGCGGCGAGAAGAAGCGGATGTCTGCGCCGGCGGACCGCCAGCCTTGCAGCAGGTGCGGATAGAGGAAGGAGAACGCCTCGTCCCGCGCCACGGCGATGCGCTGCCCCGGCGGCGGGACGGCGGCTTGCGCACCGGGCCGGACGAGGCCGGCGGGCGCCGATGCCAACGACCGGATGGCTTCGATCCGGGTATGCTCGGACACGAAATCCGCCATCTGCTCCAGCCGCCGGTGCAGATCGCTGGTTTCGGCCGCCTGGACAAGGCCGAGATGGCGCTCCGGCAGCGCAATGCTCTCGGAGCGCGGCAGCGCGCCCACCACCGGGATGCCGAGCGCTTCGATCGCCTCGGTAACAAGCCGGGTATGGCGGGGGCTGCCGACACGGTTCAGCACGACCCCGGCGATGGCGATGCGCGGGTCATAGGTGGCGCAGCCCTTGACGATCGCCGCGGCGGATTGCGATTGCCCGCTGACATCGAGCACCAGCAGCACCGGCCAGCCGAGCGCCGCCGCGATATCGGCCGACGATCCGGTGCGCCCGGGCGGCCCGGGAACGCCGTCGAACAGCCCCATCAGCGCCTCGCAGAGGATCAGCTCGCAGCCGTCGCCGACTCCCGCGGCCAGCGTGCCCAGCAGTGCGGGGGACATCGCCCAGGAATCGAGGTTGACGCTCGGCCGCCCGGTGGCGGCCTGGTGGAAGGGGGGATCGATGTAGTCCGGCCCGCATTTCGCGCTGCCCACCGCGACCCCGGCGCGGCGGAAGGCGCGCAGCAACCCGAGCGTCACCGTCGTCTTGCCGCTGCCCGACCGGGGCGCGGCGATGACCAGGCCGGGGGGCGGCGGTCCCATCAGGACTCCGCCGAGAGCGTGATGGCGAACGGCGTCAGGGCCGCGCGCAGCCTGACCATCTCGCCGAACGCGACGATCGACGGCGAGCCGAAGCCGCTCGCCGCCGCTTCTTCCGCGACGCGGCCGAGCGCCGAGACCAGCACGCGTTGCCGCGGCGTGGTGGCATCCTGCACGACAGCCACCGGCAAGTCCGCGGGCGCGCCGCTCTCCATCAGGCGTTTCGCGATCTCGCCCAGGCGCGTCACCCCCATGTACAAAATGATCGGCAGTTGCGTCCGCGCCAGCGCGCCCCACTCCAGCCCGCGCTCGTTGCCCGCGGCGTATTGGCCGGTGACCAGGATGACACCGTGGTTCGTATCGCGCGATGTCGTCGGGATGTTGGCATAGGCCAGTCCGGCGATCCCGGCCGTCACGCCGGGGATGACGCGGAATGGAATGCCGGCCGCGACGAGCCCCAGGGCTTCCTCGCCGCCGCGGCCAAACACGAATGGATCGCCGCCTTTCAGCCGCAACACCCGCAGCCCCTGGCGCGCCAGTTCGATCAGCCGTTCGGTGATGTCGCGCTGGCTGGCCGAGGGCTTGCCGCCGCGCTTGCCGGCGAATTCGCGGATCACATCCGGCCCGGCGAGGCGCAAAACCGCCTCATCGACCAGCGCATCGTACAGGATCACCTCCGCCTGGCTGAGCGCGTTCACCGCATGAAGGGTCAGCAGCCCGGGATCGCCCGGCCCGGCGCCGGCCAGCCAGACTTCGCCCGGGCGGAAACGCGGCAGGCTGAAGGCGGCGATGGTGTCGGTGATCGTGGCGGTCATGCGTGGCGGCGCCTGCGGCTGGGTCGAACCTTGAAGCACTGCGCCCCGCGCGGGATGGTGCGGGTTGAGAGGGCATTTGCAACGCCAAGAGCGCCAAGACGCCAGGACGCCAGGTCTTTCCGGGGCAACCCAGCTACCGAGTCATCCCGAATATCCTGGCGTCTTGGCGCCTTGGCGTTGACATGCGGTCCGCGGGCGAGACACCGGCGGCGAAGGCGCAAAACCGGGCCGCCGAACCGCCGGCCTCTGCCTCTGGCGGGACCAGCCCCGTTTCGATAACACACGCCGACATGGAGACTGCCGAACCCGATCGCCCGTTGCGCCGCGGCTGGACCACGGGAACCTGCGCCGCCGCCGCAACCCGTGCCGCGTATGAGGCGCTGCTGACCGGCAGTTTTCCCGACCCTGTCTCCGTGCTGCTGCCCGGCGGGGCCCGCCCGTCCTTCGCTTTGGCCACCAGCCAGCTCGGGGATGGCTTCGCGCGGGCCGGAATTGTCAAGGATGCCGGCGACGATCCGGATGTGACTCATGGCGCGCTGATCGTCTCGACCGTCCGGCTCGCTGCGCCCGGCACCGGGGTGGCGTTCCGCGCCGGGGAAGGCGTCGGCACGGTGACCCGCGCCGGCCTGCCGCTGCCTCCGGGCGAGCCGGCGATCAACCCCGTGCCGCGCGAGATGATCCGCACCGCCATCGCCGAAGCCGCGTCGCTGCATGGCGGCGGTGGCGCTGTCGTCGTCGAACTGTCCATCCCCGGCGGCGAGAAGATCGCCGAAAAGACGCTGAACGGGCGGCTCGGCATTGCCGGCGGGCTGTCCATCCTGGGCACCACCGGCGTGGTGGTGCCGTTTTCCTGCTCGGCCTGGATCCATTCCATCCACCGCGGCATCGACGTGGCGCGCGCGGCCGGGCTGGATCATGTCGCGGGCGCGACCGGCTCGACCTCCGAGGCCGCGGTCGCCGCTTTGTACGGCCTGCCCGAGACGGCGCTGATCGACATGGGGGATTTCGTCGGCGGCATGCTGAAGTATCTGCGGCATCATCCGGTGCCCCGGGTGACGGTCGCGGGGGGGATGGCGAAGATGACCAAGCTGGGGCAGGGATTGCTCGACCTGCATTCCCGGCGTGGCGAGGTGGATCTGCACTGGCTGAGCCGGGCCGCCATCGACATGGGGGGCGAGACTGGCCTCACCGCCCGCATCGCGCAATCCAATTCCGCGCTGGAAGCCTTCGGCCACGCGCTGGCGGCCGGGGTCGATCTGCCGGGCGGGGTGGCGGCCTGCGCATGGCGGACGGCTGCCGCGGCGCTCGGGTCGGGCATGCGGCTGGAGGTGGTGGTGTTCGATCGGTCGGGCGGGTTGCTGGCGCGGACCGGGTTTCGGGACAGCGGGCCGTAAAGGCGGCGCAACGGTGCGGATGGTTGGGGCGGGACGGTCTCTCTCCCCGTCATGGCCCGGCTTGTCCGGGCCACCTGTCGCGGCACCTGCTGGCATCGATGGCCCGGACAGGCCGGGCCATGACGGGGGGTTGGTCATCTGTCCCGCTCCAGCCGCCGATCGGCGCGGAACCGGCGCTGATAGTCCGCGTCGTAGAGCGCGCTGTCTTGGAACGTGTTCGATCCTAGCACCGGCCCGACCAGGATCAGCGCCGTGCGCTCCACCGGTTCCGCGCCGAACAACCGGACGATCGTCTCTAGGGTTCCCCTGACGATCCGCTCATCCGGCCAGGAGGCGCGGTAGACGATTGCGACCGGGCAGCCGGCCCCGTAATGCGGCGTCAGTTCCGCCACCACCGCATCCAGCACGTGGATCGACAGATGGATCGCCAGCGTGGCGCCCGTTGCGGCGAAGCTGGCCAATTTCTCGCGCTCCGGCATCGCCGAGGCGCGCCCGCTGGTGCGGGTCAGCACCAGTGACTGCGTGACCCCGGGCAAGGTCAGCTCCTGCGCCAGCGCCGCCGCGGCAGCGGCGAACGAGGGCACGCCCGGCGTCACGCTGAACGGGATGCCGAGACTGTCCAAACGCCGCAACTGCTCGCCCATCGCGCTCCAGACCGACAGGTCGCCGGAGTGCAGGCGGGCAACGTCCTGGCCTTCCTCATGCGCGCGGGCGCATTCGGCGATGATCTGGTCCAGCGACAGCGGCGCGGTATCGATGATGCGGGCGCCGTGCGGGCAATGCGTCAGCAGCGCCGGGGGCACCAGCGAGCCGGCATACAGGCAGACCGGGCAGGCGGCGATCAGGTCGCGCCCGCGGATGGTGATCAAGTCGGCTGCGCCGGGGCCGGCGCCGATGAAGTGGATGGTCATGCTCGCGCTCCGGCTATCGCGCAGGTCGCCCCCCGGCCCGCGATCCGCGGCACCAGCAGTACCGATCCCGCTCCGGCGCCGGCCAGCGCCGCCGCTTCAGCCACCGAGGGGACGCCGAACAGGCTTTCGGCACGGGCCGACGGGGTTTGCACGGATGCTGCCTGCTCGCGCAGGGCGTCACGCTCAACACCCATGAGATCAAGCCCCAGGCGGGTGGCGGCCTCGATCAGCCCCGGCTCTCCGGCCTTGTCGCGGAGGGTGAACAGTCCCAGCCGATGGGCGGCGGGCGCCCGGTCCAGCGCCTGGCGGACCAATGCTTCGATGACGTCCGCTGAACAGCCAAGCCGGCAGCCAACACCGATGGCGATCGGCCCGGTCATGGCCTGACCGCAGACCATTGTGTGACCGGCATGGCCGGACGCATGCCGTGGAAGCCGCCCACGGCATCGGCGTGCGCGATCTGGATCGTCTTCAGGCTGCCGCCCAGCGTCCTGAACCGGTCGATCAGGACGGCCTGCGTTTCGATGGTCACGCCGTTGATCACCATTCGCCCTCCGCTGCGCAGCGCCGCCCACGCGGCATCGATCACACCGACCGCCGTGGCGCCGCCGCCGATGAAAACCGCGTCCGGCGGCGGCAGGTCCCGCAACGCCGCGGGAGCCGAGCCCTGGACGACGGTGAGGTCGGGGACGCCGAGGCAAGCGGCATTGCGGGCGATGCGTCCGGCGCGCACGGAATCGCGCTCGATCGCCACGGCGCGGTTGGTCGGGTGCGACAGCATCCACTCGATGCCGACGGAACCCGACCCGGCGCCGATGTCCCACAGCAGCTCACCCTGCCGCGGCGCCAGCGCCGCCAGCGTGAGCGCCCGGATATCCTGTTTGGTCAGTTGACCGTCATGCTCGAACCAGGCGTCGGGCAGACCCGGCGCCAGCGGAATGACGCGCGCCCCGGCGGATGCCGCCAGTTCCAGCGCCACGAGGTTTAGCGGGTCGATGCCGTCGAGGTCGAACGCGCTTGCCGTTGCGTGGCGGATGCGCTCGCGCGGACCACCCATCGCTTCGCACACGGTGATCCGCGCATCCGGGAAACCGTGCCTCACGAGAAGCTCGGCCAGGCGCGCCGGCGTCGTCTGGTCCCACGATAGCGCCAGGATGCGGGCATGGGGCTGGAAGTGGGGGACGATCCGCTCCAGCGTCCGGCCGTGCAACGTGACAAGCGCGCAGTCCTGCACCGCCCAGCCGAGCCGGCTCGCCGCCAGGCTGAAGGAGGATATGCCGGGGATGCAGACGATTTCCTCCGCAGGCACAAGCTGCGCCAGCAGTGAGCCTACGCCGTAGAAGAACGGATCCCCCGTCGCCACGACACAAACGGAATCGTCGCGGCGCGCCAGGATCGCCGGGAAAGCGGCTTGCGGCGGATGCGGCCAGGCCAGCGTCTCGCCGCTGATCAGCGCGGCGGCCAGCGACAAATGGCGCCTGCCGCCGACAACCACAGATGCTTGCGCGATCAGGGTGCGTGCGGCAGGAGACAGGCCGTCGAGGCCGTCCTCGCCGATGCCAACGATCGATAGCCAGCGTCTGACGGCGTTCAACTTTGCGGCTTTCCCGGGGTTTGACGATGCGACTGCTTATTCTCGGCGGCACGACGGAGGCGAGCAGCCTGGTCCGCCGGATCGCCGAACGGACCGACCTTCAGCCGGTGCTGTCCTTCGCCGGCCGGACGCAAAGTCCGGTGACGCCGCCGATACCCTTCCGCGTCGGCGGTTTCGGCGGGGTCGCGGGGCTGGAGGCGTATCTGACCGAACACGGCATTCGGGCGGTGATCGACGCCACGCATCCCTTCGCGGCGCAGATGTCGCAGCATGCGGCGGCGGCGTGCGGGCGGCTCGGGGTTCCGCTGGCGGTGTTCACCCGCCCGGCCTGGCGCCGGCAGATCGGCGACCGCTGGACCGGTGTCGCCGGCATGGCCGCCGCCGCCCGGGCGTTGGGCGAGCAGCCGCGCCGGGTGTTCCTGACCATCGGCGGGCTGCAGTTGGCGGCGTTCGCCGAAGCGCCGCAGCACCACTATATCGTGCGCACGATCGACCCGCCGGATGCGGTCCGGCTGCTGCCGTCGCACCGCCTGATCCTGGCGCGCGGCCCGTTCAGCCTGGACGACGAGATCGCCCTGATGCGGGACGAAAAGGTGGACGCGCTGGTCACCAAGAACAGCGGCGGTGCGGCGACCGAGGCGAAGCTGGCCGCGGCCCGCGCGCTGGGCATCGAGATGATCGTCGTGGAGCGGCCGGAAGCCGGGGCGGTTCCGGTATACGAAACCCTCGACGGCATCCTGGCATGGATCGAGGCTCATCGGGGCGCCCCGTAGCTGCGCGGTGTCAGCAGCCAGGGCGAGCGGCCGGGGCGTTCGACGAAGCGGGTTTCGCTGGAACCGATGATCACCAGGGTGCTCATGTCGGCGGTGGATGGTTCCGCGGCGCCCAGCGTGGTCAGGACGATCCGTTCGTCCTCGCGTCCGACGGCGCGGGCGAAGGCGACCGGGGTGGCTGGCGCCTTGCAGTCGCGCAGCAGGCTGAACGCCAGGTGGATTTGCTCTGGCCGCGCCCTGGAGGCGGGGTTGTACAGCGCGATGACGAAATCGCCCTGCGCCGCGGCGCGCAGGCGGCGCTCGACGACCGTCCAGGGCTTGAGGTTGTCGGACAGCGAGATGGCGCAGAAATCGTGCCCGAGCGGCGCGCCGAGCCGGGCGGCGGCGGCCTGCATGGCGGAGATGCCGGGGATCACCGTGATGTCGAGGGCGCGCCAGGCCGGGTCTCCTGCCTCGACCGCCTCGAATACCGCAGCGGCCATGGCGAAGATGCCGGGATCGCCGCCGGAGACGACGGCGACGCGGCAGCCGCCCGCGGCCAGCGCGAGGGCGTCGCGGGCGCGGGCGACCTCGACGCGGTTGTCGCTGCCGTGGCGGTGTTGGCCGGGGTGCGGGGGAATGCGGTCGAGATAGGGCTGGTAGCCGATGAGGTCGGAGGCGGCTTCCAGCGCGGCGGCCGCCTCGGGGGCGATCCATTTGGCGGGGCCGGGGCCGAGGCCGACGATGGCGAGGGAGCCGATCATGGGGTGCCGGTCCGGCTGGTGGCTGGTGGCGGTGCGCTTTGGGACAGGTCCTCGGGGTTCGACCGACCGCTTGTTGACACAGAGGAAGAAGGGAGGACACAGGGAAGGCAGGTTTGGCGCTTCGCGCGCGGCACCTTACGGCGTTGGGCAGCGGCACACCCCGGCAGTTCATTTTCAGACCGGTTTGCGTGGGGGCTTCGTCCGCGACACCGCTCGGTAGCTCTGTGAACTCCGTGGCCCTCATTCTTTCTCTGTGTTGAATCGCGGTGGTTCGTAACACCCGGGACCCGGGAGACCGGCAAAGGACCGGCCAAACCGGCGACGATGCCGCCTCGCTCCACCATCACGGCCGCCGCCCCTGCCCGGGGATCAGGATCAGCGAGAAATACGGCGCCTCGCCCTCCGTCTTGTCCGCCAGCTTCATCACGACCTCATCGGCCATCGTGCCGCGCTCGACGTAGATCGCCCGGTCCAGCAGGCCCGCCTGTTGCACCGCGATGCGGACCTTCCCGAAGTTGCGGCCCAGCTTCATGATCACCGCGGCATCGGTGCCGCCCAGCCGGGCGGTCAGCTCTTCCACCGGCAGCGTGCCCGGCAGCACCAGCAGCGTATCGTCGCCCCAGGTCATGGGTTCGGCGGCGGCGGACCAGCAACCGGCCATGCCCATCACGCCGGGAACCAGAGTGACCGGATAGCTCGGCCGCAGCCTTATATAAAGGTGCATGAAGGAGCCGTAGAACAGAGGGTCCCCCTCGCTCAGCAAAGCGACGTCCCGGCCGGCGTCCAGGTGGGCCGAGATCGTGGCAACGGCGTTGCGGTAGAACTCGGCCAGGACGCTGACATAGACGGGACTGTCGAACGCATGCTCGGTCGTCATCGGATAGTACAGAGGCAGCTCTTCGGCCTTGCCGGTCATCCAGCGATCGACGATTTCGCGCGCGTGGCCGCGCCGCCCGGCCTTGGCGAAGTATCCCACCACCGGCGCGGCCTGGATCAGCCGCACCGCCTTGACGGTCAGCAACTCCGGGTCGCCCGGGCCGAGGCCGATGCCGAACAGCCGCCCGGTTGTCATTCCCGGGCACTCGCCAGGGCGTTGATGGCGGCGGCGGTCATCGCGCTGCCGCCCTTGCGTCCGCGCACGCACAGATACGGGACGCGGCCATCCGCGATCAGCGCCTCTTTCGATTCCGCCGCGCCGACAAAACCGACGGGGATGCCGATGACGACGGCGGGGGGCGGGACGCCTTCATCGAGCAGTTCGAGCAGACGGAACAGGGCCGTCGGCGCGTTGCCGATGGCGACCACGGCGCCGCCGATGCGGTCTCGCCACAGGTCCATGGCCGCCGCGGTCCGGGTGGTGCCGAGCCGGACGGCCAGCGCGGGGACTTCCGGCGCGTCGAGCGTGCAGATGACCGCGTTGTCGCGCGGCAGCCGCGCCCGGGTCACGCCGTTCGACACCATCTTCGCGTCGCACAGGATCGGGGCGCCGGCCTCCAGCGCGGCGATGCCGGCTTTTGCCGCCCCCGGGGAAAATGCGATGTCGGAAGCGGCCTCCACCATGCCGCAGGCGTGGATGATCCGGACCGCCACCCGCTCCTCCTCCACCGTAAACCGCGCCAGATCGGCTTCCCGGCGGATGATGGCGAAGGAGCGCCGGTAGATGTCGGCGCCGTCGCGGATGTAGTCGTGGTGCGTGGTCATGGGGCAGGTGTCCGGGGGCATGCCGCGGATCTCTTGACGTCATAGTCCGGCTTGTCCGGGCTACCTGTCGAGGCACGTGCTGGCATAGATGGCC
>CAINOE010000095.1 GCA_903851415.1 uncultured Rhodopila sp. | reverse complement strand
GATGTCCGCGTTCAGCCTGGTGTCGTATTGCAGCGAGACATCGACGCGGCGCGGAATCCCGGCAGCCTCGAACAGCGCGTCGGCGATGCGCTGTTCGGTGGCGAGGAACGCGGCATCGACCTGCACCGGATCGTTGATGTCAGCCCGGGCCAGATAGGCGGCGGTCTCGGGTTTCAAGTGGTTGGTCTGGATCAGGACCTTCTCCACCTCGGCTTCATGCGACGCCTTCCAGTCGTTCCAGCGGCGGACGCGGTGGAAGAAATCGCGGATGGTCGCCTCACGCGACGCGTCCTTCAGGTCCGCCGTGCGCACGACGGTGGCGAGGCCGGCGGGAAAATCGACATCGGTGTTGGTCAGCAGCACCCGCGCCTTGCCGCTGTCCACCAGGCTCTGCACCAGAGCGGGGCCGTTGGTCAGGGCGTCCACCTGGCCGGACCGGAACGCGATCAGCCCCTCGGCCGGGTTGAGTTCCACGAACGTCACGTCCTGCGGCGTCAGCCCGCCCTTCTTCACGCTCAGCAGCGCCTGGGTGTTCATGTTGCCGCCCTTCTTGAAGGTGATCGAATGCCCCTTCAGATCGGACGGCGTGTGGATCGGCCCGTCCGCGCGGACCAGGGTGACCATGCTTTTGTAGTGCACGGAATCCCGCGGCACATACGCGGCGATGATGGTGACCGGCGCCTGTCCGTCCGCCCAGGATTTCTGGCTGCCGCCCTGCTGCAGGGTGACCGACACGGTGCCCTCGGCCAGTGCGAGGTCGGTCGTATTGGCCAGCAGCGACGCGGTCTCGTCGGTCGCGGTGCCGAGCAGCGACCACTCGACGCGGTACGGCGCATCATTCAGCGCGCCGGACAGGGCGAAGGTCTCGATATAGTCCTTCATCTGCGTCGAAACCCGCAGCACCGGCGGTTCAGCGGCGCGGGCGGCGCCGGTGAGCAGCACGGCGAGCAGCAGGCCGGACAGAATGCGCATGTCTATAGACCTCCAAAGCCGCGCCGCCACGGCAGCAGCACGGTTTCCAGCGTCAGCACCACGCCGTAGCCCGCCAGGCCGAGCACCGCGTAAATCGCGACGACGAGCATGATGATGTCCATGCGGAACGCCATCTGGGCGTCGCTCATGAGATGGCCGAGACCCGCCTTGGCGTTGATCGTCTCGGCGAAGATCAGCGCCAGCCAGGCCGAGGTCAGCGCGATCCGCAGCCCGCTGAGGAATCCCGACGCGCTGGCCGGCAGCAGGATGTCGACGACGATCGACAGGCGCGACAGCCGCAGGCAGCGCGCCACGTCCATCAGCTCGGCGTCGACGTCGCGGATGGCGCTGAAGACGTTGATATAGACGGGCAGAGCCGCGGTGACGGCGATCAGGGCGATTTTCGGCGCCTCGCCGATACCGGTCCAGACGATGAACAGCGGCAGCAGCGCGAAGACCGGAATGGCCTTCAGCACCTGCACGGTGGAATCGAGCACCTCGCCTGCCCCGCGTTGCAGCCCGGCGGCCAGGGCGACGACCGTGCCGGCGGTAACGCCGATGACCAGCCCCTGCGCCACCCGCAGCAGGGACACCCAAAGATTGGCGAACAATTCCCCTGAGCCGATGAGTTCCCGCGCCGCCAGGGCGACGTCATAAGGGCCGGGCAGCAACTCGGGATCGACCCCGGACAGCGCAGTCGCGGCTTCCCACAACCCCAGCAGCAGCGCCGGCCCGGCCAGACGCCGGAGCACGCCGCCGCCCGGCAACTTCCCGGCCCGGCGTGGCAGCACGCTCGAGCCTATGCCCCTCGGGCGCGGCCACGCCGGCGGTGCGAAGTGCCGACCTCCGGTGCGAGTATTGCCGGACACCGCTGATGGCTCAGGCTGGAATCGCGGGAAAGCGGACCAGTCCGTCGCGCTCCAGTTCCGCGCCGATGCTGTGGCCCCAGGCAACATACGCGTCCAGATAGGCGCGCCGTTCCGGCAGGCTGAGCGGCTGCGGCAGCGCCTCGGAGGGGTGGAGCGCTGGCTGGCCGGTGCCGGTCTGGAACCCGAGGCCGGCCGCGATCCAGGCCTCAGTGCCGCCTTGCAGCACCAGCACCGGCCGCGTCCCGGGACCGAGCGGATCGGATGCCGCGAATGCCGCCAGCACCCCATCCCCTGATGTCAGCACGATCGGCCCCTCGCCCGGCACCGAAGCCAGCCGCGCCGCCAAGGTGGAGCGGCGCGCGACGAACGAACCCGGGATGAAGCGGCGCACGCGGAAATACGGTTCCGCCGGATCGAGATCGAGCACCGTCGCCTTGCCGCCCGCCAGCAGACGCGACAGCTCCAGCGGGGCAATGACCCCGCGTGGCTCCGGCAAAGGCGGCAGAGGCGGCGCGACCGGGCCGATCGCGCTGAGTTCGCCCGGTTCGGCCGGGTAGACATGAACATCGTGCAGCCCGAGTTGCAGCAGCCAAGAGGCGGTGATCGTCGACCGCACCAGATCCGGCGTGTCGATCAGAACGATGCGGCCCTGCCGGGAGCCGATGAAGCGGTCGGTGTTCTGCACCAACTGTCCGCCCGGCACGTGCCGGCTGCCGGGCAGATGGCCGGCGTCAAACTCCCGTTCCGTGCGGATGTCGAACAGGTAAAGCGTGCGCCGGGCAGCGTCCGCCCGGAACGCCTCCAACGCGTCGGCGGAGAGCGGGGCGATGCCGAAGCGGCGCGCCAGGCGCTGCTGCGCCTGCCGGGCCCGCGCCAGTCCCTCGGGCGAGGGCGCCGCCGCCTCGCGGGTCGCGCCATGCGCCGGGGTCAGGCCGTCGAGCAGCCAGGCCGCCGTGCCGTTTTCCAGCGACACCACCGGGTTGGGCACCCCGGCGTTGATCAGCGCCTGCGCACCGATGATCGCCCGGGTGCGGCCGGCGCAATTGACCACGATCGGGGTGGCGGGGTCGGGTGCGGCGTCGAATACGCGGAACAGCAACTCGGCGCCGGGCGCGGCGATGCCGTCCGGCAGGGCGATGTGGTTGAACTCCTCCAGCGGGCGGGTATCGAGCACCGCCAGGTCCTCGCCCGCGGCGAAACGGTCCCGCAGTTGGGAGGCCGTGATGCGCGGGGTGTGGTCGCGGCGTTCCACCACCTCGCCCAGCGCCTTGCTGAGCGCGTGCTGGCCGGTGATCAGGACGAAGCCGGCAGCCTGCCAGCCCGCCAGCCCGCCTTCCAGCACCGACACGCCGGTGTAGCCGAGGCCAGCCAGCCGGGCCGCCGCCAGCGGCGCCAGGCTGCCGCCGTCATCGTCGGTCACCACCAGCCTGACCCCGAGGCGGGGCAGCAGGGCATACGCCTTCAATTCCAGTTCGCTCAGCGGCAGTTCGACGGCGATCGAGATGTGGCCGTTGGCGACGTACGCGTCGCCCTCCCGCACATCGATCACGGCGAGTTCCTCGCCGCCGAGGGCGGCGGCGCGCAGATCATGCGGAGTGATGGTGGCAATCAGGGTCATGCGCCGTCTCCGTCAGTTCGCCGCTGCGAGCAGGCCGTCCGCGCCCCCCGCCCGGATATGGTTGGCGGGACGTTCCAGCCCGAGATGGTCGCGCAAGGTCGTGCCGGTGTAGCTGGTGCGGAACAGGCCGCGCCGGCGCAGCACCGGCACGACGTGATCGACAAACAGCGCCAGGCCGGACGGATACGCATCGAAGTTCAGGTTGAACCCGTCTGCGGCATGATTTTCGAACCAGTGCTGGATCTCGTCGGCGATCTGCTCCGGGCCGCCGACGATCAGGCGGTGCCCGCCCAGCGGGTTGCGGCCGAGCACCTGGCGGACCGTCAGGTTTTCGCGGCGGGATTCGCGCACCAGGTTTTCCAGGAAGCCGCGGTTGGTGGCAGCCGTGCCGACATTGCTCAGAATGTCGTCGGGGAAAGGCTTGTCCAGATCCAGCTTTGCCGCCGGATAGGCATAGCGCGCGGCGAGCTTCGCGAGCTCGTCGGCCGTGTCGAGCAGGGCATCGAATTCGGCCTTGCGGGCGAGCGCCTCGGCCTCGGTGGCGGCGACCACCGGGTACAACCCGGGCAGGATCAGCGGGCCGCCGTCGCGGCGTCCGAACCCGCGGGCGCGGGATTTGAGGTCTTCGTAGAAGACCCGCGCCTCCTCATAGGTGCGCTGAACGGTGAAGATGCCATCGGCGAAGCGGGCGCCGATGGCGCGGCTGTCGCCGGAATCGCCGGCGTGAATCAGGACCGGACGGCCCTGCGGCGGGCGCGGCAGGTTCAGCGCGCCGCGAACGGAAAAGAATTCGCCGCGATGCTCAATCGGCCGCACCCGGGCGAAGTCGACGTATTGGCCGGTTTGCGTGTCGGCGACCACGGCTTCGTCGTCCCAACTGTCCCACAGCTTCACGACGACATCGACGAATTCATTGGCACGCCGATACCGATCCGCGTGCAGGGGCAGGCGCTCATAGCCGAAATTCTGCGCAATCGAGTCCTGTTGCGAGGTGACGAAATTCCACGCCACCCGGCCGTGGCTCACATGGTCCAGGGTGGCGACCTTGCGGGCGACATGGTACGGCTGGTCCACGGTGGTGGAGGACGTGGCGACCAGGCCGATATGCGTCGTCGCCTGCGAGATGGCGGCGATCAGGATCGCGGGGTCGAGCGAGTGCCAGGGCCGATAGGCGGCGCTCTCGTCAAGCGCCTGATGGTCCGCGAAGAAGATGGCATCGAACGTGCCGCGCTCGGCGGTTTGCGCGATCTCGATGAAATGGCCGATGTCGGAGACGGACTTCGAGACCGACGGATGCCGCCACGCGGCGTTGTGGCGGCCGGTGGCGAGCACGTTGACGTTGAGGTGAAGCTGGCGCTGGGCGGTCATCGGCATCTCTCTTGGGTGGGTGTGTCGGCCCGGGCGGCCGAGCTGTCTCGACCCGGGATGGAAACTCACGCGCGCGGGAAGTTGTGTCAATATATAATACCCGATATGTACGTGATTATCGTTGTGCCCGGCGCCGGACGAGGTCAGGGGGCAACCCTCGGCAGCGGTTGACCATGGCTGTTTGCCACATCCCCGCAAGCACGCCCTACGGCAGTTGTTATCTTAAATGACCCTTGCAACCGGGTATGATCTGTCGGATGGTCGACGCTAACGCCATTATGGAGCTTGGCTACATGACGGTTCCGGACGTGCCGCTAGCCACCAGGTCACCGGCCGATTTTCCCGACAGCCCGCTGTCCCGGGCGTTGCGGCAACCGTTGTTGCTCGGCTTGTTCCTGCCGATCCAGGCGGGGGGATGGAGCGCGTCGACGCTGCCGCGCACGACGGACTGGACGTTCGATTACAACGCCGCGCTGGTGCGGCAGGCCGAAGACCTTGGATTCGACCTGGCGTTCGGGTTGTCGCAGTGGCTGCCGAAGGGCGGCTATGGCGGCGTGCTGAACGGCCAGGCGCTGGACAGTTTCATTTCGCTAGCGGCGATGGCGGCGATCACCCGGCGCATCATCCTGATTTCCACCGTGCATGTGCTGTACGGCCCGTGGCATCCGCTGCATTTCGCCAAGTTCGGCGCGACCCTGGACCACATCGCCAAGGGCCGCTGGGGCGTCAACATCGTCACCGGCCACCGCGCCGTCGAACATGAAATGTTCGGCTGGTCGCGCATCGAGCATGATCGGCGTTATGAACTCGCAACAGAATTCCTGGAGGTGGTGCAGCGCCTTTGGTCGGAGACGGAGAACTATTCCTACGAAGGCGAACGCTGGCGGCTTCAGGACGCTTTCGTCACGCCGAAGCCGGCGTTCGGGCGGCCGGTGATCGTCAATGCCACCGGTTCGGATGCGGGCATCGATTTCGCGGCGAAGTATTCGGATATCGTCTTCATGACCAGCCCGACGGGATCGGAGATCGAAAGCGCGCTGGCCTCCCTGCCCGCCCATGTCGCCCGGATCAAGGCCGAGGCACGCGCGAAAGGCCGGGAAATCCGCACCTTGATCAATCCGATGGTGGTCTGCCGCGACACCGAGGCGGATACCCGGGCCTACCATCAGGCGATTCTCGATCATATCGACACATCAACCAGCCCGCGGGGGATGGGCCGTTTCGACAGCGACGCGCACGCCTGGCGCGGGCGAGCAATCCATGACGCACCGGATGCACGCGCCCTGGGCGGCAACATCCAGATCATCGGCACGCCGGAACAAGTGGCCGGACACATTTTGCGGCTGAAGCAAGCCGGGATCGACGGCATTCAACTCAGCTTCTACGACTTCAAGCCCGACCTGACGCAGTTCGGGGAACGCGTGCTTCCCCTGCTGAAGCAGGCCGGGTTGCGCCTGTAAGGCATGGCACGGGTTCTGCGAACACTGCGACGCACCGCCTGGCAGGCGATCCCCACGGTAATCGCCGTGGTGGTGATCGATTTCTTCCTGCTCCGGTTGGCACCCGGCGACGCGGCGGATGCGCTGGCGGCGGAGTCAGGCTCGGCCACGGAAGAGACCATGGCCGCACTGCGTGCGCATTTCGGCCTGGATCAGCCGGCGTTTGTGCAGTTCCTTTCGTATATCGGCAACCTGCTGCATTTCAGCCTGGGATTTTCGCCGCTCTACAACATGCCTGTCTCCCGGCTCATCGGCGAACGCCTGCCCGGAACGCTGTTGCTGATGGCGACCGCGCTTTCACTGGCCCTGCTGATCGGCATCAGCGCGGGCGTGGTCATGTCGATGTTCGCCGGACGACTGACCGACCGCGTCCTGTCCGTCATTGCCTTGCTGTTTTATTCCGTTCCCGGCTTTTGGATCGGCCTGATGCTGATCGTGCTGTTCTCCGTCCGGCTGGGCTGGCTTCCGAGCGGAGGCGCCGAAACGATCGGCGCCGGATTGACCGGCTGGCCGTGGCTGCTCGACCGGGTGCGGCATCTGATCCTGCCGGCCGTCTCGCTGGCGCTGTTCTTTATCGCCATCTATGCCCGTCTGGTGCGCGCGTCGATGCTTGAAGTGCGAGACCAGGACTACGTCCGCACCGCAACGGCAAAAGGCCTGAGCCGCACGGCCGTCACCTTGCGGCACATGCTGTGGAACGCCCTGCTGCCCGTCACCACGGTCGCCGGCATGCATGTCGGTGCGATCCTGGGCGGGGCGGTCGTGGTGGAGACGGTGTTCAGTTGGCCCGGACTCGGGCGCCTCGCGTTCGAGGCCGGGCTGAAACGGGATTTTTCGGTTCTGCTCGGCATTCTGCTGCTGTCGTCGCTGCTGGTCATCGCCGTCAATGTCCTGGTCGATCTGTTGCAGGCGTGGCTCGACCCGAGGATTGCGCTGCGATGAAGTCGCTTGGCTTATTCCTGCGCAACCCGACCGGGCTCGCGGGATTGTCGTTGCTGCTGCTGGTGATCATTGCGGCGCTGTTGGCGCCGGTGCTGTTCCCCGGCGATCCGCTCGATATGGCGACCACACCGTTCATCTGGCCGCTTCAGGACCCGGCATTTCCGTTGGGCTCCGATTCGCTGGGGCGCGACGTGCTTGCCGGAATCGTCCACGGCGCCCGCGTGTCCGTTCTGATCGGCTTTGCATCGACTTTCGTCGGAGTCGTTATCGGGACGCTGGTTGGCGCTTGCGCGGGATATTTCGGCGGACGGCTGGACGACCTTCTGGTGCGGTTGATGGAGGTGTTCCAGACCTTTCCGCCGTTCCTGCTGATCATCGTCCTGGTCTCGATCGCTGAGCCTTCCGTCGCCACCATCACGGCCGCCATCGGGATCGTTTCGTGGCCAACCGTTGCGAGGCTGGTGCGGGCGGAATTCCGCTCGCTGCGGGAACGCGACTTCGTGCTGGCGGCGCGGGGCCTTGGCTACGGCGCGGCGCGCATCGTGTTTCTTGAGATCCTGCCCAACGCCGCGGCGCCTATCATCGTTACGACATCAGTTATGGTGGCGACCGCCATTCTGAATGAATCCGCGCTTTCCTTTCTCGGCCTGGGCGACCCCAACCTGGTGAGCTGGGGCAGCATGATCGGCGCCGGGCGTGACCAGTTGCGCACCGCCTGGTATCTCGTGGCCCTGCCGGGCGCCGCGCTGGTTATTACGGTCCTGTCGCTTAACCTGTTCGGTGACGGGCTGAACGACGCGCTGAACCCACGCGCGAGGGGGCGTTGATGCCGCTGGAATTTCCGGGCCGGGAAGACCCGCTGCTGGACGTGCGGGACCTGTTCATCAGTTTCGGCGACAACGCCGCCGTCCGGGGCCTCGATTTCACCATCCGCCGCGGCGAAACCCTGGCGCTCGTCGGCGAATCCGGCTGCGGCAAATCCGCCACCGCGCTGTCGCTGCTGCGCCTGCTGCCCCCGGCCGGCCGTGTCGCAGGCGGGTCGATCCGGTTCGAGGACCGCGACATCCTGCGGCTGCCGGAGAACGAGATGCGCCGGCTGCGCGGCGGCGCCATCTCCATGGTCTTCCAGGAGCCGATGACATCGCTGAACCCGGTCCTGCCCATCGGCCGGCAGATTACGGAGGCGATCCGCTCGCATGAGCGGGTATCGGCCCGGGCTGCCCGTGCACGAGCCATCGAGCTTCTGAACCTCGTGCGCATCCCCGGGGCGCATCGGCGTATAGACGACTATCCCCACACCCTGTCCGGTGGCATGCGCCAGCGGGTGATGATCGCAATGGCCGTCGCCTGCCGGCCGCGGCTGCTGATCGCCGACGAGCCGACGACCGCGCTGGACGTAACGATCCAGGCGCAGGTTCTGGAGTTGCTGGACAGGCTGAGACAAGACCTGTCGATGGGATTGTTGCTGATCACGCATGACCTGGGGCTGGTCGCGGATTGGGCCGATCGGGTCGTGGTGATGTACGCCGGACGAAAATGCGAGGAGGCGCCGGTGGAAACCCTGCTTCGCGCGCCGTTGCATCCCTACACGCGGGGGCTGATGGCGTGTTCCCCCAAATTGGCCTCCGACCTGCACTTCCGGCAAGGCCGCCTGCCCGAGATCGGCGGTTCCGTCGCCTCTGCCGCTGATGTGGCGGGCTGCCTGTTTGCGCCGCGCTGCGCCTCGGCGCGCGATGCGTGCCACGCGGTTCGGCCCGACGCGAAGCCCGCGGGTTCGCGCGATCATCTGCTCGCCTGTCCCGTTCACGCACCGGCCGATTATGCCATTGCTTGCTGTTGAGTCACTGGAAACCCGGTACGGACCGTTGCGGGCCGTCGACGGCGTGTCGTTGCGGATTGAGGCCGGCGAAACCCTGGCGCTGGTCGGGGAGTCGGGTTGCGGCAAATCGACGCTGGGCAAGACGATCCTGCGCCTCGTGCCGCACAGCGGCGGAACGGTCCGGTTCGACGGCGTGGACGTTACCCGGCTGCGTGGCCGGACGCTGAAGCCGTTCCGCCGCCGGATGCAGATGGTGTTCCAGGACCCATCGGCATCCCTGAACCCCCGGCAGACCGTGGGCACGATATTGTCGGCGCCGCTGCGCGTGCATGGCGTTCACGGCCGCATCGAGCGCCGGCGCCAGGTGGAGGCGATGGCCGATCGGGTTGGGCTACCGGTGGGTGGACTGGTGCGCTATCCGCACGAGTTTTCCGGCGGCCAGAGGCAGCGCATCGGCATTGCCCGCGCGCTGATCCTGAGGCCGGAACTGGTGGTGTGCGATGAGCCGGTCTCGGCGCTGGATGTTTCGATCCAGGCGCAAATTCTCAACCTGCTGGTTGATCTGAAGTCCGATTACAATCTTTCCTACCTGTTCATTTCGCACGACCTGGGGGTTGTGCGGTATATCGCGGACCGCATCGCGGTGATGTATCTCGGCCGCATCGTCGAGAACGCGCCGCATCACAGCCTGTGGTCCCGGCCGCTGCATCCTTACACGCAGGGATTGATCCGGGCGGTCCCGGGCCAGGGGAGTCCGGGCCGGCCCAACCGGGTGGCGCCGATCGCGGGCGATATGCCCAATCCGCTCGATCCGCCTGATGGTTGCCGTTTTCATCCGCGCTGTGCCCTCGCCGCCGATATCTGCCGCGTCAGCGACCCGCCGCTGCGCACGGTGCTTCCGGGCCACGACGTTGCTTGTCATTTCGCCTCTGCCTGAAAGGTTTCATTTCGCATGACTCTGACCCGCCGCCAGACTGTCGTTGGCCTTGGGATGGTGTCCGCCGCCGGTGCGCGTGCGGCGACGCCGCGCCAGGGCGGCACGCTGACCTTGCTGATCGAGCCGGAACCGACGAGCCTTGTCTGCTTCAACACGACCGGCGGCCCGATCATTGCGGTCAGTTCAAAGGTGACCGAGGGCTTGCTGACCTACGACTTCGACCTGACGCCACGGCCGGAACTTGCGACGGAGTGGCAGATCAGCGAGGACAACCTGCGCTATACGTTCCGCCTACGGCCCGGTGTGAAGTGGCACGACGGCGGGGAATTTACCTCGGCTGATGTTGCGTTTTCGATCGCGCTGGCGAAGCAGTCGCATCCGCGGGGCCGCAACACGTTCAGCAACGTCACCGAGATTTCGACGCCCGACAAGCTGACCGCGGTGCTGGTGTTGTCGCACCCGGCGCCGTATCTGTTATATGCCCTGGCCGGCGGTGAGACGCCGATCGTCCCCCGCCACATCTATGAAGGCACGCAGGCTGACGCCAACCCGAACAACAACGCGCCAATCGGCACGGGTCCGTACCGTTTCAGGGAGTGGGTGCGGGGCAGTCATGCCGTATATGTCCGCAATCCGGATTACTGGGACAAGCCGCGTCCCTACATCGACACGCTGGTTGTCCGGTTCATTCCGGACGCGTCAGCGCGTGTCGCAGCGCTGGAAACCGGCGATGTCGACCTGGCCGCAGAAATTCCGCTGAGCGAGCTCGCCCGGCTGGGCTCTCTGCCGACGCTGGGGATCGAATATCGCGGCTTTGAATATACTCCGGGAACCACCCGCATCGAATTCAACCTGGATCATCCGGCGCTGCGCGATCTGCGGGTGCGGCAGGCGATTGCCTACGCGATCAACCGCAAGGTCGTCCTTCAGACGGCTTGGTACGGCTATGGCCTGGAGGCGCCGAGTCCGGTCAGCCCGCTGCTGCCGAAATTCTATGATGCCAGTGTGGAAAGTTACTCGTTCGATCTGGCGAAGGCGGAACGTCTTTTGGACGAGGCCGGATACAAGCGCGGCCCGGACGGCGTCCGCCTGCGGCTGACGCACGATTACTTCCCGTATGGCGACGGTTACCGGCGTGTCGCGGACTACCTCAAGCCGGCGCTTGCCAAGATCGGGATTGCCGTAACGATCCGCTCGCAGGATTTCGCCGCCTGGCTGAAGCGAATTTATACCGACAAGGATTTTGAGTTCACCAACCACGTCATGACCAACGTGTTCGATCCGACGGTCGGCCTGCAGCGATACTTCCACTCGGCGGGCTATCGCAAAGGCGTGCCGTTCACCAACGCCGCGCACTACTCCAATCCGGAGGTGGATCGTCTGCTGGAGGCCGCTGCCGTGGAGGCGGATCCGCAACGGCGGCACGACCAGTTGGACGCATTCCAGCAGATTGTTTCGCATGATCTGCCGGGGGTCAATCTCGTTTCGGTGCGCCAATCCACGGTCTACAACCGCCGTGTGATTGATTTCACCACCGGCGCGACCGGGATCAGCGGCAACCTGGCCGGAGTCTACCTCACCAGTTGACTGGTTGCCCCGGCGCGCATCACGCGCTACGGCGCCATGTCTCCCGTCACGCTGGGGTCGGCGTTGGTGCGCCGCTCAAGCGACCGGTCCGTCCGCGAACAGTTCGGGGCGTTCGGCCAGTTGGCGCAGGGCATCGGCCACGGTGTCGTCTGTTTCGAACGGCAGGATTTTCTGCTCTTCCAGGCGGGCGACCCCGCAATCGCCGATCTGCGTGATCAGCACGGCACGGCAGTCGGCGACGAGTCGGGCGGAGGCCTCCATCGGGTCGACCGCACCGGGCTGCCAGCCCGCACCGCAGGCGGGCGTATTGCGGCGCACTTCAACGAGGCGCGGCGCGCCTTCAGCCAGTTCCCAGATCTCGAAGCGGGTGGCGTGTCCGAAATGTTCGTCCACCGCGACGCCGGTTCCACTGGCGACTGCAACTCTCACGGCCATCCCTCCAATCCTCCCGGCGGCGACAAGGCCCGCGCCGTCCGCGCGAGCCATTCCACGTTTTATCTCCGGTATATGGCGCAGGACAAGCTGTTTCGGCGGTTCGAGCGCCGTTCGCGGCATGAAGCGGTCGCCCGACGCGCCCACTCTCAGGCGCCGCCGCCTCGGCTGTCGCCTGGCCGATCGGCGTCGATCTCCTGGCGCAGCAGTCTGACGATGTCGCGCTTGAGCCGACCGAATCCGGGGTCCGCGATCAATGCCTCGTAACGGCGCGGGCGGGGAAACGCGATCGGAACGTTCGCAGTGATGCGGCCCGGCCGCCGGCTCATGATCGCCAGCCGATCGGCCAGGAACAGGGATTCCTCAATGTCGTGGGTGACGAACAGGACGGTGGATTGCGTCTGTTCGCGGGCCGCCAGCAGGGTCTCCTGCATCTCCAGCCGGGTCTGCGCATCCAGCGCACCGAACGGCTCATCCATCAGCAGCAGGCCGGGATTGGAAATCCAGGCCCGGGCGATCGCCACGCGCTGGCGCATTCCGCCGGAGAGTTCCCAGGTCGCGTGGCGTTCGAATCCCCCCAGCCCCATCTTCGCGATCAGCTCCGCCGCCCGGGCGCGGTAGATGGACGGCGCCACGCCGGCCAACCGAGGGGCGAACGTGATGTTGTCGGTCACCGAAAGCCAGGGAAACAGCGAGGCATCCTGAAACACCACGCCGCGGTCCGGTCCCGGACGCCCCGGCGGCTTTCCAGCAATAAGAACCCGGCCCTCGGTCGGCGTTTCGAAGCCCGCCAGCAGGTCCAGGACGGTGGACTTGCCGCACCCGCTCGGACCGAGCAGGCAGACGAATTCGCCCTCTTCAACGCTCAGCGAAACATCCTGCAGCGCCACGGTTTCCCGCCGACCGCGGGCGTCGCGAAAGGTCTTGCCGACACCCTGGATCTGGATCAGCGGCACGAGTCAGCCCCGTCCCGCCCAGGGCGTGATCCAGCGCTGCAACCCGACGATCGCGAGGTCGAGCGCGTAGCCGGTCAGTCCCAGCAATACGATGCCCAGCATGACGATATCGGTGCGCAGATAGGCCGCGGCGTTCACCGACATCCAGCCCAATCCGGAGTCCGCGGCGATCATTTCGGCGGCAATCAACGTGGTCCAGCCGATGCCCAGCGACAGGCGCACGGTTACGAACAGCTCGGGCGCCATTAGCGGCAGCATCACGTGGCGGAACAGGGCGAAACCATGCGCCCCGAGCGCCCTGCCCGCCCGAAGCTGCTGGCGCCGCACATTGGCAACCGCGGCGGCCGAACCCACGACGATGCTGAGCGACGCGGACAGGAAAATCAGGAACACTTTGGAAAATTCGCCGATGCCGAACCACAGGATGACCAGGGGAATCAGCGCGAGCTTCGGCAGCGGCCGCAGGAATTGCACGAATGGATCAATCAGTCCGGCAACGATTGGCGACAGGCCGATGATTACACCGAGCGGAATGCCGGCCATGACGGCGAGGACGAAGGCAAGCATCGCCCGGCCGACGCTGATTCCGACATGCATCCACAACGGCGATCCGCGGTATCCATTACGGACGAGATCAACAGCGGTATCCAGTATCTCGCTCGGCGCCGGCAGGAACAGCGGATCCACCAGACCGAACCGTCCCGCCAGTTCCCACGCCAGCAGCAGGCCCGAAACCGAAGCGACGCCCAGTGCTATGCGGCGCAAGGTCGCAGCCTCGGTCAGCCCGGGAATGCTCTGTTCAGAAGATCGTAATTCACCGTCGTCGCGAAGGACTCGGGTATCCCGTCACGCTTGATCTCGCCCGTTTCGGCAAGATACCGGGCGACGCCGTCGAGCGCCTTGACCAGCGGCGCGGTCCGGCCCGACGCCACCGAGTTGCTCCAGTAGCCCGGTCCGAGCTGCTCCTGGAACGTGGGATAATCCAGGCCGGCGAGCGTATCGCGCACCGCTTCGAACGGCGCAGCGTACGCCTTCGCCAATTCCTGCGCGACCCCATCCCGATCGGCTTTGTAACGATCGATCTGCGCCTGCACGGTGCGCAGCCATGCAACCACCGATTCCGGGTAGCTGTCGGCGAAATCCTTGTGCACGACGGCGCTGTTCCAGACGAAGACGCCGGACGGCCGCAGATCCGCCGAGACCAGCAGTTGCCTGCCTCCCGCGGCCAGCAGTTCGCCCCAGAACGGGCCGTTGATGTACGTCGCGTCGATGTCGCCCCGCCGCCACGCCGCGATCGTGTCAGGCTGGCCCAGCGGCAGGCGCTTGATCGAGTTGCCGTCAAGCTTGTTGATGCGGATCGCCGCCTCCAGCGCGAACGCCATGGTGGAGGACGGCGCCACGGCGATGCGCTTTCCTTCCAGGTCCTTGATGCTGGCGATACCCGGCTTCGCGATCAGCCGTTCGCTTGTCGCGACGATCTCGGGCGAACCGATGATCTCGATCGGCAGCTTGCGGGACAATCCCGCGGCGATCGGGGTGTTGCCGAAGATGGCGAAGTCGATCTGTTTGGCGGCCAGCAGCGTCAATCCGGGACCGCCCGACGGGAAGGGAACCCATTCGACTTTGGTGCCGAGCGCCTTATCGTAACTGCCATCGGTTTTCCCGATGGTCCATGCCCGCGGTGCGGTCAGGTAGCCGATGCGGACGACGGCCGGGTTCTCCAGCGCGCGGCCGCGGTTGGCGGGGAACGCGGCAGCGCCGGCAGCCAGGGCGATTGCCTTGCGGCGGTTGAGACTGATCACGGCATTCCTCCTATCCGAACGCGGATTGCCGGACCGAATAGTGCGGATTAAACTTCCGGACAATGGGGAATATGCCGTCCTACGGTGCCGTATGACCATATCGAGGCAGCTTCGGAGAACCGGTTCGGCAAAGATCCGGATCGGCGTCAAGCCGGCGCGAGATACTCGGCCACCATCACCTGCTCCGGAAGCACCTTCCGCTCCGTCAGCCAGTCGGCCGCCGATTGCAGCCGGGCGACGAACGCCTTGTCGTTCGGCTCGTAGAACGTGTACCGCCGGTGCAGGGTCACGAAGTAGTCGCGGATTTCGTCGCTGTAGTTGGCCTTGCGCTGGGCTATGATCTCGGAGTCCAGCGGGTGTTCGTCGGACCACGCGGCTTCCTCCCTGAGCGCGGCAATCACCGCCCGGACAAGATCGGGATTGTCCCGGGCAAAGCTACGCGGCACCAGATAGGATGTGAAGTCGATCTGAAAATCCAGGTCGCGTTGCTCGACGAAAATGTCGTGCGCCTTGTATTGCCGGCGGGCGATGTCGACACCCGGGCTCCACATCGCCCAGGCATCCACCTTGCCCGAACCCAAAGCGGGCGCCGCGTCCGGCGGATTGAGATAGACGAAGCGGACTTTCGACCGATCGACCTTGTGTTTCTCCAGCGCCGCCACCAGCAGGAATTCGCCCAGGCCGGAGCGGTTGACCGCCACCGATTTCCCGGCCAGGTCCTCGACCGTATTGATGCCGGATCCATCCAGCGCGATGATCGCTGTCGTCCGCGGTTCATAGTTGACAAATTCAGCAAACACCAACGGCGCACCGGCGATCAGCGCGGCCAGCGCCGGGGTTGTGCTGCCACCGAAACTGAAATCCGCGCTTCCGCCGGCCACCGCCTGAAGCGTGGGCGCGTGGTTGGGGAACGGTCCGAGCCACTCCACCTTGATGCCCTGCTGCGCCAGGCGCTGCTCAAACACGCCGCGCTCCTTGGCGATCAGCGTCAGGCCGCCGTAGCCCCAGGTCAGGCGAACCGTGTCGGTCGTCCGGCCCCGGGCGCGCCCGGACGCGGCCAGCGCGGGGAGCGAATATTGCAGCAAACGGCGGCGCGGAATGGGAGCCATCGAAATGTCCTCGTCAGGCAAAGGTCGTTACGCCGAGTTCAGCCAGCAGCGACTGGCGCAGCGCGAGCGGGTCGCGCGCATCCGAAACAAAATACCCCGCCGCGATGGCGCCCTCTCGCATCACCAGGATGCGGTCCGCCAGGGCGATCGCCTCGTCCACGTCATGCGTGACCAGCAGCACGGCGGGGCGATGGCGGGCGACAAGCTGTATCACCAGGGCGTGCATGCGGATGCGGGTCAGCGCGTCGAGCGCGGCGAATGGCTCGTCCAGCAGCAGCAGTTCGGGCTTCTGCACCAGGGCGCGGGCCAGGGCGACGCGTTGCGCCTGGCCGCCCGACAGGTTGCGCGGCCAGTCGTCTAGCCGGCCGCCGAGGCCGACTTCGGCCAACGCAGCCTCGGCCCTGGCGCGCGCATCGGCGGCCTGAAGTCCGAGCGCCACGTTGCGCCACAGTGAATCCCAAGGCAGCAGGCGATGCTCCTGGAACACCATGGCCGGGCGGCGGGGCGCTTCGATCCGGCCGCCCTGGACACGATCGAGCCCGGCCAAAGCGCGCAGCAGCGTGGTCTTGCCGCAGCCGCTTTCGCCCAGCAGAACGACGAACTCGCCGCGCTCGATGCGCAGGTTCAGATCGTTCAGCACGGTGCGCCCGCCGTAGCGGCGGACGAGGTTGACCACTCTGACAGCGGGAGGAAGGGCGCTCATCGGCCGCCCGGGCTGGCGAAATTCGGGTGCCACGCCAACAGACGGCGCTCCAGCCGGCGGGCGACCCAGTCGGCGGAGACGCCAATCAGGGCGTAGATCAGGATCGTCAGGAAGATCACGTCGGTGCGGAGGAATTCGCGCGCATCCATGGCCAGGAATCCGATGCCCGCGTCGGCGCCGATCGTTTCGGCAACGACAAGGGCCAGCCAGGCCGTAGCGAGGGCGTAACGGACCCCGGTCAGCACCGAGGGCAGCGCGCCGGGCAGGACGATGCGGCGGATCATCGCCGCGGTGCCCAAACCCTGCACGCGGCCCAGTTCGAGCAGCTTGGGATCGACCTGCCTGATCCCCAGCGTGGTGTTGATGTAGATCGGGAAGGTGACGCCGAGCGCCACCAGGAAGATCTTTTCCGCCTCGCCGACGCCGAGCCAGACGATCACCAGCGGCAGCAGCGCGAGAAACGGGATGGCGCGGATCATCTGCACCGAGCGGTCGATCAGCGCCTCGGCAATGCGGGAAAACCCGACGGCGGTGCCGAGTGCGAAGCCGATGGAGCCGCCGATGGCGAAACCGGCCGCTGCGCGCAGCAGGCTGATCCCGAGGTCGTGCAGCAGGCTGCCATGCACCGCCAGGTGGAACGCCGTGCGCGCGACCTTGCTCGGGGCGGGCAGCAGATGCGGCGGGATGCGGCCGAGTTGCGCCGCGGCCTCCCAGACCAGCAGCAGCAGGACCGGGGCGAGCCAGGAGAGCAGCGCGACCATCCGGGGATTGGCGGCGTGTTGCGGCGGAACCACCGCCTCCGGTTCGGATGCCGCGCTTGCCGGCAAGGTGGATGTCAGAGCGCTGCCCAATGCGACCTCATGGCTGGATTAGCAGCCTGGACCGTATATTGGGCACACCACTCGGACAAGGCGTTATTCGGAGGGAACCACGATCCGCCTGTCAGGACGCCGCGCGGACCTGCGGTGCGATCTCCTGCATGAACAGTTTCAGCGCGCGGGAGGAGAACGCGGCCGGCATCGGGCCGGAGCGGAAGCGGATAATGACGCCGCCGACGCCGGTCTTCGCCAGGCTGGTGAAATCCTCCAGCACGGTTTCGGGCGATCCGCAGAGCACCGGCAGGCCCGGCTGGTTGTTCGCCTTGGCGACCATCGCCTCGAAAGCGGTGCTCTGGGCGGCGCGATAGATCTCGACGTTCCGCGCCGCCCCCGGTGCGCGTGGTTCAGGTGGACCGGGCCACCGCCTGGGCGCGGGTCAACGCGGAGGAGACGCGGCGGATCGTGGCGCGCGAGGTGGGGGCGAGCGAGGAGGCTGCCGGGGTCGCCTATGGTGCGGATGTGCATCTGAAGCTGGGGTTGTCGCTGGACCCGGGGCAGGTCGCGGCGATTGCGCATTTCAAGGATTTGCTGGCTTGGGGGTTTTTGGAGAACGATTTCGACGTCGATGCCTGGGTGGACGGGCGGCCGATTGATAGTCGGCAGGAGGCGGTGGCGGCGGAGTGATGGCTCACCGGGAATGCGACGGACACCGTCATGCCACCACGGGCCGCCGGACAGAGCGCTCCAATCCTGCCTTACCAGCCGGAACAGAGGCTTGTGCTCAACGGGGTAGCGCAAGGCGATCAGCAATCCGCGCAGGGTTGCCCGGCGCGTGTGGCCTTGATCGGTGCGTGGCGCGCCTTTCGATTCCGTTGCATCCTTGTGCTGCCGGTCCGCTCGGGTAGAAGCGGTGGCATGAGCAGACAGCGCCAAGCCGGAACGTTGGAACACCCGAATGCCCGCCGTCATTCCTCGAACGCCCTGGCCTGCCGGCTTTCCCGAAGTCGTCATCCATAGCGTTCAGAAAATTCGTGACAGCCATCCGTCTTATCCGGCGGCGAAATCCGGCGACCCCGATGCCGCCAGGGCCTTGGTTATGGATTTGTTGGCCCCGGTAGCGATCAACCGGCTGGGCCACCTTTTGGCTGGCCGCCGGCCGCTTGTTCTGGCCGTCACTGCCGATGAGGTCGCCGGCTTCAACGCGATCCCTGACGCCATGGCACAGGCCCTCGCCGCCAGGCTCGGCCTATCGGCGGTGGCAGGCCAGGTGGTGCAGTCGACCAAGGTTGGTCACACGAAAGCAAGCGGATGGCACCGCCTTGTGACGCCGCCGCTGTTTACCGGCGACGTGGTCGCCGGCGCTGACTATCTTCTCGTTGACGACCATGTCGGGTTTGGCGGAACGCTTGCGAATCTGCGGGGCTTTGTCGAACACCACGGCGGGCACGTGATCGGCATGACAACCCTGACGGAAACCAGGGAAGCCCGCCAAATTGCGGTTCGCAATGAGGTGCTGGAGGTGCTAGACAAAAAGCATGGAGACGAACTCAAACAATTCTGGCGCGCCGAATTCGGTCACGGCACCGAATGCCTCACCAACATCGAGGCCGGATACTTATGTCGTGTTGAATCCCTTGCCGCCATCAAGGATCGAATGGCTGAAGCAGCAGAGTCTGCGCGTCGCCAAGGTCTTTCAGTCGGATTCGAAGGGCCTCCAACAGGGCCTGCCGCCTGACAGGCTGTGAGGTGGCGAACGAGCCAGATGACAGCGGGGCATCCAATCAACAATCCCCGCCAAACGAACTATGTGGTCCGCGTTACGAGCAGGCTGAGTTCCATACCTGCCCGGCTGAGGAACGCCCGCTTCTCCTGCAATGGAACAGGCTCATAGAGTGCACGGACCCGCTCCTGAACGCGATCAAGATACTCGGCGCTAACGTCGCTATTGCCAGCTAGCCTTTCGATATCTTGATCGGTAAGGTGGATTTGAATGATCCCTACTTTGTAACGCTCCGCATAGTACGCCATGTTCTTGGGGAGAGGGGGATACGGCGTGGCAGTCCTGTAACAAAACCAAGACCGATTGACGAAGCGTTTATGAGAGACAGCCTCAAATATAAACCGTTCCCAGTTGATCTCCGAGAGTTTCACTTCTACCGAAACAAGCTCGATTTCCGAGGCGCCAAGTATCTCGACACGAGATACACCGAGCAGATCGGGGTTGCCCCATTGTCCGCCTGCTCTTAGTGCGGAAACATCCGCCGGAATATAATCACTGGTTTCCAGCCACGAACGTATCAGTGGGTAAAGATGACGCTCTCGCATTTGAAAGGCCGGCGGAGCGACATCGGCTGCGGCCTCCTCCGGCGGGGTTGCCGGCTCCTTAGTCTGCTCGGGTATACTTTCTAGAGAATAACCGCCGTGCGGCCCTCCGCTTAAAATCCGAGACAGTTCGTCATGATTAGCAGCGCGGCTCAGATAACTATATATTACATTGCGAGGATGACGCTCTATTGCACCAGTGGTCATCAGGTTCTCTAAGTGCGCAGCTATCTGCCCACTGCTGAGCGATGCCCCAGGATTTTGCCCAAGGTATTGCTCAGCCGCATCAATTAGCTGTTGATAGCTCACCGTCACTCTCCACAACCGCACCTGGGCATGGCATATACCAGGACCGCATTGCGCACAATGATGATATCACACTGGTTCGGGAATCCACGGGACTTTCCATCGCCGGCCATGGCCGCAGCGGCCGCCCGTGCCCCTACCTCACCTCCCAGGCCGGTCCCCGTCGCTCCCCCCACTCAGAACACCTTCCCCTCCCGCAAATGCGTCGTCGTCCCGTTGATCAAATAATCCCCCACCACCCGCGCCTTATGCGCCAGCGGATTATGGCTCAGCACCGTGCGCACATTCCGCCAGTGCCGATCGAAATTCAGTGCGCGGGCGGTCGTGGAGCCGCCGCCGAGATCGAACAGCCGCTCCGTCGTGCGCGTGCCAAGCTGCCCGAGTAGCAACTGCACGCGCGCGGTGGCCAGCGAACTCTCGATCAGCGCCGCCTCGATCGCCTCCGCATCGCCGCCCGCGAACGCCGCCGCCGTAACATCCAGCCGCAGCGCCGCCGCCGCGACAGCCGCATCCACCGCGAACGACGCCGCCGCGATCTCGCCAATCGTTTGCTGCACGAACGGATCGCCGCCCGCCGTCTCCGCGGTGCTGTGCGCCGCCGCCCGCGCCTGCCGATGCACATAATCCAGCCCGTCGCCGAGCACATTCCGCAGCACCCCGGCCGCGCAGGCCGCCAGATGCAACTGCCGCAAGGTCGAGCAGTGCCGCCCCACCGGCGTCTCCAGCCGGCGCCGCACGATCTCGTTCGGCAGCACCTCCACATTTTCGAACAGCACGCCGCCGCTCGCGGTCAGGCGCTGCCCCATGCCGTCCCAGTCGTCGAGGATGCTCAGCCCCGCCCGATCCGTCGGGATCAGCACGCCCGTCGGCTGCCCGTCGTCGTCCACGGCGCTGAACGAGGCATAGTCCGCGAACGCCGTTCCGGTCGCATACCATTTGCGGCCGTTCAGCCGGAACCCGTTGCCCTGCCGGCTCAGCCGCAAAGTCACCTGCCCGGGGCGGGCGGTGCCCTGTTCGGTATGCGCGCCGCCGAACAGCTTGCCCGACAGGATGCGCGGGATCGCGGCGGCGTCGCGATGCGCCTCGGGCGTCAGGATGGCCGCCTCGACATAGTTGAAATGCGAGCGCAGCGCGTGCGCCACATTCGGATCGCCCACCGCGATATCGGCGATCAGGCCGATAGCGTCGGAGGCCGAACCGCCGGGGCCGCCAAGCGCCGTGGGGACGCGGATCGTGCCGAGGCCCAGCTCGCGCAGGCGGGCGAAGGCGGCGAACGGCAATTCGCGCTCCTGCTCGCGCCGCGCCGCGCCATCGGCGATTTCGGCAACGAAGCCGGGCACGCGGGCCAGCAAGGCGTCGCGCGTGACGGGTGCTGCAACTGTCATGTCAAAGAACTCACTCTTCCAGGTAGATATCGGCGCCATTGCTCCACAGGTGCTCGGCGCCCACCTGCAGGTTCTTGACGCGCTTGTCGTAGATCGTAATGACGGCCGGCGTCACGAGGTCGAGCGTCGGCAGGTCTTCCACCACCCGCGTCTGGAACGCGTCGAACAGCTTGCGGCGGCGCGCCGGATCGATTTCCACCGCCGCGGACTCCAAAAGCCGATCCACCTCGGGGCTCAGATATTTCGATCCGTTGGTGAACGGAACGCCCGGCTTGAAGGTCTTCGACCAATACAGCCGCTGCACGCCGACAGTCGGGTCATAGAAATTGCTCATCCCCTCGATCGCAATGTCAAAGCTGCGATCCGTGAAAATGCGTTTCACGAACGCGGCGAAATCCTGCGTCCGTAGCTCCACCTTGATGCCCACCTTGCCGAGCGCCTGAGCGAAATATTCCGCCGTCTGCTTCGGCGGGCCGGAGGGCTGGGTCGGATCGATAAACAGCCGGAAACGATACCCATCGGGGCCGCGCTTATACCCGGCCTCGTCCAGCAGCGCCTCGGCCTTGGCCGGGCTGAATGCATATTTCGGCACATCCGCCGTATAAAACGCCGCAAGGTCCGGGCCGATCGGCCCATCAAGCCGCGTCGCATAGCCGAGATAGACGGTGTTGACGATGAAGTCCTTGTTGATCGCGTAAGCAATCGCATGCCGGACCCGGATATCGGCCAGATACGGGTTCTCCAGATTGAACTCGGCCCGCGCGATCGTCGGTGAATACGGAACCGGAGCGGTGGAGACGACAAGGTTCGGCTGAGCCTTCAGCCGGGCGATATCAGCCAGCGGCAGGTTCGCCACCGAAACCTGCACATCGCCGCTCTCTATGGCCACCGCCGCCGCGGCGGGATCGACGATGAAACGGAAGATGATCTGGTCGAGATACGGCTTCGGCGCACCCCAGTAGTTTTCGTTGCGCACCAACCGCACATGGCTGCCGCGCGCCCATTCAACGAACCGGAAAGGACCGGTGCCGATGGGCGCGGCGTTATGGGGATTATCGGCGACGTTGGTCCCCCCATACAGATGCTTCGGCACGATCGGCGATTCAAAGCCGGCGCCGGCTTCGACAGCACCAGTTCCACCTCATGCGGGCCGAGCACGTTCGCCTGCTCCACATTCGCAAACGTCGCCCGGCCGCGCGGGTGGTATTGCTTCAGCGTCAGGATCGAAAAAGCAACATCGTCAGCGGTGAAATTCTGGCCGTCATGCCACGTCACGCCCTCGCGCAGCCTGAACCGGTAGCGCAACCCGTCCGGCGCCACCGTCCATTCGGTCGCCAGCAGCGGCAGCGGGTTGAGGTTCTTGTCGTAAGTCAGCAGGCCCTCGTTGATCTTGCCGCCGATATAGTAGGTGGCACCTGCCGATTGCGCGACCTGCAGCAGCAGCGGCGGTTCGGTGCCGATATTGATCGCGACGGAGCCGCCCCGCGCCGGTTGTGCCTTCGCGCCGGGGGGAAACAGGCTGGCGGCCGCCCCCGACAGCAGCAGGGTTCGGCGGGACGGAGCATGCGGCATCTTTGTTTCCCGGGTTGCGAAGCGATCTGACAGCCTATAGCGTGGATTTCGTTCTATACGCTAGTGGCACGTGGATTTACCCATCGACAAGCCACGTTGAATAGGCAACTTTGCCGCAATCGGCGCGTTGTATCGCGCGGCCGATAACCCAGCCAACCCGAGGGCCGCATGAGCCAGTCCCAACGCCAACTCAACCTCAATGTCGGCCTCAACACCACCGGCTACGTCGCCAAGGCCTGGCCCTACCGCACGGGCAACCGGCAGGAGATCACCGATCCCGCCTATTACCGCGGGCTGGCGGAAATCGCCCATCGCGGCCGGTTCGACGCCGTATTCTTTTCGGATCACCCGGCGCTGGTAACCGATCCGGACGGGCGCCCGTTCCACACCCTCGATCCGCTGACCCTGGCGGCGGCGATCACCGCGCAGGTGCCGGATATCGGCTTCGTTGCCACTTTCAGCACGACCTACAACTCGCCCTACGACCTGGCCCGCCGCGCCCAGACCGTGGACCTGATCTCCGGCGGCCGATTGATCATCAACGCGGTGGCCTCGTTCACCGAGGCCGTCGCGGCCAATTTCGGCGCCGCGCATTTGCCGCCCCGCCCCGAGCGCTACGCCAGGGCGTCCGAATTCCTCGATGTGGCCAAGCAGCTATGGGCAAGCTGGGATCCGCGCCGCGAGGGCGAGATCCCGCCGAACCGGTTCTGGGACGCCTCCAGCGCGCGCCGCATCGACCATCATGGTCCACATTTCGACGTCAAGGGCCCGCTGAACGTGCCGCGCGGGCCGCAGGGCCATCCGGTGCTGGCGCAGGCCGGCGCGTCGGAGTGGGGCATCGACCTCGCCGCCCGGCACGGCGAGATCATCTACGCCAACATCCTGTCGCACGAAGCCGGGCATGAGTTCGGCCGCCGCGTCCGGGACCGCGCGCTGGCCATCGGCCGCGACCCGTCCGGCATCCGGATCATTCCGGGTTTGGTGCCGATCATCGCCGGCACCCGCGCCGAGGCGCTGCGCAAGCACGAACTGCTCAGCGGCACCGGCTCCGAGGACGGGCTGATCGCGCGCTTCATCGCCGAACACGGTTTTGACCCGCACCGTTTCGACCCGGACGCGATCCTCGATCCCGAGCAGTTCGTGCCCGATCCGAACCGGCTGCTCGCCCTCGGCATGACGCTCGGCCTGGTCGATCTGCTGCGGCACGAAAAGCTGACCGCGCGTCAGGTCGTCCGCAGATCGGAGGGGCATCACCGGTTGGTGCTGGGGACGCCGGAGGACATCGCCGACGGGCTGATCGAATTCTGGGCCGACGGCGCGGTTGACGGCTACACCATCCAGCCGCCGCGCGCGCCTGATGACATCATCGAATTCGTCGACAGGGTTATCCCGGTCCTGCAGGACCGCGGCGTGTTCCGCCGAGAATACGAATCGGGGACGGTGCGCGACCGCTACCGTCTGCCGTATCCTGAATGAAGATCATCCTGCCCCGCCGCACCGTCCTCCCGCGGTGCGCGCCGGCGCCGCACGGGCGGCGGAACCACTATGGCCGATTGTGGTTCCGTAAGGCACCGCACTCGCCGTCGGGGACCAGAACGAAGTTCTCCAGACGCTGTTTGCCGCTTCCGGCCAGCAGGCGAAGCTCGCCAGCAAGGTCAGCTCCGCCAATTTCCTCGGCGGTCCCGCCATTCTAGAAGCCTTCCGCGCGGACGCGCCCGATCTTGCAACGGTCGGCAATACCCCGCCGATCCAGGCTCAGGCGGCCGGGGAGCGCGTCCCGATCGTGGCGGCGCAGCAATCCTCCGGCCCTGACTATGGCATCGCCCTGCGGACCCGCGAAGGAAACGGCGCCCCGGTTCATCGATCAGACCAGGAACATTTGCAGTGTTTGACAAGGAGGCATGGTTGTGGATTTCGGTTTCACAGATAGACACCAGGAGATTCTCGCGGTGGTCGGGCGACCTGGCCGAGAGAATTTCCGCTACCGTGCGGCGCAATACGATGCCGGCACGCAGAGCCCGATCGCCAACATCCTCGATTTCCAGCGTGCCGGGCTGCTCAACCTGACGATCCGCGCCGAACATGGCGGCCAGGACAGCGGGGCACTCGGCTCGGATCCGCTGCTGTATCTGCTGGCCGTGGAGGAGACGGCGCGGCATTGCCCGGGTACCGCGCAGCGTGTGCATATCCACTACCACGCCACGCATTTCCTCGACCGTCTGGCTACGGAGGCACAACGCGAGAAATTCCTCCGCCCAGGCGCTTGGTCAGGCTGCGCTCCACCATCGGCTGCTGCGTGCCGCCGACGAGGCTGAGCGCAATGCCCAGCGCATGCGCCGTCTGGCCCGCGTCGAGTCCAAGCAGCCGGGCGCAGGCCACCGCCGTGCCGAGGACGCCATGGATGGAGCTGTAGAACCAGCCGGAATGCGCTTTCGTCGCGAGCGCCAGGCGGCAGGTGATGTCGTTGCCCAAAGTCACCGGGCATCACCGGTCAGGCGCTCTGACGCACGCTTTCGGCGAACTGGCTCGCCGGGCGCGGCAGGCCGAGATGCTCGCGCAGCGTCGTGCCGGTGTACTCCTCCCGGAACAGGCCCCGCTTGCGCAGGATCGGCACCACATGCTCGGCGAAACGGTCGAAGCCGCCGGGCAGCCAGGGCGGCATCACGTTGAAACCGTCGGCGGCGCCCGTGGTGAACCATGTCTCGATGATGCCGGCGATCCGCTCCGGCGTTCCGGCCACCACGTTGTGCCCGCGCGCGCCGGCGAGGCGGCGGATAAGCTGGCGGATCGTCAGCCCTTCGTTGCGGACGAGGTCGAAGATCAGCGTCGTGCGGCTGGTGTGGCCGCGTGGTTGGTGGTTCTCGATCAGCCGGAGCGGGAAAGGACCGTCGAGGTCGTGGCCGGAGAAGTCGATCCCGGTGAAATGACGGATCTGCGCGAGCGAGTATTCCGGCTGGATCAGCGCATCAAATTCCTCCTGCAACGCCGCCGCCTCGACCTCGGTCGAGCCGATGAACGGGCTGATCCCGGGCAGTATCTTCAGATGCGCGGGATTGCGGCCGAGGGCGGCGACCTGCGCTTTGACGTCGGCGTAGAACGCCTGCGCGGTGTCGATGGTCTGGTGCGCAGTAAAGATCGCCTCGGCATAGCGAGCGGCGAAGGAGCGGCCATCGGGCGAGGATCCGGCCTGGACATAGACCGGACGGCCCTGCGGCGAGCGCGGCACCGGCAGCGCGCCCTTGACCCGGAAATGCCGCCCGACATGCTCGATGTTATGAATACGGGCGTCGTCGGCGTAGACGCCCGACTGCTGGTCGAGCGCCAGCGCGCCGTCCTCCCAGGAATCCCACAGTTTCGTGGCTACATCGACGAATTCCGCCGCACGCTGGTAGCGGTCGGCATGCGATGGCTGCTGCTGCAGGCCGAAATTGAACGCGGCGTTCTCGGCCGATGTGGTGACGATGTTCCAACCGGCGCGGCCGCCGGAGAGGTGGTCGAGGCCGGCGAAAAGCCGGGCGAAATTGTAAGGATCATAATAGCTGGTCGAGGCGGTGCCGATCAGGCCGATCCGGCTGGTTGCCACGGCGATCGCCGTGAGCAGGGTGATCGGCTCCGGCCGGATCGCCTGGGCGTGGCGGATATTGTCCGGCAGGGAGGGACCATCGGCAAAGAAGACCGCATCGAATTTTGCGGCCTCTGCCTTGCGGGCGAGGTCCTGATAGAAGGTGACATCCAGCCCGCGCTCCGGCGCGGACAGCGAGTGCCGCCAGGCCGCTTCGTGGTGTCCGCCGGGATAGATGAACAGGTTCAGGGTCAGTTGGCGGCGCGTGTCGGTCATCTGGCTTTCCTCTGGCAGCGATCCCCGGCGCACACCATCCCGCCTGACGGGGTGACCCGCGCGGCAGGGCGAGCGGACGGTGGCCCGGGAAATCCACTTCGTCAACTAGGACTATAACGCATTTCCTCTTTAATGATGTGAGCCTGACATTTCCGGCTCTGGAAAGCCCGCGCCGCGCGCCCATGCCAAGGCTGATGCAGCGCGGCGTTGCGTCAGACGGCGGGGGACAGCCAGATATCGCGGAAACTGTAGTTGATCCCCTCCGCCCCGGGCGCAAAGTTGTGGACCCGCTTGCTGGCAACGATCTGTGCACCGGCGGCGACAAGATCGACGCCCGGCAGGTCGTGATGGATGATCGCCTGGAACCGGTACCAAAGTGCCCGCCGTTTAGCCTCATCGGGTTCGATCGCCGCGGCCTCCAGCAACGCGTCCACTTCGGGGTTGCTGTATTTGCTGGCGTTGGAAAACACCAGGCCAACCTTGAAGTTCTTCGACCAGTAGGCGCGCTGGACGCCGAGCGAGGGGTCGAACGTGTTCGACAATGACTCGATCGTCAGGTCCCAGGCGCGATCAGTGTAGACGATCTTCAGGTAGGTCGACAGTTCCACGTTGATGATCTGCGCGCCGATCCCGACGGCGGCCAGCGACTGGCGGACGAAATCCGAATAGGATGACGGCAGGAAAGGATTGCGCGCGAGGCGCACCCTGAAACGCACGCCGTCGGCCCCACGGCGATAGCCGGCCTCGTCCAACAGACTCTGTGCAAGCTTCGGATCGAACGGATAGGCCTTGATCGACGGATCGTACCATTTCGGCAACGCCACGCTGACCGGGCTTGGCGAGACGTCGCCGTATCCGAACAAAGCGACATTTACCAGTTTCTGCAGATCGAGCGCGTGGGCAACCGCCAGGCGCACGTTGCGGTTCTGCAGGACTTCGTTCTCCAGGTTGAAGAACAACTGCTGTTGCGGTCCGGAATAAGCATAGGTCGTCGTATCGACGATCAGTTTCGGGTTTGCCTTCAGGCGGGCCACATCCGCCAGCGGCACCGGGTTGGCGCCGATATCGATCTCCCCGGTTTCCAGCGCAGCGGCCCGCGCGGCGGGGTCGAGAATGACGCGCAGGATGATGCGGTCCAGATAAGGCTTCGGCGCATCCCAGTAGTTGGGGTTCCTGACGAACAGCAAATGGCTGCCGGGCACCCATTCCTTGAGGATGAACGGACCGGTGCCGATGGTCTGCTCCAGCTTCGGCTGCTCCTCCGGCTTGAACGTTTCGTATACATGCTTCGGAACGATTGGCGATTCCGAGCTGCCGAGCGCGGTGATCAGGTATGGCGCGGGCTTCGACAGCACGATGACTGCGGTCAGCGGATCGGGCGTGTTGACCGCGATGACGTTCTGGTAGGTGATCCGTCCGCGCGGGTGCGCCTGCTGGAGGCGGAAGATGGTGAACGCCACGTCCTCGGATGTGAAATCCCGCCCGTCGTGCCATTTCACGCCGGCGCGCAGGTGGAACGTGTAGCGCAACCCGTCCGCGCTGATGGTCCAGGCGGTTGCCAGCAACGGCTGCGGGTTCAGGTCGTAGTCGTACCACAACAGCCCCTCGTTCACTTTGGGGCCGATCGCCTGGCCGGTCCCGGATGAGGTGTTGATGGCGATGATAGCGCTGGGGTCGGGGTAATAGGCCCAGTTCAGCGTGCCCCCCGCGACGGGCGTTTCGCCGGCGGCCCGCGCCACGCCGGGCAGCGCCGCGGCGGCTCCGCCGGCGAGCAGAAGGCGATTGAGGTCACGCCGGTGGAGGGTCATCTGTGCGGCTCCCGCTTATCGAATTCCGGTGGTTACATAATATCTACGTCCACAGTTGACAATACCGTTTATAACAACGACGATGAACAGTAGATTTATGGGCGCGGCCCGAAACCGATGGGATCATCGCATGAAACCTCTCTCCTCCGCACGGATGCGCCACTGGTTGGGCGCATCAGCGATTCTCGTGGCCGCCATCGCGACGGCGCTGCCCGCCCAAGCCGGCTCCGTGCTCGACGCCATCAACCAGCGCGGCAAGATCAAGGTCGGCGTCGGCACCTCCCCGGGGTTCTTTGCGCCCGACAGCAACGGCAAGTGGCAGGGCTTCTTCGTCGATTTCGGCCGTGCACTGGCGGTAACGGTATTCAACGACCCGGCAAAGGTGGAGTTCACATCCTCCGCTCCGAAGCAACGATTGCCCGCGCTTCAGGCCGGCGAGTTCGACATCCTGCTGTCCGGCGTGACCGAAACCATCACCCGCGCCTTCAAGCTGGGCTTCCATTTCGGTCCGGTGATTTTCTACGACGGACAGGGCCTGCTGGTGAAGAAATCGCTTGGCGTTACGAAGGGAGCCGATCTCGACGGGGCAACGATCGCGATTCAGGCGGGGACGACGGGGGAATTGAATATAGCGGACTTCTTCCGCAAGAGCGGCAAAACCTTCAAATCCGTGGTTATCGAGGATTCCCGTGAATTCCGGAACGCTCTCGATTCCGGACGCGTCGATGCCCTGACGCAGGATTCGTCCGACCTTGCCATCCAACGCACCCAGCTTGCCAGGCCGGACGACTATGTTTTGCTGCCGGAGCGGCTGTCGAAGGAGCCCTTGGCGCCGGCGATTCGGTGGGGTGACGACCGGTGGCTCAGACCCAGCGCATCGCCCGCCTCGGTCTGACCGCGGGGAACAGATGACAGCCCGGCCCGGACGATTTCCGCCATGTAGGCCGAAACGAACAGGATCAGCGTCACCTGGGCGCGGAGAAATTTGTCGATGCTGGCGCCGTGCGGCAGCATCAGCGGAAACAGCGGCGTCGCCATATGGAGGATCGAGATGAACGGCACGCCGCGGACCACTTCGATGAAGACGACGGACAGCGCCTGATCAGCGAGATCATCGCCCTGACCGGGCGGCCGCCGGTGCTGCATATCTGCGGCAACACGCGCCGCATCTGGCCGGAAATGGCCGCGACCGGCGCCGGCATGCTGTCGCTCGACGACGTCATCGACCTGGAGGAGGCGAAGGCGGCCGTCGGCGATCGCATTGTCCTGTCGGGCAATGTGCGGCCCACCGCCAGCATGTATCTGGGCACGCCGCAGACGGTTGGGGAGAACGTCAAGGAGTGCCTGCGCAAGGCCTGGGATACGCCGAAGGGTTTCATGCTGTCGACCGGCTGCGGACTGCCTGTCAACAGCCCGCCGAACAATGTGCATGCGCTGGTGAACGCCGCGCGCGTCTATGGCCGTTACCCGCTGGACCCGGCGCGCTTCGCCGCCTGATCCCTGGCGCCCGGGTGGCGGGTTCCGGGCCGCGTCGTCATGCCGGCGACGGTCGGCATCCACGCCTTCATCCGGCAGGGGGCGCCCAGCCGGGGCGCGCCAGCCCGAGGTGGTCACGTAACGTTTCGCCCTCGTAGGTTTCGCGGAAAATCCCGCGCCGCCGCAGCAGCGGAACAACCTGGTCGACAAAGGCTTCCAGCCCGGACGGCAGCACATCGGGCATCACGTTGAAACCGTCGGCCGCACCGCTGCGGAACCAGGTCTCGATCGATGCGGCGATCTGCTCGGGCGTGCCGACGATGGCGCGGTGGTTGCTGCCGCCGCCAGCCTGCGACCGGATGAGCTGGCGCAAGGTGAGTTTCTGACGCCGGGCCTTGTCCAGTGCGCCGCTGGCGAACGTCGTCATGCCGTCCGCCGGCACGGGCAGGTCGTCCGGCAGGGGAGCATCCAGATCGTAGCGCGAGGCGTCGATTTGCAGCAGGCCGCTGATCCAGGTGACGCCTTGTTCGGTCGATGTGAGCGCGTTCAACTCTTCCTCCCGCCGCTGGGCCTCGGTCTCGGTTCCGCCGATGATGGTGACAAGTCCGGGCAGCACCAGCACGGAACCCGGCGGGCGTCCCAGCGCCTCGGCGCGCGCCCGCAGCCGGTGCGCATAGGTCAGCGAATCCTCGGGCGTATGCGCGGCGGTGAACACCGCTTCGGCATGGCGTGCCGCCAATTCCAGCCCGTCATCCGATCCGCCGGCCTGGAGGATGACGGGATGCCCCTGGCGGGAGCGTGGCACGTTCAGCGCTCCCTGCACCTGGAAATAGCGCCCGTGGTGATGGGCCGGGTTGACCCGGGCGCGGTCGATGAAGACGCCGGTCGCCTTGTCCCCGACCAGCGCGTCATCCTGCCAACTGTTCCACAGGGCTTTGAGGACATCGGTGAACTCGACGGCCCGGTCATAGCGGGTGGCATGGTCGGCCGCCGCCTCCGACCCGAAATTGAACGCCGCTGTCCAATCGGCTGTAGTAACGATGTTGATGCCCGCCCGGCCGCCGCTGATGATATCCAGCGAGGCGAAGCGCCGCGCAATGTTCCAGGGTGCGTTGTAACTGGAGGAGATTGTTCCGATCAGGCCGATATGGCTGGTCGCGCCGGCGATCGCGGTCAGAACGATGCTCGGCTCCAGCGCCTGGAACGGGCGGAGATCCGAACGGGCGGGCATGCTGGGATGATCGGCGAGAAACACCGCGTCAAACGTGCCTCGCTCGGCGAGGCGCGCGGTTTCCACCAGGTAGGTGGGGTCGACGAAGGCGTCGGGCCGGTTGCCAGGCCAGAGCCACGCCGCCGCATGGCTGCCGGCCGACAGAAAATTGAGGTTCAGATGCAGGCGTCTCGGCGCGGCCATGGGAGGGTCCTATGGTGGTGGATGGGGCCGGACGAGCTGACCGGATGTGCTTGCCGTGCATTTCTCTGGGGATAAGCGTATAAATCGTCTAAACACGTGGTCAAGAGTTGGAATGGAAATCGACGCCGATCGGCGCCTCGCCTGAGAGTGCGATGCGACCCTGAACAGCATACGCGTGCATGCCGATCGCTGGGTGCGCGAGGCGCATTACGATCAGAGCCAGCCGCGGCTGTTTCGCGAGGGTGGCAACATTCCGCCGATATGGTCGCGCTCCATCGCGCAACGTGCGGGTGATCGGCCTGACCTGGATCGAGCACAACAGCCGGCTACTCGCCCTGCCCGGTTCCGGCATCGAGTCCGCGGCCGATCTGCGCGGCAAGCGGCTGCGCTGCTGCGCCGCCCGGTCCGCGCGGGATAAGCGCGTTCGCCCGCGCCTTATGCGAATTACACACACGCACATTGTTACTCACCTATTGACCACCCTCGTGGGGCGTGTGAATATGTATTCCACCCTCACAGACCGATGGAGCCCGTCATGATCCAATCAACGTTCGGTGTGTCCCGGCGGCATCTGCTTTCCGCCCTTTCGCTGGCTGGCCTGGTGCCACCTGCCGTGCGGGCCCTGGCTCAGGATACGCCTCGGCTGGAAGGGCCGCCGCGCAAGGTGACGCTGGCCTGGATGCCGACCGCACTTTGCATGATAGCCATTCCGGTCGCCGACAAAAAAGGCTTCTTTACCAAGCACAACCTCGACGTCGAGTTCGTCAACTGGGCGGGTTCAACGGATCTTTTGCTGGAGGCGATCTCCACGGGCAAGGCCGACGCCGGTGTCGGCATGATCCTGCGCTGGCTGAAGCCTCTGGAACAAGGGTTCGATGTCAAGCTGACAGCCGGCACGCATGGCGGCTGCATGCATATTCTTGCAGGCTCCGACTCCGGTCTGAAAGGGATCACCGATCTGCGCAAGAAGCGGCTGGGTGTCGGCGACGTCTCCGGGGTGGACAAGAACTTTTTCTCGATCGTATTAAAAAAGCACGGCATCGATCCGGACAACGACGTGGAGTGGAAGCAATTTCCGCCCGACATGCTGGGTGAGGCGCTGCAAAAGGGTGAGATCGACGCGCTCAGCACCAGCGATCCGCTGGCCTTTATCCTTAAGCACAACAACAACCTGATCGAGGTCACCAACAATCTCGAGAACGGCTACGAGAACCTGTCCTGCTGCGTTCTCGGCATCCGTGGCAGCCTGATCCGCAGCGACCGCCCGGTGGCTGCGGCTCTCACCCGTGCCGTAATCGAAGCGGCGCAATGGGCCAGCGAACATCAGGCCGAGTCCGGTGCGATCTACGCCCCGTTTGCGCCGAAGCAGCGGCCCGAAGACCTGGCCAAGATGCTGGATTCCGTCACCAGCGATCATCATCCGGTGCAGCGCCCGTTCGTGGAGGAGATCGCCTTCTACGTCGATGACCTGAAGTCGGTGGGCGTTATCAAACCGAGTGTGGATGCCGGCAAATTCGCAAGCCGCGTCTGTGCCGATGTCCTGGCATAGCGACTCTCATGAGTGAAAAATGGGGAAACCGCATCAGCGAGCGCGGCCCGGGTCTTGTGCTTGGTCAGCTCCTCGGCTCGGCCGGCGCGGCACGCAAGGCGGGCGACCGGAGCGCGGGGGAAAACCTGCTCGACATCGATGTCTTTATTCAGCAGGCGCGCCAGGCCGAACAGGCCAAAATCCATACGATCTTCCTGGCCGATACGGTCGCGACAAGCGAGACCGCACCGCGCCCATCGCTGGAGCCGGTGACGCTGCTGAGCGCGGTCGCGGCGCATACCTCGCGTATCGGTCTCATCGCGTCGGTCTCGACCACGTTTACCGAGCCCTACAACGTGGCACGGCAAATCCTCTCACTGGACCATATTTCCAGGGGACGGGCCGGATGGAATCTGGTGACTTCGTCGGCGGGTGAACAGAATTTCGGCAAGAGCCTGCCCGGCCACGACGACCGTTACGCCCTTGGGGCGGAATTCGCCGCCGTCGTGCAGGCGCTCTGGACCAGTTGGGAACCCGATGCGGTTGGCCGTGACGAGCGGAACCAGCAGACAGTGGATCCCGCCAAGGTGCATCGCATCGACTGGAGCGGCCGCAACTATTCCGTTCGCGGACCGCTCAACATCTCGCGCAGCCCACAGGACAAGCCCATTCTGGCACAGGCTGGATCCTCCGAAGCCGGCCGCGGGCTCGGCGCCCGGGTCGCCGACGTGATCTTCACCACCGGCCTCATGGAGTTGGCACCGTCCGCTGCCCTGTATGCCGATTTCAAAGAACGCGCATGGGCGGCCGGACGGTCGCCCGACGCCGTCAAGATCCTGCCCGGGGTGGCGCCGGTGATCGGCTCCACGGACGAGGAAGCCCAGCGGTCCTGGCGCAAGATTGTCGACGATATCGATTTCGACGAGGGGCGCCGCGCGCTGGCCGGCCAGTTTGCGGGCATCGACTTCGAAGACGTCGACCTCGACGCGCCCATCCGTCTGGAGGACCTGCCCGAGGTTGCGTCCGTGCAGGGCCGCCAGTCGCGCTATGAGGTGTTCCGCACACTCATCGAAACCGACAAGGTACGTACCGCGAGAGATCTGATCGTCTATCACTACAGCGCCGCCGGGCACTGGTTCCCCATCGGCTCGGTCGAGAATATCGCCGACCAACTGCAGGAGCGCTATGAGCACGGGGCGGCGGACGGTTTCAACTTTCTCGCGTTCGTCCTGCGCTACGACTGGGGTTTCGAGGCACTGACCGCCCACCTCATACCGGAACTGCAGCGACGGGGTATTTTCCACCGCGAGTATGAGCACGAAACATTGCGAGGAAATCTGGGACTTTAAGTCTCGTCTGCGGCACACTCATTCATGTCGCAGAAATGACCAGCAAGGACGTAGACTATGGCCAACTCATTGACCCGGCGACGCGTTTTGCAGACCGTTGCCACCACGGGCGCCGCAACGGCCGTGACTGGCGCGATGGTACCGCCGGCCGAGGCTCAGACGGCACGGCCAAACATCGTCTTCATCATCGCCGACGACATGGGATATGCCGATATCTCCAGCAATGGCCGGCGCGATTTCGAAACGCCGAATATCGACCGCATCGCCAGGCAGGGCGCGCGCTTCACTCAGGCCTATTCGAACTCGCCGGTCTGCACCGCTTCGCGCGTGGCGATCATCACCGGGCGCTATCAGGCGCGCCTGCCGGTGGGGCTGGAGGAGCCGATTGCACCGCCGATCAGCAAGCCCAATATCGGCCTGCCGCCGGGGCACCCGACCCTGCCGTCGCTGCTGAAGCAGGCCGGTTACGCCACCACGTTGGTCGGCAAATGGCATCTCGGCAGCCTGCCGGACTTCAGCCCGCTGAAAAGCGGTTACGATCATTTTTTCGGCTATCGCAGCGGCGCGGTCGATTATTTCCGCCACACGACGACCGACGGCCGGCCCGATCTGTGGGAAGAGGACGTGCCGGTGCAAAAGACCGGCTACATGACCACGTTGCTCGGCGACCGCGCGGTGCAGGTCATCGATGGCTATGCTGCCGGCAAGCAGCCCTTCCTCCTCAGCCTGCATTTCAGCGCGCCACACTGGCCGTGGGAGGGGCCGAATGACCAGGCGGAGTCGGAGCGCCTGATCGGCAAGAGCATTCGCCATTATGATGGCGGGTCGCAGGCCGCCTATCGTGCGATCATTCTCGAACTCGACAGGCAGGTCGGCCGGGTGCTCGACGCGCTGCAGGCGCACGGGTTGGAGCGCGACACGATTGTCATCTTCACGTCGGACAATGGCGGCGAGCGCTTTGCCGATACCTGGCCGTTCAACGGCCGCAAGGAGGAATTGCTGGAGGGCGGGCTGCGGGTGCCGGCGCTGATCAGTTGGCCGGCGCGGATTCCGGCAGGCCTGGTCAGCCAGCAGGTCACCGCCAACATGGATTGGATGCCCACCCTGCTCGCCTCCGCCGGGACAGCGCCGGACCCGGCCTATCCGCCGGACGGGATCAGCCTGTTGCCGCAACTGGCCGATGGCGCGGCGCCAGTCGAACGCAAGCTGTTCTGGCGCTACAAATCGCTCTGGCAGCGTGCGGCGCGTGTCGGCGATTGGAAGTATCTGAAGGTGCTCGACAACACCTTCCTTTTCAACGTCGTTGACGATCCGATGGAGCGGGCCAATCTGAAGGACCGCCGCAAGGATATCTATGATCGCCTGACCGCCGAATGGGACACCTGGAACGCGACCGTCCTGCCGGAGTCGGCGGACAGCTATACCGAGAACAATATTGGCAAGAACTGGGTTGACCGCCCTGGCGCCGTTCCGGTGACGCTCGCCCCGGATCCGGCGCTGATTACGCATTAACAGGCCGCACCAGGTCGCATGACAGACTCCGGAGACTCACCATTTCCCGGCGGGTTGCAAGATGGCCTGCCGGTGCCGGCCGCAACCCGCGGTCAGGACGCGCACCTGCCTGATGATACGTCGTTTTCGTGAATGATCACAGCCAGGGTGAAACCCCCGGCCCGGCCCGATGCGTCTCCGGCAGCGGCGCCAGCGACCGGTTGACCGCCCGCAGCGCCGTGCGCTTGAGCAGATCGAACTCCGGCGCCAGCCGGTCGCGCGGGCGCGGCAGGCCGACGCGCAGCGTCTGCTGCACCTGGCCCGGATGCGGCCGCATCACGACGATCCTGTCGGCCAGCACCACGGCCTCCTCGATGTCGTGCGTCACCATCAGCACCGTCGGCTGCAACTCCCGCCAGAGATCCAGCAGCAGGTCGTGCAGGCTGGCCCGGGTGAAACTGTCCAGCGCCGAGAACGGCTCATCCAGCAGCAGCACGCCGGGGTGGCCGATCAACGCCCTCGCGATGGCGACGCGCTGCTGCTGCCCGCCCGACAGCTCGCGCGGCCAGCGCTTGCCGCAGCCGGCGAGGCCGATCCTCCGCAGTAACGACTGCGTCCGGTCCCGCCGCTGCGCCGCACCCAGACGCCGCCCGCCGAACGCGATGTTCGCCTCCGCGGTCAGCCACGGCAGCAGCCGAGGCTCCTGGAACACCGCGCTGATCACCGTGTTCTCCCCCGTCACCGCGATCGTCCCGGCGCTGGCCTCGTCCAGCCCGGCGATCAGCCGCAGCAGCGTCGTCTTGCCGCAGCCGGAGCCGCCGAGGATCGCGACGATCTCGCCTTCGCCGGCATGGACATCGACGCCGCGCAGCGCCTCGGTGCCGTCGGCGTAGGTCTTGCCGAGGCCGCGGACCAGCAGCGCGCTCACAGCCGCAGCCTGTGCGTGTCCTGCCAGCGCAGCATCGGGCGGCTGGCCGCCACCAGCAGGCTGTCGGCGGTCTTGCCGAGCACCGCGAAGACGATCATCGCCACCAGGATGGTGTCCGCCCGCCCCATCTGCTGGCCATCCAGCAGCAGGTAGCCGAGGCCCTCTGACGCGCCCATCAGCTCCGCCGCCACCACGAACATGAAGCCCAACCCGAGGCCGGTGCGCAGAGCGGCGATCCAGGCCGGCATCACCGCCGGCCAGGTGACACGCAGCGCGATCTCGGTGCGCGACAGGCCGAACACCCGGCCGACTTCGATCAGCTTGCGATCCACCGACTGGATGGCGGTGAGCAGGCCGAGATAGACCGGGAAGAACACGCCCAGGGCGATCAGCGCCAGCTTCGACGTCTCGAAGATGCCCAGCCACAGGATGAACAGCGGCACCCAGGCGATCGACGGAATCGCCCGCAGCGCCTGCACCGACGGATCGAGCAGCCGCAGCGCCAGGCCGCTCGCCCCGTTCAGCATCGCCAGCACGGTCCCCGCCGCCGCCCCGATGGCGAAGCCGACGCAGACCCGCTGTGTGGTGGCCAGCACATGCATCTGCAGCTCGCCCGATCGGCTCAGCGCCCGGGCCGTCTGCGCCAGCCGCGACGGCGGGGGCATCAGGCGGCCGGAGGCGAGGCCATGACGCACCGCCAGTTCCCACGCCACCGCGAGAACGAGCGGGATCAACAGGCCGAGCCACGCCCCGCGCCTCATGCCAGCCGCCCTTCGAGCGTCATGCCGACGCAGGTCGGGATCCACGCCTTTGCATCGGCGACCAAAGGCGTGGATGGCGGGCCTGCGCCCGCCTTGACGGTGGGCCCAGCGCCGGCCGGTATCATGCGCCGATGGCGAGACCCCAGGACGGGTCGATCAGGCCGTTGGTGGTCGCGACGATATCCACGCTTGTGTCGAGGACGCCCGCGGCTTGCAGCGCGCGGCCGGCGGCGATGATGGTGGCCGCCTGCGTGTCGCCGATACGGCCGCTGGACAGGTCGGTGCGCTGCAACTGGCGGGCGATGACCGGTTCCGGCAGGTGCGCCGCCGCGGCCAGCGCGGCGTTCAGCTCGGCCGGGTGGGAGGCGGACCATTTGCGGGCGGTCTCGTAGACAACCAGGACGCGGCGGACGAGGTCGGGGTTGGCGGTGGCGAAGTCCTCGCGGACGTTCAGCACGCCGTAGGTGTTGTCCTCCGGCTTGCGGTAGAACAGGCGGGCGCCGGTTTCGATTTCGGCCGCGGCCATCATGGGATCGAGGCCGGCCCAGGCGGGAACGTCGCCTCGTTCGAGTGCAATGCGGCCGTCGGCGTGCTGCAGCAGGACCAGCTTGACGTCCGCGGTGGACAGGCCGTTGTCCGCCAGAGCGCGGACCAGGAAGATGTGCGGATCGGTGCCGCGCGTCACCGCGATCCGCTGGCCCTTCAGATCGGCTACCGTCCTGATCGGGCTGTTGGCTTGCGTAACCAGGGCGGTCCACTCGGGCTTCGAGTAGACGTAGATGGTCTTGATCGGGTTGCCGTTGGCTTTTGCGATCAGCGCTGCGGCGCCGGCGGTGGAGCCGAAGTCGAGCGAGCCGGCGTTGAGGAACTCCAGCGCCTTGTTCGATCCGGCTGATTGCACCCAGCGGACGGCGATGCCGTCTTTGGCGAACTCGGTTTCGAGCAGGTTTTGCGACTTCAGCACGATGCTGACGGGGTTGTAGGTCGCCCAGTCGATGGTGATTTGGGTGGGTTTGTCGGCTCGGGCGCGGGTGGCGAGGCTGGCGAGGGCGGCGGTGGTTAGGGTGCGGCGGGTGAGTTGGTACGGCACGGGGGTCTCCGCGGGGTTTCCGGGAGAAAGGAGGGCGTTTTTTCTGGGGAGGCAAGAGTGGGATGGTGATGAAGAAGACTATTGTCCCATGCGCTGATTTGATAGAAGAATTTTGCATCCCGGGTCGGGGGAGGAAAACTTCGTAGCCGGCGGAGAGATCGGATCAGCCCGGCGCATGCGACCATGAATACGTGCGCCACGGCGCAATGATCCCGGTCGCCGCGATCGGCCTGCTGACCGGTGCCCGCGTCCGGGAGTCGGTTCTGAACGGCGTCCGCCGTTTCCGCTGATCTTGACAAATGCCACTTGAGCCGGCCCGCTTGATATATGTGTCGAAAGAGTGTATGAAACACACATCATTTGGTGGGAGGCATTTCATGAGCGCGCGCTTCAACGTCGTTATGTCCGATGAGCTGAATCGAGCCATCGATACGGCCGCCGAGGAAAGCGAGACCACCAAGAGCGAGATCTTTCGCAAGGCGCTCCAATTGTTCCTGGCCGCCCGCGATGGCAATCGGCGCGGATTGAAGCTTGGCTTGGTCGATCCCAAGACCGAAAAGATGCAAACCGAGATCGTCGGCCTGTGAAGCCGGAGGTCGGCCTGCTTGATCTGCAAAATCCGACCTCGGAGCACAATTTCAAGATTTCGCTCGAACCCAAGGAGGCTGTGGCCGATCGGTATGTCCGGCTGTTCAAGGACGTCGTGCTGTTCGTTCTTGCCGTCGGGTTCGTCCTGGTGATCGTCTGGTTGTGCATCGCAACGATGGTGTCTCCCGCCGCCCAGGCTGAGAAGAAGAAGTGGGCGATGTCGATCTTGTCCGCCGCCGCTGGCGGGATGATCGGGTATCTCATCCGCAAGTGAGGCGGCAGGGCGGTGAAAGCTGGCGTGGAATGGGAAGGCAAAGGAGGATGGGTGTGCGGGATATTATTCTCCCGCTTTGGCGGTAAGCCGAAGAACATGGCACCGCCTCTTGCGATTTGCGGGGCCGCATCTATTGTTTGCGACTGGCACGAACAGCTTTGCGACTTATTTTGCGCTCAACGGTTTCACTATCAGCTAGATTTGTTGCCTGCTGATCCACATCCAGCAGCACGTTCAGGCGCTGCAACGCCTGCGCAACGATGCGGCCCTGAGCTTCGATGCTTGCAATGATCTGCTGTGGCGAGCGCTGGTCCGTCACAATCACCGCGTTTGGGTTGACGGCCTTCAAGTCGAACACGGCCGCATCGATGGCCGCCGCCCGCGCTTCCAGATCGTGGGCGGCTTTGTCCTTTTCCCGAATTTGCGCATCGAGCGCCTCAAGGACCGTCTCGCGGGCTTTGTCTTTCTTGAGGCGCTTCAGCTTTTCCTTCAGGTTCACCACTGCGGCTTTGATGCCCGCGGCCTCGTCGAGCAGCGGCTGCATGTCGTCCCGCGCCTTGGCGCGGCGGGCGTCAAAATCCACCGTCCAGGAATAGCGGCTGTCGGCCTTCGGGGTGCCTCGCTGGGCCAGCAGGCGGGCATAGCTTGGGAACGGCTTGCCGGCATTCGCTTCGATCGCCTGCCAGTCGGACACCAACGCCGCGGGCAGCGCTGCATCGGCCAGCACCGTTCCATCCGGGGCAAAGCCGAAATGGGCCAGGGACAGCGGCGTCTTCTTGCCCATCTTCACGGCAGCGAGGTCGTAGTACCAGATGCGCTGGGTCTTCTTGCCCTTGGTGAAGAACAGCAGGTTGGTCTTTACGCCCGCACCGGCAGTCGAGAACACCCCGCCCGGGAGGCTGACGATGGCCCATAATTCGCATTCGTCCACGAGCTTGCGCTTGGTCTCCACAAAGGCGCTTTCGTTGGTTCGAAACAGAAAGCCCTCGTCCAATACGATGCCGCAGGTGCCTTTCGGTGCAAGTTCGCCAAGGATGTCCTGCACGAATAACGCCTGGGTGGAGCTTGTCTCGAAGGCAAAATTCTTCTGCGCGTCCTTGCCTTCCTTGCCGCCGAAGGGCGGGTTGGTCAGGATCACGTCGAACTGTTTTGGCGCCCCCTCGAACAATTCGCCGTATGTAGCCCGGCGCGTCAGTGAGTTGCCGTGCCAGAGGTTGGGCTGGTCGATGCCATGCAGTATCAGATTGGCCAAGGCGATCGGAAGGACCAGGTTCTCCTTCTCGCGGCCGAAAAACGTGTCGTGCTTGAGCGTATCGATGTCGATGCTGCGGGCGGTGTTGCCCAGCTTGCGCGCGATATGCTCGTAGGCAATGGCGAGGAAGCCACCGGTGCCGCAGCAAGGATCGTAAACCGTCTGGCCCAACGACGGGTTCACCGTGTGCACCATCGCACGGATCACCTCGCGCGGCGTGAAAAACTGACCGCCGTCAGAGTTCTTCTCGCCCATCTTCAAGAGCAAATCTTCATACACCTGCGACAGTGTAAAGAAGTGCCTGTTGTCGATGTGGTCGATGCTGATCTCGTGCACCTTGTCGAGGATGTCGCGCAAATTGGTTTCCGAGTCCACCCGCACCCGCTCCACCGCCGTCACGATGCGGCCGATGATGCGCTGCTTCGGCGTCGCGCCCGGGATCGGCAGGTTCGTCCGCGGGTCGACATCCAGGTTGTGCAGATGCGGCAGCAATTCGCGGTTAATGAAGTCGAACAGTTTGCCGTCGCCCGCGGCAAACAGCTCCTGCCGCTTCCAGCCGAAGGGCTCGCCCTCGGGGGTTTTTGGATGGTCCGGCCTGTCGGAATACGGGGCCGCCCAGTCTTGCCAGCGATAGGGAGAGCGCAGAGCGGGCGTAAAACCCCGCCCTACCACTTCGGCCTTTTCCTGGTCGCGCGCTTCCTGTGCATCAAGGATACGCAGGAACAGAATCCAGGTTAGTTCCGGCACGTATTGCAGGGCGCTCGCACAGTTGGAGCGGCGCATGATGTCGCAGATAGTTTTAACGAAGCTTGAGAGTGATTGATTGGATGTAATGGTCTTTACGGCTTGGTCGTTTTTTTTGGTCCTGGCCATGTTCAGTTTCCGAAGGCTTGGGCCAGAAGCCGTTGTGGAAGAAGTTCGATCTCTTGCAACTGGGTCTTCGCTGCCTGTCGGGCGGCTTCCACCTCGGCCAATCGGGCTTTCAGGCGGGCGGCAACTTGGCGTTGCTCGTCTGGGGGCGGGGAGATTAACGGGAACGCCCCAAGCACTCGCTGATTGATAGACGCAATACCAGTGGTCTTCTTGGCATGGGCCAGAAAGTACGCCTTGCCATATGGAGAACCGATTTGAAACGACACGAAGTCTGGGTCGTAGCGGTCTTTCGGCAGCCGCACACGGAAGATGTGATTCTGGTGGATGCACAGCGGAACCTGGTTTCGCCAACACGCGCCGCGACCCAGCTTGTCAAGGTCGCCGCCCTCAGTTAGCAGAAGGTCGCCATCCTCTAACGTCCATTTCTCAATTTCGTTGCGAGTTGCTGCAATGGTCTTGAGGTCGCTAAGCGTCAGATGACCGTCTTGCACATTGGCTACGCGGAGATAGGGCACATCGACCAATTCTAGCGATTTTGGCTTTCGGCCTAAGGTGATCCCGGCTGCGATGTCGGCTACTTCTACCAACGCGTAAACAGGGGCACAACTCATACAACAAACAACCTCTGCTTAGCCTCTTGCATCACAAGCGGCGGCTTGCCCACCACACGCAACGCCTCCAGTCCCCCTGCCATCCGAATTTCCGGCACGTCCCACAGTGCCGGCGTTTCCAACGCGTCGGTGCCGCCTTGCGAAAACTGGGTTCCTACGCCCCTGAGCACGATCGCGGCCTTTTCGTCCATGCCATCAAACCAGGGCTGATTGGCCGAGATGAACAGCGCGCCGCGCTCGTGCCGCCTCAGCGCCCGAGCGCGGTAGCCGTGGTGGCCAAAAAAATCATACAGGTCGAAGTCCGTCATTCGGTCAATCTCACGGATCGCCTCCGGGCTGAAATTGTCCGCCAGCAGGTGCGCGATCAGGCCGCGCCGCTTCCGCGTTTCGATCCATAGAGCCCGAAACTCATCAAGGTTGTGCGCCTCGGCGATCACGCGCTGGATCACCTCGCGCCGGTATTCGTCCACCGGGACGGGCGTGTCACGCCCGTCCCGCCGGCTCAGGATAAAGCGGCCCTGTGGATTTATCAGCACGGACTGACCGCCGATCTCAGCGACGACCGGGCCGTCACCGCCCTCGCCACCCCCGCCGCCCCCGCCGCCGCCCGCGCCACCGGGGCGTGGCGGCTTGCTGATGAAGTCGGTGCCAAACAGTTGCGTAACGTCAGTATAGTCGTAGAGCCAGAACTTGTATTTCTGCGTCTCTTCGTGGATGCGGGCACCCCGCCCGACCATCTGATAGAACTTGATGGCCGATTGCAGGTAGCGAAAGAACACCACGGCGTTCAGGCGCTCGATATCCACCCCGGCCTCCAGCAGGTCCACGGTGCAGGCGATGAACGCCCGCTCGCCCGAGCCGCGCATAGGCTCGATCATGTCGGCGCCGTTGTTGGTGCCGCCCATGCACTTGAAGGCGTAATGGTCCTTCGGCGTCCGCCCATGTTCCTTGCACCAGCCAACGTATAAATTGTTCATGTCCCGGGCCACCCGATCGGCGTGGATTTCACGGGTGCAAAAGATGATGACCTTCTGTTCCGGGCCGCCGTTCTCGCACAGCAGTTGGAACAGATCCTGGCACATCTTCGGCGTGCGCAGTTCGATGAACAACTCGTCGTCGAAATCCTTGCCGATATATTCCTCTTTGGTAAGATCTTCGGCGGTCAGCGTCTTGCCGGTCTTGATGTCGATGACGCCGGCCCGAAGGATATCCGCCTTGCTGAACGTGGCGCCGTCGATACTGGCCTTGCGCCTGACGATTTCGCAGGCGGCCAGATAGCCGTCTTCCTGTGCCTGGATCAGCGTATATTCATACACCGGTTCGCCGAAATACCGGCGGTTGTTGGCCGTGATGTCCCGGTCATCGTTGGATACCTTGTCCGATCGCTCCAGCTTGCGCGGCGTGGCGGTCATGCCGATGTGGATGGCGTTGGGATTGCGCCGCAACACTTCGCACCAGCGGCCCCAGGCCGAGCGGTGGCACTCGTCGATAATGATGACGCTGAATGCATCCCTGCCGTAATGCTCGGTCAGGAAGCTGGCAAAGCCGTCGTCGTCGTCCAGGCCGAGGGTTTGATAGGTGGCGATGTGGATGCGGGCATTGGCGGCCTCGTTGCCGCCTTTCGCGGTCCCGACGATGCGGGCGTTGTCCCCGAAGGCAGCCTTGAGCTTGGTGTACGCCTGTGCGCGCAACTCGTCGCGGTCGCACAGGAACAAGGCGGGCTTGGGCAATTGCCCCGCCTGCGAGAGCCGCCACAGAAGGTTGGTGGCGATGACGGTCTTACCGGCGCCCGTGGCCAGCGTCAGCAGCACGCGCGGCGGCGTCCCGGACTGGCGGTCGAGCAAGATCTTTTCGAACGCGGCCCGGATGGCAGCGTCCTGGTAGTAACGGCTTTCCGCCCAGGCCGGGCTGTCAGCCTGGAACAGCATCGCCGCTTCGGGCCGCGTCAGGTCGATCCCGCTGGCCTTGGCATAGCGGGCCGTCAGGTCAGGGTGCGCCGGAAACTCGGGCAACGGGAACGGGCCGTTGATGAGTTCGCTGAAGCGGTCATACTCGCCGTACCGATGGCCATTGGTGGAAAAGACATATTTCACGTCAAAGCGCAGCGTGGCGGCATAGCCCCGAGCCTGCTGCATGCCCTTAAGCGGGTCTTCGTCTTCCCGCTTGGCTTCCAGCACGGCCACCGGCATGGTTTTGGGGTTGTCGCCGGCCTGCACGCATAGCAGGTAGTCGGTGCGGCCCGGGCCTTTGCGGCGACGGCCCTTGGGCCCGCTGGGTTCCACCGCCGGTGGGGTGAGCACGGTTTCCAGGGTGATACGGTCTCGGCTCACATAGCCCTTTTCTCTTAAAAGCGGGTCGATGAGGTGGAATCGCGTATCTGCCTCATTCATACCCATGCTGGGTCTTCCGGAAGGACATCAAACTTCACGTGCGCCGGTCGTGCAGACGGTTCGCTTTGCTGCCATGTCGCCTGCTCCTTCAGCCGAGAATCTTCGTAGATCGAATTATACCGCCTACGATTGCGTGGCGCGAGGGGGATAGCAGGTGCCGCCTAATGTGGAAGCCGGTTTCTGTCAGGTCTTTATTCTGTTATATGGGTTTTAAGTCCGCAGTTGGCTGGGGTGCGCGCAACCATGCAGGCTAATGCGATGTGATCGCTCCTTTTAGTCGCAGGCGTTTCTAGGAAATAGTTCTTGACAACCCTCAACAACCGAACGTAGAATCATCTCACCGCATCCCGAGGGCGCCCCGATGTCCGCAACCGCAGCCAACACCTCCCCCGACACCAACCTGGTCAACCTCATCCTCGCCCTGCTGACGCCGATGTTCCTCTGGTCCACCGCCGGAGACATCCGCCTCGCCCACGTCGCGGCAGCGCAGACGCTGAACGAATACCGCGTCGCCAACCGCCTCAGCCTGTTCACGGTTGCGAAAATCATCGCCTTCGACATCGCCACGCTGAGTTCGCTCAGCCTCTCGATGTATGAGGACGTCTCCATGCTCCTCGCCCTCCGCCTGCGCGGCAACGCCAACAGCCTGGACCGCTCCGGGGAGCGCAACCGCCGCGCGTGGGAACAAACCAGCCGCACCGCCGCCCCCGACGAGACCGAAGACGCCGTCGAAGCCGCGATCGCCGAAGCCCAGCGGATGGTGAATGAAGCCAAGGCCCGCATCGACGCCGCCGCCCAACCGGCCGAAAAAGCGCAACCAACCGCCGAACCGGCGGCGGAGGCCACCCGGGTTCCCGCACCCCTGCCCCCGTCCACCCGGACCTCCGAGCAGCAGCACCGCTCCGCCCGGGCCAGCGCAATGACCACGGTCGCCGAGGAATTCACCGCGGACCTGAAAGACCTCCCGCCCGAAGAGCGTTGGAAAGAGATGGCGCGGATCGAAGCCCTGACCATCGCCGCAGCCGATATCGCCGCGGGCGCGCCCCTGCCGCCCATCCCCGCGATGGCCGCGGAATAGCCCATCCGCACCCCGCCCGACATGGCCGGGGAAAGCCCCGAGGCTGTCAGGGACAAGGCGAAGCCCAAACCAGCACCCGGGCCGCCCCCGCCATCATGGCCGGGCGTATGAGCAACCGGGCATCCGAGCCTCAACGGCAATGCGAGGACGGCCGGCACACGGCCGGCCATGACTGCAAAGCAACGTCTTGCCCCCCTCAAGCAATCACCCTCTCGCGGCAGCAGCCTCCTTTGCACCGGCACGTCCGGCAATCGCCCGCTGCGGACGTCGTAGACGAAGCCGTGGATCGGGATTCGCCCCGGCACCGGAGGATGCGCCCGGATCCGCGCCACGTCAGCGACAACATTCGCGTTCAGGTCCGTGAAACTGTGCCACTCGATGTAGCGGCGTTCCCCCGACCCGGGTCCGGCGCCGTGGTCGTGCCACCCCTGCTCATCGATGCTGGCTGTCTCGAGGCTGCTTTCCAGCAGGCCGCCGATGACCTGGTCGTCAAACAACTGCATGCCGCAATCGGTGTGGTGGAGGACAACCCGAAGCGGTGGATGGCCGGGGAGCCGTCGGCGCCACGATCTACCATCCGGCAGCTTGCGGCGAGGACGGCAAGCAGGTGCGGGCAAGACCGGATACGTAGCGCTGCCCGGCGCTTGATACCGTCGCCGATACGGAATGGTCATGCGAGCCGAGCCGTATTTCACCCCTCTCGGCAGTGCCATATACCGTATCGATACGGTGCGTCGGCGGCCCGAGTGAATGCCCCGAAGTCGTTATGCACCTCCGGATTGGCGTTGCCCGACCGGACTCAGATATTACCTGCCATTCATCCCGCGCGACCCCGGACCTTGCAGGGTCCGGCAGCAGAATGAGACAGATCGAACCGTCTCGCCCGGCTTCTTCATAGGTGGGCTCGGCTGCCGCGAGCGCGCGGATCAGCAAGCACCCTACCGGCGAGGTCGAGCGGACGCCGGGCGGAGGGCTGGCAGGCCCGTTGATGCCCGGCTCTGTCATAAGGCGGCGCGATCCATGCAAGGGACCAGGGCCTTCCGGGTTGCGTCACGAACCCGCGCGGGCTTTCGGACCCGGGACGCTGCGGCGGGCGCCCTCAGATCACACCATGGCTGTCGGGGGTGGCAGGAACTGGGCGCCCGGCGCAACTTCGCAGCGACCATCTTGCGCGAGATTGTAACCGGCATTATACATCCCGCCGACCGGCGCTGCCCGAAAACCCCAGGTTTTCTGCGGGGTTCGGCGAAAAATGGCGGAGTGTCTCATCCCCTCCGCCAACTTATTGTTTTCATGCGAAATCCGGTGCTGGGTTGGCACAGGAACTTTGTGCTATATGGCGGTGTTGTGCCTGATGTGCCGCCCCATTGAGAAGGCCGTGGCCGCCGGGGTGGAACGCGCCGCACACGCCGCTTTGCGAAGCGGTCGGGGCGACGCTCGCGGCGCTGAAGGGTCATCGGACTGCTCTCGAAACTTACCCCGGGACAGGCCTGGGCCCGTGGCGAATGCCGGCGCCGAAGCAACTATAGAAGATCCGGTCGGGATTGTTCGGGTCCGGCGTGGCGGACCAGATCGAATACTGGAGCGGAAAAGCCTTGTTGAGCTGGAAGGTCTCCCCGCCATCCACCGAGAACATCGCGCCGCCCTGTCCCCAGCCGGGTTGCCAGTCGCCCGAGAGATAGACCCGGCGCCGATCGCGCGGATCGATGATCACCGTCTGGCAGAACGTGTATTGCTGCACGCGGCGCCAGGTCGCCCCGGCATCGTCGGAACGCCAAAGGCCGGTGGCCAGGTAATTGCCGCAATGCTCGGCATCGGTGACGAAATAACCGGTGACCTTGCCGGCGGCATTGCGGATCAGCGCGAAGGACGTCGGATAGAGCATCACCCGCACCGGATCGGCGCCGCGCGGCGGTTGCGGCGCGATGCCCCGCAACGGCAGCCACCTGTCGCCGCCGTGCGGCAGGCGGTAAAGCCCGGATCTCATCCAGGCCTCGGGCGGCTCGGACGGATCGCTGCCGGCAAGCGCATAGACATCGCCAGTGGCGTGGTCCACCTCCAGTTGCGCAACGATCGGCGCCGGATCGAGGAAGCCCTCGTTCATCCACCGCCAGTTCCCGCCGGACGGCTCCATCATGGCCACGCCGGCGCCTTGCGACCCGGCGTAGAGACGTCCGTTCGCGTCGTCGCGTGCGAGGCTGAGGAACGGCATTTGCGCCTCCGGCGTATCCGGTCCAAGCCTTTGGAAACTGCGCCCGCGGTCGGGCGAGAGGTAGACGCCGCCACGCAGGCTGGTGCCCGGCCGGATGCGGCCGAAATTGCCCCAATGCTGGAAATCATGCTTATCGCTCATGGCGGCGATGAAAGTGTTCGGATCGGACGGGTCGAAGATCACGTCGTAACAGGACTGGTGCGGCGCGCGTATCCGCCCCCAGCGCCCCTTATCGGTGATGATGCGCCATGACATGCCGCCGTCTTCCGTAATCAGGTTGGAATGGTCGCAGCCGCAGGCGACCCCGAACAGCGGCGCTGAAGTGCTGAACGCCACCTTGCTGATCGAGCAGTCCTCCAGGCCGGTGCTGCGCCATGCCTGACCGGGACCCGGGACCTTTTCCACCGGCGCGCTGAACGGCGAGAGCCAGGTCGCGCCGCCGTCCCGGGTGAGATGCAGAAAGAAATTGCCGCCGCCGCCGGCCAGCGCGGAGTTTCGCTGGTTCACCGCAAACGTATGGTACCCGCTGTCCCAATAGCCGATATCCAGGCCGACGGCGCTCGGGCGGAGCGTCGGCCAGGGCGAAGTGCCAAAGCCTTTGTCGACCTGGCTGAAGACCAGCTCGAAGGCACCGCCGCCGCGGGACCGCCACACGCTGGTGCCCGCGTCGTTCGGAGCGCCGCGGGCGCCGGCGACATAGACGACATCGTCGTTCTCGGCCATCTGCACGTGCTCGGCGCCGGTCAGCGTCGCGGTGCCCGGCGCCGTTGTCACCCGCGCCGGCGCCATGCCGGACGGGCCGCCGATGAAGACCGCACCGCCCGCTTCCTTCGGATTTTGCACATAGGCGAAGACTGCGGACGTCCCTTTCCGTCCGCCGGCAAAGCGATGCAGGAAGGTGGCGGGAATGATGAGCGTGAAGGTGGCGCCGCCGTCGCGCGAGACATGGATGCCGTAGCCGAACGCGATATACAGGGCGGAGTCGGCGGGATCGAGAAACAGGCCGCGGGCCCGCCCCATGTTGATCGCGAGCCGGGTCCAGCTCGCGCCATCGTCCCCGGTCACGGCCAGGCCGTCATCGAGTCCCGCGAAGACACGGCCCGGGCGAAGCGAATCCGGATACCAGAACCGCACGCGCAGGCTGTCGTCGCCCAACGTCATCGGTGACCAGGTGATCCCGCCATCCAGCGAGCGCAGCGGCGAGCCGGTCGCCGGGGCGTGAAACACGACGTTCGGGCTGGCGCTGTAGCCGACACCCGGAAGATCGGGATAATCCTGGTTGTTCAGCGTCTTCAGGAACACCGCGTTGGTGTGCGGCACGGCCTGCCAACTGGCGCCGTCGTCCGTGCTGCGGAACAATGTCCCCATGTCGGTGCCGGCAAACCACAAACGCTGGTAGGGGCTCATGCTGAGCCCCACGAAGGCTCCGCCGCCGCCCACCCCGCGGGCCACGTAGGGCTCGGGCAGCGCCGGTGCCACCACCGGAGCCGCTGCACGCACCCCGTCCGGGCGGATCGCCAGCGCCGCACCAAGCGCCGCCGTTTGCCGGAGCGCCGCCCTGCGGGTGACCTCGATCATGGTGTCTGCCTCCGTGGCCCGGCGGGAATGGTGGTCAAGGCAGCCACCGGGCGAGGATCGCCTGATGCTCGCCGGTAAGATTGAGCAGGTGCAGCCACTGATCGACATAAGCGGCGAAAACCACGTCACGCGGCATCCAGTAGCCGAGTTCCGAATGATCGAACGGGGCGTCGGGATGCACGGGGCAGAGCACGCCGGGGTGCAGCTTCGCCTGCAGCCTGGTCTCGACGGAATCGGTGATCATCGCATCGGCTGTCCCGCGGGCCAGCGCGTCAAAGATGGTCGCATTGTCGTTCCAGGGAACAAGTGTGACCTTCTGCAGATGGGCCTTGTCAAAGCGCTCGTTGGTGCCGCCCGGATTGACGATGACGCGCACGCCCGGCTGGTCGATCTGCGCCAGGGTCTGGTATTTTGCCTCGTCTCCGCAATGGGTGATCGGTGTCTTGCCGCTCGAGAAGACGGGGGTGGAGAACAGCCCCACCTTTTGGCGGTCGAGGGTGATGGTAATTCCGCCCATGGCGATATCGAACTTATCAGCCTCAAGATCCGATTTCAACGTAGGCCAACTGGTCTTCACGATCTCCAGCTTCACGCCAAGCGACAGAGCGAGGTTGTTCGCCATATCGACATCGATGCCTTCGACATTGCCGGAGGCGGCGGCGATCGAAAACGGGCGATAGTCTTCCGTCAGGCCGACGCGGAGCGTGCCGGATCGGGTAATGGAGTCGAGCAGCGACGGCGTCTGCGCCGGGGCCGGCGCGGCAAGACCGGTGGACAGCAGCCATGCAAACGCTGCGGGGCCAGCAAAGCCGGTCAGGAGGCGGGCGGAAAGCCGCTGCGAATGGGCGAGGATCATTTGGTCTTCCAGCCAGGTTGCGAAGCGTCAGCGCCGGGTGCGCCGCGTTGGCCGCATCGTTATCAGTTGCCAGCGAATCGCGCATCCCGCGCGGCAGGTTTTTTTGACGAAGGCGGAGACCGGGGGCAAGCGCCCATACGCGCCAAAATAACCCGGGAGTCGGCGGCCCGTCCCATTGTGTCATGGCCGGATTTAGTCCGGCCACGACACGGGGGCGCTATCCACGCCGCCAGCCCTTGTTTTAGGCAAGCGCCCGTCAACGCCGGTTTACGGGGCCAACCGGCGTGATGCTTTGCGACCGGCAAGGGCTGGAAGCTACCGCCACTCCTGTCCGGCCTCAGCTCCGCTTCGCCGCCGCTTCACACCATGACGACCGGACGCACCGGCGCGCCTGTGGCGCCGCGAATCTTTGTCGCCAGCAACACCAGGCATCCGGTATGGACCCGGTCCGCCGCCAGTTCCTCCAGGGCCAGGTTCTCGATCAGGTAGACGCCGCACTCCGCCAGGGCGAATTGATGCACCGGCATCAGAACGGTCCTGTCGGGGTTCGGCAGCACCTCGACAGCCATGTTATCGGCGCCGATGGCGACGATCCCCCGGTCGATCAGCCATTTCGCCGCCGGCACATCGATGCCGGGCTCGCCCTCCAGGTAGCGGGCGTTATCCACGCCGAAGTAACGTCCCCAGCCGGTGCGGATCAGCGCTATGTCGCCCGGTTCCACGCCAAATCCGCCGGCATCGGCCGCCCGCTTCAGATCATCCGCCGTCACCGTCTGCCCGGGGCTCAGGTGCGTGCCCGGCGCGACATCGAACAGCACGGCCCGGGTGATCATCGGCGGCGCATGCTCGATGCCGAGGCGATCAAGCCCCCAGTCCGTCACCACATCGGCGGCGGCGTTGCCGTTGTAGAGCATATCGCCCCGGGAAAAATGCCCCAACGCATCGATGTGCGTGCCGACATGCGCGGTCATTTCGATGCGCTCAAGGTTGGTCCCCGCATCGTTGACCACGCCCAGCTTGCGGCGCCGCTTGATGGTGTCGCGCCAGGAGCCGAAGATCGACATCAGGAACGGCGTCTGGTTCGGCGGCAGAAACGGCGCGCCCATGTAGATCTCGTGGCTGACATCGTAAATCCGGCCCTGCCGGACGGAGGCCAGCGCCGCCAGCCGCTTTTCCACCGTCAGCAGATTGCCGGCGCCGATCTGGTCCGCGGCTCCCCATCGGGAGTGGTTATGAAACATTTGTGACGCCCCATTGTCCGGTTGCCGGCAGCCTGCCATCGCCCGCGGGCACGGGCAACCTGCCCGGCGGCTGACCGGGGGTTCGTTTTCGGCGCCGCCGCCAGGTAGCGGGTCGCTTTCTGTCCGTCGATCCTGTTTTATGCCGCCGGGAGCATCGGCTTCCGGACGCTGCGGCGTCCGCAGACCATGAGGAGACCGCCCGATGCCGGGTTCCGATGTTGACGTCACCGCGGGCGCGATCCTCGCCTACCGGCTGTTCGACGTGGCCTATGAGATCGATCTGGCGATGGCCGAGGAGATCTGGGCGCGCACCGTCCGCACCGGCAGTTCGCGCGGGCGCCTGACCACCACCCCGCCCAAGGCCGTGGCGTTTGACGCGCCGCCGGTGGCGCTCGACCTGGGCGTCGTCGATCTGGAGCTGCCGGAGGGTCCGTTGCAGGCAACCGCCACCGCGCGGCTGTTCGATTTCGGCGTGATCAGCATTGCGCTGCGGGTGAAGGTGGCAGGGTTGTCCTGGGCTGCGTTCTCCCACCGGATGAATGCGGTCGATGTCAGCGTGGGCCTGGCTCCGGCGACCGCGCTGTGGACCGGGCTGCTGGAGCAGGTACGCAACGGCGTCGGCGCCGCGTTGATTCGCCCGGGCCGGTCGCCCCTGGAGGAGGACTACCTCATCGGCGTCGCCAACAGCTTCAGCGAACCGATGCCGGCCGAGGGGTTGGCGGCGCGCCTGGACCTGGTTCCGCTGCTGTCGGGCGAGCACCGGCCGTTGTCGGAGCCGGCGCGGCGGGATTTGTTACGCCATCGGTATTCCTATTACACTGACGATCTTGTGGTGCTGGCCTGGGACCGGGCGTTCATCTACGAGCCTCGCGGCGATACCGATGTGATCGACGTGCTGGAGGTGGCGAACGCTCAGTTGCTGGAGATGCGGTATTACGACGAGCTTCTGGATGACGAGCTGCCGCGGATGTACGATCTGGTGGAGGCGGCGCGGCGGCATTGGCGGCTGCCCGGCGCGCGGCGGTTCGCCGATCTGGCGCGGCAGCTCTATACGATTGTCGCGGAAGTAACGGAATTGACGGAGAAAGCGGATAATGCGCTGCAGGTGACCGAGGACGTGTATCTGGCGCGCATCTATTCGGCGGCGCTGGACCTGTTCCGGGTTCCCACGGTCAGCGCCGCGGTGGACCGGAAGCTGTCGATCATCCGGGATACCTATACCGCGTTGTATGACGAAGCGCATGCAAGCCGATCGGAGGTGCTTGAAATCGTTATTCTGGTGCTGATCGCGGTGGAGATTGTTCTGGCGGTCGTCCGCTAGGGGATTGCTGACACCTCGATCACCGCATCGGCGGCAAACGCCCCCTGCCCTTGCGGCATCGCGAATACCGGGTTCAGGTCGATCGACTGAAGCCGCTCGCCCGCCGCGACGGCGAAGGCCGACAGCCGGGACAGCATCTCGGCCAAAGCCGTCACGTCCGCCTTCGGCCGCCCGCGCGCGCCCGTCAGCAGCGGAGCGCCTTTGATCGAGCGGATCATCGCCTCCGCCACATCCGGGCCGAACGGGCAGCGCCGGAACACCGCGTCCTTCAGCACTTCAACGAAAATGCCGCCCAGTCCGAACATCGCCATCGGACCGAAGACGGGATCGCGCTGGATTCCCAGAATGCATTCCACCCCACCCTTGAGCTGTTTCGCTACCAGCACGCCCTCGATCCGTGCCGCGGGCGCAGCAGCCCGGGCGCGATCCAGCAGGACGGCGAAGCCGGAGCGAACGGCGTCCGCATCGCCGACATCCAGCAGCACGCCGCCGATTTCGGATTTGTGCAGGATGTCCGGCGACAGGATCTTCAGAACCACCGGGTAACCGAACCGGATCGCCGCGGCAACGGCCTGCTCAGGCGTCGCGCAGGCGGCCTCGGGCGCTGGCGCGATCCCGGACCCCGCCAACAGCCGCTTTGCCTCGGCCTCGGAGGGCGTGGCGGCCGGCAGCGTGACGGGAGCGATCTCCGGCGCGGGCGCGGGCGGCGGCGCCGCGAACGCCGCGCCAAAGCGGCCCATCGCGTCGATCGCGGCCACCGCGCGGGTCGGGTCCTCGTGCACCACCCAACCGTCCGCCTCCAGTTCGTCGCGGCGCTCCTGCTGCACGATGACCGACAGGACGTATAGCCGGTCCGGATTGGCGGCACGGACCAGGTTCAGTTGCTCGCGCACGGCGGGCCAGCGGTTGGACGATGCCGTCATGCTGAAGAACCCCAGCACCGAGGCGTAGCCGCCATCGACCACCATCGACTCCATGAAGGTCTTCACCAGCGCGACCTCGTTGGACACCTGCGCGGTCGCATCCACCGGATTGCGCGGGCCGCAATACGGCACCAGCGCCCGCAGCTTCGCCTGGGCCGCTTCCGGCATCTCCGGCATCGAAAGGCCCAGCCTGTCGGCGGCATCGCTGATCAGCACTCCGGCCCCGCCGGATACGGTGATCACCCCGAGCGTGTTCCGCACCGGATAGATCCTCCGCGTCGCGGTGTGGGCGACGTCCAGCATCTCCTCGCTGTTGCGCGCCCGGAAGACGCCGAATTCGGACATAACCGCCTCGGTAATCGTATCGTTGCCGGCGATTGACGCCGTATGCGACTTCGCCGCCTTGCCGCCGAGTTCGCTGCGGCCGACCTTCTGCATGACGATGGGTTTTTTCGCGGCGCGGGCGGCTTCGAAGGCGGCGATCAGGCCGGGCGCCTCGCGGATGCCCTCGGCATACACGGCGATCACATCGACCTCGGGACTTTCAGCCAGCCAGCCAATGCATTCGCCGACGGTGACGTCGCCCTCGTTGCCGGTCATGACGCACAGGGAGGCGCCGATGCCGCGGTTGCGGGCGAGCGTATAGAGATGCGTGCCGTAGGCGCCGGACTGGCTGGCGATGCCGATGCGCCCCGGCACCGGCCAGCCGCTGTCGAATGACGCCGAGAAGGTCGCGTAATAGGCGTGGCGGGCGTCGAACACGCCCAGCGAATTCGGCCCGAGGATGCGCATGCCGTGCGCCTGCGCGACCCGCACGATCGCCGACTGGGCTTGCGCGCCGGCCTCATCCATTTCGGCGAATCCGGCGGTGAACATCACCACGGCCTTGACGCCGCGTTTCGCCAGATCGTCCACCGCCGGGCCCGCCAGCGCGGCCGGCACAGAGACGATCGCGACATCCGGGGTCTCCGGCAGGTCCGCGACGGAGGCGTAGGCTTTCAGCCCCTGGATCTCCGCCCGGTTCGGATTGACCGGATAGATCCCGCCGGCAAACTTCTGCGCCTTCATATAAGCGATCGGCCGGCCGCCGATGCGCGTCGGGTCCGAGGATGCGCCGATGACGGCGATGGAGCGTGGGGCCAGAAGCGGAGTCAGGCCGGCGAATCGTGACATGATGCGGGACGGTTTCCGGTTGTTATGGGGCGGCGGTTGGCGCGCTGCCGGACGATCCTGTACCCGGTGTCATCCTGTCGCAACCCGGAGTGCGGTCCGCGCCGTCGGCCGCGTTGGCCGAACGACCCGGCGTGCCAGGGAAAGACGTGCGAGTTGGCTGCCGCCGGAACGCCGATCGGCCCTTATGACGTGCTGATCGCCGGACAGGCGGTTGCGCGCGGACTGACGCTGATACGCATAACACCCGAGAACTCCAGCGGGTCGAGAACCTGCGTATCGAGGACTGGGAAGTTCAGCGGCTGCCTGAACCCGGCACCGCCATACGCGTTATAATAAGCTGGGAAGCGGCGGCCGTCCCATTGTCTCATGGCCGGATTTTGTCCGGCCATCCACGACTGTGGGTCCATCAGCACCGCAAGTCGTGGATGGCCGGGACAAGCCCGGCCATGACACAGGGGGCGATATCCGCTCCGCCAGCCCTTATTTTAGCGCCTGTGCCCGGCACCGCCCTCGACCCGACCCGGAGGCGGCTCTCCGGCCACGCCGTCGCGTTCTGCCGGTTGGGAGCCGCCGGCGCACATGTCGTTAAGTGCGCAGGTATGTGACTGCCTCCCCCTGGCCCGAACGGCCGGCTGGGGTGCCCGGACTCTTGCCTTTGTGCGAAATCGCTCAGCTTCCACAAAGATTTCTTGTTTCTAATTGTCGCGGTCTGCAACTTTCTTCGCTCTCCTTTCAAATTGCACCTCCTGCGGCGGGACCTGGCGGGCCCTTCGCCACCGGCACGGGCGGCTCAAGCGGACCATCGCAACCCGCTAACCGGCCAGGTTCTGAGCCTATTTCAATGCACTTGATCGACGATTCGCGAGCGGCACTGCGTTCGCCGCCAGCACCGGCCGCTGCCTGGCAGCGTCCTCATCTCTCGAATGTGATCGAATCTGCGATAGATGCACTTCATTTTCGAACATCAAGCCAGACTATATAAGCAGCGTTCGGCAGAAGGAACTTTTCCGGATCGTGTTGCAACGCACTATCAAGGCTCGAACTGGAGGTTTTCGGAGGATGGCAAGAGTGGCCGGCGGCGGTCGGATTCGCCGATAACAATGGCAAATTTTTTCAACATCAGTCTGCATCGCTCGGCGACGCAAAGTTCCCACGACCTGTTTCGCCGCAGCGGCGTTTCAGCCGTGCACTGGCCGGCGGTGGTGGATGGGATCGACTACCAGGCCAAGGTTGCCGGCCGCGAGGACGACCCCGGCTTCGTCGCCGAGACTCTCGCGCCCGTCTTCCGGACCTATTCGGCCGTGAGCGACGCGCCGCTGGCGGCCCTGTACGGTCCGTTATCGGCAACCTACCCGTCAGCTAAATTCTTCGCGTTTTACCGGCCTGCCGGCGCCTGGGTCAGGTCCGTCCGGCGGCATGTGCAATCGCGGCGCTTCGTCCCTTTCGAACGGGTTGTCTACTGGTCTTACTTCACCTGGCAACCGGCCGCGCTCTCGGACGTCTCCGATGCCGAGCTCGCCGATTTCCACGCCTGGCATCACGACAGGATCGCAACCCATTTCCGGTCCCGCGATAACTTCCTGATGCTTTCTCTGGAAGGCAAGGCGTTGGGTCCCGGGCTGTGCGCATTCTGCGGGCTGCCGCCGCTGCCGCTCAGGGTCGTGGACTATGCCATGGGGCACGATCTCGGACGCGATCCGGCCACTCTCGAAGCCGAGGTATGCGAATGAACGACCGTGGGTTGAGCAGCGTCGTCATTACCTACAACCGCATCGATGTTGTGGAGACATGCCTTCGTTCGGCCCGCATCGCCGATGAACTGATCGTCGTCGACAAGGGATCGACCGACGGGACGGCCGAAATCGGGCAGCGCCTGGCCGACAGATTCATTCAGGTTCCGTGGAGCCCGACGGTCGAGGAAACCCGGGCGGAGGCCGTATCATTGGCCACCGCACCCTGGATACTGTCCCTGGACGACGATGAATGCCTGAACGGCAAAGCCGCTGAACTGGTTCTTTCGGCAATAAGACAGCCCAAGGGATCGATATACTACCTGCCCTACAGGCACCATATTCTGGGGAAAGTCGATGAACGGGCCTATTACTGGCCGGAGTACAGGCCGTCATTGTTCCGGCGCGGCACGATGACGTTCTCGTCCGTGGTCCATGGCGGCGTTCATCCGGCAAGCGACGACAGGGTGGTGATCTCGCCCGACACCGGGGCGGCGATCATGCACCTGTCGCATAAGGATGCCGCCACCTGGATCGAAAAGACGAACCGCTACACGTCCCGGCCCGGACGCGCAGGCTCGGCCAAAGCCAGCGACGTGACGCCGGATGGGATCATGGCGCTCATGCGGACCTATCTGTCGAAAGTCCCGCCCGGCGACAATGATGGCTACCTGACGGCGGTGGCGGCGCTGCGTGGTCTTTACGATGTCGTTGACGCCATAAAGCGGTGGGAGGCGGAGCAGCCGCTCACCGGCCAGACCAGATTTGCGGAGATCTGCGAACAGCTCAACGCGGAGTATGACGCGCTGCAGGCGCGGTTCCACTGACGGCATCCGCGACTGCGAACGCACCACCCCTGCGCCGGGGTGCACGAACCCCGCCACGCCCCGGCAGATTCAGGCGCCGGGCGCCTTCCATGCGGCGCTGCGCGACTGGCTGAGCGGCGATCGGACAGAAACAGCGGGCACAGCGATAGCCGGCCGCCGCACAGCCTGGCATTACCGATTCGGCCATAGGCCGGGGGTGGCAACCTCCAGCGAGTGACCATCCGGGTCACGGAAATACAGGCTGGTCCCGCCATGCGGCCAACGCAGCTTGCTTTCCACCTCAATGCCGTGCTGCGCAAGATGACCCTCCCAGGCGGCAAGCTCGCCGTACGGGATGGCGAACGCCAGGTGCAGCGCGCCGCGTCCGTGGTGCGGCGGGATCAGGCCGCCCGGAACCGCCGCCGGCTGCCCGGTCAAGCCGTGGCGGAACAGCAACAGCACCTGCTCGCCCGGCACTTCCATCGCGCACATGCGCCGATCCTCAAAGAACGCCGAGAAGCCGAACACAAGCTCGTAGAACTGACGAGACCGGCCCAAATCCTCAACGTAAAGGGAGGTTTCCAGGATCTGGCTGACACGAGGCGTGGTTCGCACCATCGTCAGCCACACCCGCGGATCAGGCCGGGGTCGTTTCGCTGCTGTCGGGCGCGGTTTGCGGCGAGGCCTCGGGTTCGGCCTTGCGGCGGCTGGCTTCCTCGCGCTCCCGCAGCTTGGCCTCCTTCTTGGCCTGCTTGTTGCGGTCGCGCTCGGCACGCTGCTGATTGTAGTTAGGCTTGAATACCATGTCTGACCTCGAGCACTTCGAAAGCGTGCTTCTGGATGAAGCGCTTCACCGGCCGCCCTTCTACACCGGGTCAGGCGGTGCGGATACGACGCAGATCAATCCGCCGCGGACGCTTCCACCGCCACCGCCGCGGTCTTTGCGGCCTCGGCCGAAGGGCCGCCGGTCAGCACGCCGGTGAGGCGAACGATGGCCTCGGCCCTGTCGATGCCGGTGACCCCGGCGAACTCGCCCGCCAGGCGGTCGATCGCCAGTTCGAACAGGTTGCGCTGGCTGTAGCTGGGCGCCGAACCATTCGCCGAGGCTTGCAGATCGCGCACCACCTCGGCAACGCTTTTCAGGTCGCCGGAGTTGATCTTCGCCTGGAATTCCTGCGCCCGCTTCGCCCACATCAGGCGGCTGGTGCGCGGCCGGCCGGACAGGATCGCCAGCACCTGGTCCATCGCCTCTTTCGTCGCGAGCTTGCGCAGGCCGGTGACGCGGGCCTGGGCCACAGGCACCCGCAACGTCATTTTGTTCTCATCGAATGAGATGGTTATCAGCTCAAGCTTGTGGCCGCCGATCTCTTCGGTCCCGATACGATCTACCTTGCCTACGCCGTGCGTCGGATAGACCACGTACTCCCCGGCGGCGAACGGATCGTCGTCCCGCGCCTTCGCCTGAGCCGCGGTCTTGCCGAAAGCGGCATGCACCATAGCCGTCGTGATTTCTGCTACCGCCAACTGATTAACCCCGTTCCCAGATGACCCCTTATATGGGAGTTTACGCGCGGGTTACATCGTTGGTTTCGTCCGGCCGATACACGTTCGCCCGCTCGTCATGGCCGCACCGGCGCATGGCCGGCGGTGCGGAACCCCAACCTTACGAAATCAACACTGGACGCGGCCGCGACAGCCGCGCCAGAAGCGAATGTAACCGCGCGCCAGACGCGACGTAGCAGCGCGCCGGACGCGACGTAGCCGCGCGCCAGGCGCGACGTAGCCGCGCGCCGGACGCGACGAAATCGTTTGCTTGAAACCGATCGGCCTTCCGGCCATAACGGCTGATCAAGCGCCCGGACGGGATCCGCGGCGTCGAAGGGAAAGAACGCATGGACTTCCGCTCGCGGCATTGGCGCTATGGCCTGCTGATTGGCACTGCTTTCGTGGCGGGCGTGGCCGCCGGTCCTGAACTCGGCGCGCTGGGCAACGCTTTCGCCCAGGACAGCAGCCATACCGACATGTACCAGTTGCTGAAGGTGTTCGGCGACGTGATGCAGCGGGTGCGCGCCGAATACGTCGATCCGGTCGACGACAAGGACATGATCGAGAACGCGATCAACGGCATGCTCACCGGGCTCGACCCGCACAGTTCCTATATGAACGCCAAGGCGTTCAAGGACATGCAGATCCAGACCAAGGGCGAATTCGGCGGCCTCGGCATCGAGGTCAGCGAGGACAAGGGCGTCATCAAGGTCGTCTCGCCGATAGACGACACGCCGGCCGCCAGGGCCGGGATCAAGCCGGGCGACATCATCACCGCACTGGACGGCAAGACGGTCATCGGCCTGTCGCTGAACGATGCGGTGGACCGGATGCGCGGCCCGCCAAACTCCAAGATCGTCCTGACGATCAAGCGGCAGGATATCGACAAGCCGATAGAGGTGCCGCTGATCCGGGAGACGATCCATATCCAGGTGGTGAAGTCGCGGATGGAGCCGAACGACATCGGCTATGTCCGGCTGACCCAGTTCACCGAGCAGGCGGATGCCGGCATCAAGGCGGCGGTCAAGGCGCTGCGGGCGCAGAACGGCGGCAAGCTGCGCGGCCTGGTCCTGGACCTGCGCAACAACCCCGGCGGGCTGCTCGATCAGGCGGTGGCGGTGTCGTCCGACTTCGTCGACCAGGGGGAGATCGTCTCCACCCGCGCGCGCCATCCGGAGGACAGCCAGCGCTGGGACGCCAAGGGCGACGACATCATGCACGGCGCCCCCGTGGTGGTGCTGATTAACGGCGGGTCCGCCTCGGCGTCGGAGATCGTCTCCGGCGCGCTGCAGGACCACCATCGCGCCGTGCTTGTCGGCACGCGCAGCTTCGGCAAGGGATCGGTGCAGACGGTGATCCCGCTGCCGGGCAACGGCGCGATGCGGCTGACAACGGCGCGCTACTATACGCCGTCCGGCCGCTCGATCCAGGCGCTGGGAATCTCGCCCGATGTCGAGGTCCAGGAGGCGCGGGAGGACCGCGGCAGCTTCGGCGGCGAGCATGAGGCGGACTACAACAAGGTGCTCAGCAACTCGGGCGGCACCAGTCCGCAGACCGTGGCGCCGCGTACTGACCTGCCGGCCATAGCCAGGCAGATCCCGCAAAAGCCGCCGGAGGGTTTCCCGAAATTCGACCCGGCCAAACCTGACGAGACGGACTTCCAGTTGCAGGAGGGCTTGGCCGTGGTGACGGCGATGGCGGCGCAGAAAAGCGCCTCCGCCAACTAGCGCCAGCCGCTGCCGGTGGCCGCCGGGGTTCCGGAGTTCCTGTCGGGGTGGCGGGGGCTAGGGCGGTTCTGGCTGATCGTCCTGGCGGCGCTGGGCGTTGTCGCCGTGGTTCTCCAGTCGCTCGGTCCGCCGCAACCGAGGCAGGTCGCGCGGTCGGAGGCGCCGGCAGTTGCCCCCGAACCGGCCGCCGCGGCGCCGGAAGCGGTCAAGGTGCCGGCGGCGGCGGCCCCGGCGCCGTTGGCGGAGCAGCTTCCCGGGCGCGACACGCCGGGTGCGATCACTGACCCTGACCCCGGGCTGCTGGAACCCGATCCTTCCGCGCGCGAGCGGCAATTGCCGCGAATCTCGGTGGATGGACGAAGCCCGATGCACGTTTACGCAGCCGGGTTCGATCCGACGACCTTGCGGCCGCGGGTCGGGATCATGATCGCCGGCATCGGCCTGAGCGAGGCCGAGAGCATGGCGGCGATCCGCGACCTGCCGGCCGCGGCGACGCTCGCGGTATCCCCGTATTCCGGTGACATCGATCGGATGCTGGCCTCGGCCCGGTTGGCGGGACATGAATACCTGCTGTCGGTGCCGATGGAGCCGCAAGGCTATCCGATCAACGATCCGGATGATCGGCAGGCCCTGATGCCTTCGCTGCCATCAGAGGAGAATCTAGGCCGCCTGCGCCGGGTGCTGTCGCGCATCGGCGGTTATGTCGGGGTCACCAGCGCATTGGGGCCGATGCACGGGGAGCGGCTGGCGGCCGACCGGGAACAGTTCGAGGCGTTCCTGAAGGAAATCGCGCATCGCGGCCTGCTGTTCGCCGATGCCCGGCCGGGGGAGACGCTGTTGCCGCTGGCGTGGAACCGCTCGGTGGACGTTGTGATCGATGACGATCCGGTCAACGAAGCCACTTTGGATGCGAGGCTGGATGCGCTATCGAAGCTGGCACGGGACAGGGGTTCGGCGCTGGGCCTGGTCTCCGTGCCGCGGCCGAAAACGCTGGAGCGCGTGGCGGCCTGGAGCAACACATTGATGGCCAAGGGGCTGATCCTGGCGCCGGTCAGCGCGCTGGTCCAACCGCCGGCCAAACAGGAACAGGACAAATGATCGATCTGCCGTACCGGCCCAATGTCGGCGCCGTGCTGTTCAACCGCGACGGGCTGGTGTTCGTCGCCCGCCGCGCCGACATGCCGAATGCCGAAGGTGCGCCCGGGGGCTGGCAACTGCCCCAGGGCGGCATCGATGGGGACGAAGACCCGGGCATAGCCGTATTCCGCGAGCTTCAGGAGGAGATCGGCACCCGCAACGCCGTCGTCATCGCCGAGTATCCGGAGTGGCTGACATATGACTTCCCGCCGGATCTGGTCAGGAATCCGTCGCGCGGGAAGTATCGCGGGCAACGGCAGCGCTGGTTCGCGATGCGGTTCCTCGGGGAGGACTCGGAGATCCGGCTGGATCTCGATCCGCATCCGGAATTCGATGCCTGGCGCTGGGTAAAACTGGCGGAGCTTCCGGCCCTGGCGGTGTCGTTCAAGCGGCCGACTTACGAAGTGCTGGCGCAGGCGTTCGCGGAGTTTGCCGGAGGGTAGGTCGGGGGCCAGGTCGGGGCGGGGCGCCGACCTCCGTGTCATGGCCGGGACAAGCCCCATGCGCATCGGGATAAGGGGCGTGCGGAGCGATGGCTTCCACGTTTTCGTCATGGCCCGGCTCGTCCGGGCCACCTATCGGCGCACCTGCCGCTACAGGTGGCCCGGACAAGCCGGGCCATGACGATGTGAGAGCGACGCCTCGACCAAACCTTTCTCCGGCTCGGCTTTGTCCTGATAGGTATGGGGAAAAGCCCCATGCCTATCAGGATAAGGGGGCGTGCGGAGCGATGGCTTCCACGTTTTCGTCATGGCCCGGCTCGTCCGGGCCACCTATCGCCGCACCTGCCGCTACAGGTGGCCCGGACAAGCCGGGCCATGACGACGTGAGAGCGACGCCTCGACCAAATCTTTCTCCGGCTCGGCCTTATCCTGATAGGCATGGGCACAAGCCCGGCCGTGACACGAGAGAGAACGATCCGCCTCACCCCGCGCTCACTGCCGCCTCCCGCTCGCACACATGCACACTCCCCGCCGGCAGCCGCGCGGACAAATCCACGACGTGCCGGTGATGCGTCAGCAGAATGATCTGGGTCCGGTGGCTGAGGTCCGTCAGCACCCGCATCGCGGCCAGGGCGCGGTCGTCGTCGAAAGTCTGCAGGATGTCGTCGCCGATGAACGGCAACGGGGTCGCGGCGGTCAGATGCCGTTCGATCTCGGCGACGCGCAGCGCCAGGAAAAGCTGGTCCCGCGTGCCTTCGGAAAGCTGGTCGACGGCCTGCCTCTCTTCCGGATAAGCCTGCTGCACCAGAACCAGCCGCGCGGCGCTGTCGCCATCCGTTTCGGTGGTGACGCGCGCATAGGCGCCCAGGGTCAACGCCTGGAAGATCGCGCCGATGCGCTGGAGCAAGCCGGAATCGCCTGAGTCCTCAACGGATTTCAGCGCCAGCTCCAGCATGGAGGCGGCGGTGTGCAGCAGCAGCGCCTCATCCAGCGTATTCGCCACGCAAGCCACCGCGGCCTGCCGATCGGCCGCGGCCGCGTTGATGTTGGTGTCGGCTTCCTGCTGCGCCATGCCGATGCTCAGTTCCGTCAGGGCCCGCAGCGCCGCCTGCGCCGCATCCCCTGCCGCACGGCGGTCGTCATTCAGGACATCGAGACGGAATTGCAGTTCGTCCGGCGGAACGTCCGCAACTTCGTCACGCAGTTGGCCTGGGGGAATGGCATCGCCGGCATCAAGCAGCTTCGTGTCGGCGCCGTGACGTTGAGCCTCGAACCGGGCGCGCTGCTCGCCCAGGGTCAGGCGCGCCTGCGCCGCCTCGATTGTATCGACGCCTATTTGGAGCAGGATCGCATGCAGGGCGGCGCGGCAATCAGCGAGGCTGGCGGCGGCTTTTTCCGCCGCCAGACGCGCGGCATCGCGCCGGGCAATCAGCGTGTTCCGCCGGTCGAGCAGTTTTTTTTGCTCGTCCACGCGCTTCGCCAGGTTTCTTGCGATATCGAATGGATCGGCCTCCCGGTCCGTTTCGGCGACACGCGCGGCAACCTCGCGGACCGACTGCCCGAAGCGGTCGATATCCGCCTGCATGCCGCTGATCCGCCGGGACAGCGCCGCGGCGGCAAGATGTTCCTTGTCGATATCGTTGAGCAGTTGCAAGACTTGCTCGGTGACCGCGGGGTCCTCCCCGGCCGGGCGGCGGAGTTCGGCCAGCAAGGCCTTCCAGTCCGCCCGCCAGGCGTCCAGCTGCCGATCGGCCTCGGCGGCGGCGGCGGCGGTTTCGCGCAGCTCCTTGTCGGCCTGCATGCGCTGCGTTTCCAGACGCTCCCGGGCTTTCTCGCGTTTGTTGCCTTCATCCACCGCCTGGCGCGCGCGGGACAGCAGGTCCGCCAGGTCGCCATGCGGCGGCGGCAGCACCAGCGCCAGCCGCGCCGCCCAGGCGGCATGTTTGGCAGCCAACGTCTCCAGGCCACCGGTCGTGACGGCATGGCGCGCCAGCGCATCGAGCACCCGCTCGCGCGCCGCGACGAATGTCTGCACGTCCGGCAGCGCCGCCGCCGCGCCGATGGGCAGAGGCGCGCAAAGCTGCATCCAGGCGCGGCGGGCGGCATCGGCCTTTTGCTGCGCCACCCGCAGGCGGTCCTCCGCTTGCGAAACCAGCGTTTCCTGCAACTCCACGGCCCGCTTCGCCGCCTCGATCCGCGCCAGCAGGCCGGAGTGTTCGGTCCGCTGGTCTGCCAGCGCATCGGCCGCGGCCATCGCGCGCTCGAACGCCAAAGGCAGCGGCGCGCCGTCCGTCACCGCTTGTTCTTCCTCCGGCGCCGGCTTGTCGGCAGTGAAGGCGTGGCGGTAGATCAGACGCCAGACGGCTTCGCGGCGGGCACGGGCGCGCTGCAGCGCTTCCGCGTCCGGAACGGAGCCGCTGCGGGCGATTTCCGCCAAATTCACCCGCGCGGCCTGCAGCTTCTGGTCTTCGGCGGCGTGCAGGTCGCGCGCCCGGATTTCCTCGCTCGTTGCGGCGCGCACATCCGCGTCGTGCCGCGCATAAAGATCTTCGGTCAGCGGCTTCGTTTCGGCGAGCGCGGTTGCGTCGCCGCGCCAGCCCGGCACCCTCGCAAGCATCGCGGCCAGCGCCGCCGCGGTCTCGGCATGCGCCCGCGCGGCCTCTTCCTGCCGGGCGGCCGGATCGCCGACTTCCCGCACCAGGGCCTCGAGGCCGCGCAGATCCCGGCCCGCCGGCAGCGCCGACAGCTTGCGATCGATCTCGGCGAGGTCGTGCGTCCGGGCCGCCAGTTTCGCCGGCGCGTCTCGGGTGGCTGCCATCTGTTCGGCATGGTCACGGATCAGCCGTTGCGTCCGCGCCTGCACCGTCCGCTGCGGGATCGCCTCCGCCGCCCGGGCGGGAGGAAGGTCGCTGCCGAGCTGCCGCAGCAAGTCCCCGATCCGCCCCGATTTCGCCTCCAGCTCGCCCGCCACCACCGGCCGATCGGCTGCGGCTTTGCGGGCGGCGCCGGCTTCGGCGATGAGGGAGTCGATGGCGGCGGCCTCGGCCAGCAGCGCCGTGTCCAAAACGATTGCCGCAGCCTGGGCTTCGACCTCGGCCAGGGCTTGCGCTTTGGTGTTCGCCTCGGTCTCGGCCTTGACGAAGGCAAGGTGCGCATCCCCCAGACGCTCGCGCAGGCCGGACCCCAGGTTCGGCGCGCCGGGGTTTGCGTCAAGCCACGCAGCGGCTTCGTCACGCTCGGCGAGCAGCGGACGGACCCGGCGGATTCGCTCCAGACGCGAAATCTCCGCCGAGGCGGCTTCGACCCGGCGGTTGTGTTCGTGCTGCTGTCGTTCCAGTTCGTCCAGCCTGGTCTGCTGCGCGTGACGCTCGTCCGGCTTGAGCTGGGCGGCGGCGATGCGCCGGCGCGCATCGGTGTAGTTGTCCAGTGCCCGGTAGTATGGCCGCTGCGAGGCTCGCCGCACCGGGGCGAGATCGTCACGTTCCCGCTCCAGTGCGCGCAGCAAATGGCGGGCTTCGCGGATGCCGCCGGATGCGGACAGCAGGGCGCTGGCGAGGTCCCCGCCCGATGCCAGCAGCGCCTTGCCGCCCTCGCGCAGCCGATGGGTGTCGAGAGCGAAAAGACGCTCCAGGAGGGAGCGGTCGCGGGTGCCGAGCAGCGCCCCGGCGACGGCGGGGTCGAGTTCGCTGCCATCGGCCGCGGTCAGGGCGTTGCCGCGCGCCTTGCGCCGCCCGATGGAGACGATGGATCCGCCGGGCTGCGCAATGTCCGCAGCGATCCGCATGCCGGGGTAGCCGTAGCGGAAGCCCATCGGAGTTTGGTTGTGGATGCCGAACAGCAGGTCGCCGAACGCGGTGCGCAGCACCGACTTGCCGGCGCCGTTCGGCGCGATCAGCAGATTCAGCACGCCGGGACGCGGATCGAACACGATCCGCTCGTCTTCGAAGCAGCCATACTTGTTCAGGGTCAGGGCGGTCAGGCGCATGGCTCAGCCCTCGGCGATCCGCGCCAGCAGCAGATCGCGCGCGCGTTCGATCAGTTCGGGCGAAATCTCTCCCTCCGCGGCTTTGATAAGCGCGTGGTCGGCCTGCTCCAGCCGCGGCCAGGAGGCGTGGCCGAGCAGTTTTTCGGCATAGGATTTCAGCGCGCCGCCAAGCTGCTCCGGGTCGATCGTTTCGAGCGCGCAGGCCAGCCGGCCGATGGCGTCTTCGCGGTTTCTCAGCGACGCGGTGTCGATGACCGGTCTGGTGGCAAGGGTGATCTTTTCTGTCCAGATCGCATCCGGGCCGTCGATCGTCATCGCCTCGGCGCGCAGTTTTTCCTTCGCGCCATGCAGGCTGGCGCTGAACGCGGCGTGCGCGGCGCAGGCGCCGGACAGAACGATCCGGGTCGCCAGCAGGCGGCCGCCGGCCTGTTCGTAAGCCGCCAGCAAGCGGGTCCGCGTCAGGGCGAGCGCCGCATCCTCATCGGCGTCCGCCGGAACAGCCACCTCGATCCTCGCCCAGCGCACGTCGTCGAGGACAATCGGTTCCGCTTTGGCAACCCGGTCGTCGATGACGGTGACCAGGGTCGCTCCCTTCGGCCCGGCTTCGTTGATGTGGCGGCCCTGCAGGTTGCCCGGGAACACGATCCAGGGTGTCTCGGAAAGCACTTCGCGCTGGTGCACATGGCCGAGCGCCCAGTACTGGTAGCCGTGGCCGCTGAGTTGCTCGACCGAGCAGGGCGCATAGCTGTCGTGTCCTTCCCGCCCGTCCACCGAGGTGTGCAACAGTCCGATATTAAACCGGTTGGCGTCCGCGGCTGGATAGTCCCTGGCGAGGTTCGCGGTCACCGCGCGCGTCGCGAAACTCTGTCCGTGGACCGACACCGGCAGGTTCGGCAGCCGGATCGTTTCCGGGCGTTTGGTGTCCAGCAGATGCGGCATGCGCAGGCGGCGGGTGATGACGCTTTCGGCGTCATGGTTGCCGCGGATGGCGACGAAGGGAATCCCGGCGGCGGTCAGGCGGCCGATCTGGGCGACGAGGAACTGGCCGGTGCGCCAATCCTGCCAGTCGCCATCGTAAAGATCGCCGGCCGCGACGACGAAATCCAGCTTCTCGCGCAGGACGAAATCGACCAGGTTTTCCAGCGCCCGTCGGGTCGCGCGGCGGATGCGGTCCGCCGGCGCGTCCGGGTTCGCCTCCAGCCCGCGCAACGGGCTGTCGAGATGCACATCGGCGCAGTGCAGGAAGCGGAATGTTGCCACTTCGTCATCTTACTACCGCGGCCCGAGTCGGCACAAGCCGTGGCAGGCTGCCGCCGGGACAGATCATGGCAAACGGCGATCGCTCATGCCACTCCGCCCGGGACGGATATGCGCTCCGGCCGCCATTCAAGCTGCACGAACGGCGGCGCCTCGCCGGCAGCGGTGAACCCGGCCCTGCGGCACATCCGCAGCGACCGCTCGTTGTTCCACAGCACCTGGCAGCGCACGACCGGACAATGCAAGGCCAGTCCCGACAGCACCGCGGATAGAAGCGCGGTGCCGAGGCCGGCGCCCTGGCGATCGGGCAGCAGACCGAAATCGACGATGCTGCCGCCCGCATCGTCCGCATGCACGATCAGCCGGCCGACGGCCACGCCGTCGCGCTCGACGATGTCGAAGCGCGCCTCGGGATAGCGCGCCCGATAGCTGCGTGTCTGCGACTCGAACTGCATGCGCATCAGCGTCTCGCGCGTGGCCTCGTCCACCGGCATCGCGGACATGGCCGGCAGGTTATGGCAGCGGAACAGTGCATAAAGGAATTCGGCATCGCCCGGGCGCTCCGGCCGCAGCACCACCGGTCCGGGGACGATGTCGAGAACTCTGATCCCGCTCACGGCCGGAACAGCTTTACCGGCGGCACCGTTGCGCCTAAACAGGCAGGGTCGGATCGCATCCAGATCAAAGTGGCGAAGGAACGCGGCATGGTTGACTTTTCCCGTCACGAGGATTTCGCGCCGTTTGCCGGCAAGGCCTTCAGCTTCCGGGGTCAGGCCGTCACGCTGGTGCTGGCGGAGATCAAGACCATGCCCCGCTCCGCCGCTCCGGGCGCGGAACGCATTCCGTTCAGCCTGATCTTCCACGGTTCGGCTGGCGATGTGCTGCCGGAAGGCCTCTACACGGCGGCGATCGAAGCCGGGCCGCAGGTCGACCTGTACGTCATGCCCATCCATACGCCGGCCGCGGACAGGCAGGACTATCAGGCGGTTTTCAACTGAGGGCGGCAGAGTTTTCGGACCGCCCCGAAAACTCTTTGCCCGATGATGGCCGCCGCCGCCATTTACGGGCGTGACGGGAACATGCCCTGAAGCACGATGCAGAAATTCAGGCCGAGAAACGGCATCATGTTGGCATGCGCCTGGCCCCCTGCCGGGGCGACCGCAGACCGGTCCAGCACGGACCGCGGCGCCGTATCGGCAACCAGGTAGTTGATCGCCACCGGTGTCGGGTTGGACAATTTCCCGCTGCCCTGGGCCAGCGCGACGGCGGGGCCGGGCGTGTCGGTATTGCCGTCCGGTGCGGCGTTTGCCGCGGCGTTCAGCGTGTGCGTATGCGCCGGCGTCTCGGCAGCCGAGAGCGCATGGTTCTCCTCGCCGAATACCTGGCCAACCGTTCGGGGCGTAAGGCCGGTGCCGGCGCCCTGTCCCACGGCCAGGCGGCCGCGCAGGTCGGGCAGCGCGAAGGTCGTCGTTCCATTGCCGCCGAAATACGTGCCAATGAGGGCGAACAACGCCTGATTTTGGTTAATTGGCAGCAACTGTCCGTTGCATTGCGCCCAACCGTGCGGGGCATAGCTGAATCCAAAAAGCTCGATCTGACCGAGATACGGTTCCATGATCCAATCCTCCGAGATGTGCGGCGGCCGAAACGCGGCCTGGCCGGGTCTGCATGGTGTCGCTTCGGGCGCTACGGCCGCGCGGGGTAGACGCCCTGCAAAGCAATGCAGTAGCGCAGCGCCAACGACGGCTGGACGTTGTTGTGGGGTTGCGACGATCCGGCGGAAGCGACCGCGTTGGGCGCCAGGGCCGTGTCGGGCCTTGCCGGGTTGTATATGTTGCCCTTGTCCGGCTGGCGGCCGGCCGCCGTCAGCGCGGTCGCGAACAGGGCGCCGGACGGAGCCGTGGTCGTGGCCGGGCCTGTCGTTGCATTCAACGCGTGGCTGTGCGCCGGCAGGGCAGCTTGCGCGAGGGCCACGGTTTCGGAGCCTCCCGCGGCGCCGATGCCGTAGTTGGAGCCGCCGGCCGGCTGACCCTGACCCACCGCGACCCGGCCGCTCAGGTTCGGCAGTGCGAAGTTTGTCGAACCGTTGCCGCCATAGGCCGTGCCCAGCAGCGAAAACAGCGCCGCATACTGCTGAATCGGCAACAACTGCCCGGCGCAGTCCGCCCAGCCCTCCGGTGCAAAGTTGTACGGAAACAGGGTGATCTGACCGATAAATGGATCTGACATGTGTTTCTCCCGGCGATGCGATTGCCCGGCGTTGCGGGCTGGGAACGGTTAGCCCTGGCTCGGGTAGATTCCCTCGGTGCAGATGATGTAGTTGACCGCCAGGTAGGGCTGGCGGTTCTCGTGCTGCTGTCCGCCGCCCGTGGTTCCGAGCGTGGCCGCCGACAGCGTCGTGTTTGCCGGGGCTGGCCCGTACAAATTGAATCCGGGCGTCGAATTCGCCGCAATCACGAGATTGGCCGCCGGCTTGTAAGCGGTTCCTTCGTTCCCGGAGACCGCAACCGCATGGGCGTGCACGCCAACCTGCGGCGCCGACAGCGCGACCGTTTCGCTCCCGCCGGCCTGGCCCAGCGGATACAGGCTCGTGCCGTGGCCCTGGCCAAGCGCCGCGCGGCCGCGCAGGTCGGGCAAGGCAAAGTTTGTCGTCCCGTTGCCGCCATAGGTCGTGCCAAGCAGGCTGTACAGCGCCTCGTTGCCGCTGATCGCCAGGAGCTGGCCGTTGCACTCCAGCCAGCCCTGCGGGGCGTAATTGAAGCCGACAGCAAGTATCTGCCCAATGAAGGGGTCTGACATGACTTTGCTCCTCCTTGACCCGCCCCGTCAGGGGGGCACGTTTTTTTGACATCCCGTCTATAAAACAGTGTCGCGATCGGAATCAACAGAAACAGGTACCTAACATGGAATTTTAATTTTAAGGCGGTAAAACCGATTGTTTCGTGGTGAGTTGTGCAATCTCTAGTTGTAACAATGAGTAAGCCAGGCAACGGAGCGGCGCGGAGTCATCTCAAAGTCTGCGTTATAGAAGTAAAATGATACCTGACACGAAAAACATCTGAACATGGCGCAAGCTACGAAAAATGAATGCCGAGATAGATCATATCCTGGACATGCCAGCGGTTCACCTATGCCGCGGTGGCTGCCGGGACGAGCACGGACCTGATTTTCAGCGGCAGCACTTCATACCCTGGCGCGGGCAACCGGTAGCCGGACGATGTCGCGGCTACGGCTGCACCGGAACCACCGGCTGCGGCGCTGCCGGTATCGGCATTCGGCGGCCCGGTGTTGGCCGGCCGGCGGGGGGTTGCCGCAACGTCCGGTCAGACCGCCGCGGCCACCCTCCCCACCGGCGCGCCGGCTTCCACCACCCCGTAAACCCCCCGCTCCGCCGGCAGCGGAGCAAACCGGCCGGTAATCCCCAGCACCGTCTCCGCCCCGCCGAGATAAAGAATCCCATCCGAGGGCATAATCCCTGCAATGGCCCCAAGCACCCGGGCCTTCGTCGGCTGGTCGAAGTAAATCAGCACGTTCCGGCAGAACACGATGTCGAACCGCCCCAGCGTCCGCAGATCCGACAGCAGGTTGAACTCGCGGAACTGCGCCATCGCGCGGATCGTATCGTTGAGCCGCCAGTTCGACTCCTCCTTGCGGAAGTACCGCATCAGCATCTGCACCGGCAGGCCGCGCTGCACTTCGAACTGGGAATACAAACCCTCCCGCGCGCGGGCCAGTTGCTCGCGCGCAATATCGGTGCCGATGATCTCCACCCGGCGGTCGCCCAGCACCGCCCGCGATTCCGCGACGATCATCGCCAGCGAATACGCCTCCTGCCCCGAGGACGACGCCGCGGACCACACCCGGATCGTCGCGCCGGGCGGCCGGGCGGCGGCCATCCGCGGCAGAGCCTGCGCCCGAAAATGCGCGAACGGCTTGTCGTCGCGGAAAAAGAAGCTCTCGTTGGTGGTCATCGCCTCCACCACGTCGCGGGCCAGGCGGTCGTTGCCCGAGCGGCGAAGCTGCTCCGCCAACCGGTTCATGTCGGCCAGGTTTTCCCGCTTCAGGATTGCCCCGAGCCGGGTCTCCAGCAGGTAGATCTTGTCCATGCCGATCACCAGCCCGGACTGCGATTTGAGCAGCGAGGCGAACGTGTCGAAGGCCGCGTTGGTCAGGCTCATGCGCGCGCGCCCTTCAACATCTCCAGCAGCCTCGGCGCGATCTTCGGCAGCGGCAGCACGGCGTGGCACAGTCCGGCCTGAGCAATCGCCCCGGGCATCCCCCAGACCACGCTGCTGGCCTCGTCCTGGGCGATCGCGGCGCCCCCTGCCTCGACCACCCGCTTCGTGCCGTCCAGCCCGTCGCGGCCCATGCCGGTCAGCATTGCCACCAGCACCCGGCCCTCGCAGACGGCGGCGGCGCTGCGCAGCATCGGATCGACCGAGGGGCGGCAGAAATTCTCCGGCGGGTCCATTGTCAGCCGCGCCCGCAGGGCCGAGCGGTTGCCCTCGATCAGCAGATGCCTGTCGCCCGGGGCGAGGTAGATTCGCCCGGGCACCAGGGCTTCACCGTCGCGCGCCTCGGTGCATGGCATGCAGCCGATGCGCGTCAGGTGCTCCGCCAGGATGGGCGTGAAGGTGGCGGGCATGTGCTGGGTCAGCACCACCGGCACGGTCAGCGAGCGTCCCAACCCCTGCACCAGGCTGAACAGCGCCTGCGGCCCGCCGGTGGAGCTGCCGACGGCAAGCAGCCGGGCAGGAAGAGCCGGGGCCGGCCGCAGCGCCAGCGAGACCCGCGTCTGCTGCGCGGCGCGCCGCAGATGGCGGGCCAGGCCCTTCACCTTCTCCAGCAACTCGCGCCGGAAGCCGTCATCGTTGACGGTGCCGATGCTGGACGGCTTGGGGATGTAGTCGGCCGCGCCCAGCCGCAGGGCGCGCAGGGCGATGTCGGCGCCGCGCGTGGTCAGGGTGGAGGCCATGATCACCTTCACCCCGGCATCGGCGCGCAGCAGCAGGGGCAGCGCAGCCATGCCGTCCATCACCGGCATCTCGATATCCAGCACCACCACGTCGGCCCGGGCGCTGCGGATCGCGTTCACCGCCTCCTGCCCGTTCGCGGTCTTTGCAACGACCTCGATCTCCGGGTCGTCCGCCAGCATGCGGGCGATGGCGCCGCGGATGACGGCGGAATCGTCGCACAGCATCACCCGTGCGTTCGGCTGCATCACAGCAGGCCGACCTGGGCGAATTTGCCGGTCAGGATGTCCTCGTCGAAGGGCTTCATGATGTATTCCTGGGCGCCGTTGGCGATCGCCGCCTCGATGTGGGACATGTCGTTCTCCGTTGTGCAGAACACCACCGGCGGATTGTCCGGCCCGTATTCGGCGCGCAGCGCCTGGAGGAACGCCAGGCCGTCCATCACCGGCATGTTCCAGTCCAGCAGCACGACGTCCGGCAGGCCGGAGTGGCAGGCGTCCAGCGCCTGCTGTCCGTCCGCCGCCTCGGTCACGGCGAAGCCGTTGGCTTCCAGGATCCGGCGCGCGACTTTCCGGACGACCCGGCTATCGTCGACGACAAGGCAGGTGCGGGACATCGGGGGTCTACCCCTCTTCGGCCAAAGCCAGCAGTTTGGAGACGTCCAGGACGACCAGCAGGCGGCCGTCCAGCCGGAAGATGCCGGTGCTGAAGGCGGCCCAGGTCTTCTCCAGCGTGGGCGGGTTCCGCTCGAACTGGGCGGCGTCCAGGCTCAGGACTTCGGAGACCTGGTCGACCAGCAGCGCATACAGCTCGCCGCCCTGCTCGGCGACGACGGACTGGCGCGGCTGGTTCGCCGGGGCGGGCGGCAAATTCAGCCGGCGGCGCAGGTCGATCGCGGTGACGATGCGGCCGCGCAGGTTGAGGCTGCCGGCGATTTCCGGCGGCGCCAGCGGGATGCGGGTGATCGTCTGCTCGCCGAGGATGTCGCGCACCGCCAGCACCGGCACGCCGCACAACTGGTCCGCGACGGTCAGGGTGACGAGGACCTGCTGTTCGTCGGCCGCAGCGGCGTCCGGACGATCGAGGATGTCTGTTGTCATGGGTGTTCTCCGGATCGTCCCGTTAAGCCGGAACCAATTGCGACAGGCTGGCGCGGAGGCTGGCGACCAGCGCCTCGCGCTCGAACTTGGCAACGTAGTCGGTGAAGCCGGCGTCGCGCCCGGCCTCGGCATGCTCGATGCCGTCATGCGCGGTCAGCGCGATCAGCGGGACGTCGGCCCAGGCGCCGCCCGAGCGGACGGTGCGGGCGAATTTCAGCCCGTCCATGTTCGGCATCTCGATGTCGGAGACGATGGCGTCGAACTTTTTTCCGGCGTCGCGCAGCCGCAGCGCCTCCGCTGCGCCGCCGACGGCGGTGACGCGGAACCCGGCCGCGCCCAGGATCGGAACCATGAGCTGGCGGAAGAAGTCGCTGTCATCGACCATCAGCACGTGCTTCTGGTCCGCGGAGGCGCCCTGCCGCGGCACGTTGCGGAACCAGTCCTGCCAGGCCTGCGTCAGCCAATAGCCGGTATCCAGCACGTCGGTCGCCGCGCCGCCGATGACCGCGGTGCCAAGCAGGCCGGGACGCGAGCCGGCCAGCTCGATGTCCAGCTTGTCGTCCACCACGTCGATGATCTCATCGACCATCAGGCCCATGATGCGCTCGCCGTCGGCGAACACCAGCAGCGGCTGCGTCGGCTTGTCGCTGCCGGTGCCGCCGTCGATGGCGATCAGCGGCATCAGCTTGCCGCGGTATTGCGTGACCGTGGAGCCGCAGGAGAACTCGATCTTCTCGCGCGGGATGTCCTCCAGCCGCGCGACCAGCCCGAGCGGCACGCCCATGCGCTGCGACCCGCCCGCGCGGAACAGCAGCATCGCGGTCCGGTCCGCCGAGGTCTGCGTGTCGATCCGCGCCCCCTGCATCAGCTTGCTTTCCGATCCGGCGCCGGCGCCGGTGCCGCGGGCGATGCCGTTGGGGTCGAGGATCATGATCACCGAGCCGTCGCCCAGGATGGTGTTGCCGCTGAACATCGTGACGTTGCGCAGGATGGGTGCCACCGGCTTGACGACGATTTCCTCCGTGTCGAACACCCGGTCGACGATGATGCCCATCATGTGCTGGCCGACCTGGGCGACGACGACGTGGGCGGCGCCGCCGGCGGATTGCTCGACGCCGAGCCTGAGCAGTTCGGTAAGGCTGACCAGCGGCAGCAGCCGGTTGCGCAGACGCAGCACGGGGGTGTCGTTGATCCGTTCGATCACGCTTTCGCCGGCGGAACCGGAGCCGTTGCCAGCGTCGCGCCGGGCGCGCACCAGTTCGACCACGCTGATCTGCGGGATGGCAAAGCGTTCCTTCGCCGCCTCGACGATCAGGGCGGAGACGATCGCCAGGGTCAGCGGGATTTTGACGATGAACGTCGTGCCCTGGCCGGGCGTGCTTTTCAGGTCGATGGTGCCGCCGATTTTCTCGATGTTGGTCTTCACCACGTCCATGCCGACGCCGCGGCCGGACACGGCGGAGACGGTGGCGGCGGTGGAGAACCCGGCGCGGAAGATGAATCGCTCGATCTGGCCGCCGGTCATGGCGGCGAGTTCCGCCTCGGTCGCCAGGCCGCTGGCCAGGGCCTTGGCGCGGATGCGGTCCACCGGCAGGCCGCGGCCGTCGTCGGATATCTCCAGGATGATATGGCCGCCTTCGTGGAAGGCATTCAGCACGATGTTGCCGGTCTCCGGCTTGCCGGCGGCGCGGCGTTCGGCCGGGGTTTCCAGGCCGTGATCGCCGCTGTTGCGCACCATGTGGGTCAGCGGGTCCTTGATCATCTCCAGCACCTGGCGGTCGAGTTCGGTATCGGCGCCGAGCATGGTCAGTTCGATTTTCTTTCCCATTTCGTGCGACAGGTCGCGGACCAGCCGGGGCAATTTGTTCCAGGCGTTGCCGATGGGCTGCATGCGGGTCTTCATCACCCCTTCCTGCAGGTCGGAGGTGATGTGCGACAGCCGCTGCAAGGGCACGGTGAACGGGCTGTTGTCCTGCGTGCGGACAAGCTGGAGAAGCTGGTTGCGGGTGAGCACCAGCTCGCTGACCAGGGTCATCAGGTCTTCCAGCACGTCGACGGTAACGCGGATGGTCTGCGCCGCCTGCGGTGCGGCGGCAACTGGGGGTTCAGCGGGTTTCTCGGCCGCGTGTGCCTTGGCTTGCGGCGGCGGCGGTTCGGCCGCCGCCGGGGCGGGTTCCGGCCTGGCGGCCTCCGGCTGCGGTTGCTGCGCGGCCGGCGCTTCATTGGCGGCGGCGGCGTTGAGCGCGGCGATCAGTTCGGAATCGTCTCCCGCGGGCTCGGCGCCGGTCGCTGCCAGCGCGGCGACGATGGACTTGATCCGGTCGATCGCCGCCAGCACCAGGCTGACGATCGCCGGAGTGACGGTCAGCGTTTTGTCGCGCAGCCTGCCCAGCACGTTTTCGCCGGCATGGGCGACGTGCTCCAACCGCGGCAGACCGAGGAAGCCGCATGTGCCCTTGATTGTGTGCACCAGGCGAAAGATCCCGGACAGCGTCTCGGCATCATCAGGCGTGCGTTCCAGGGTGACCAGAGCGACATCGAGCTCGGCCAGGCTTTCGTTGGTCTCGGTGAGGAAATCGGAAAGCAGATCGTCCACGGTTTAGCCCCTTTGCAATCCCGATAGCCGGGTGGAGGCCAATCCTTGGCAGCAGACAGCAAACAAAAGGTTAACGCGGGCGAAGAAATTTACGGCCTGGACAATTTTTTCGGACGGCCGGGACTTTGTCGAAACGCGGATCAAAGCGCGCACCTGCCGCCGGGGCCACCCGCGCGGGTGGCACAGGCCGGCGAAACGGGGTATCGAACCGTGATCCCACCCCCGCTCCGGAGTCGCATTGGCCAAAGCCACAACCCGCTACGTCTGCCAGTCCTGCGGCGCCGTCACCCCCAAATGGGCCGGGCGCTGCGAAACCTGCGGCGAGTGGAACACCGTCGAGGAAGAAGCCGTCGCCGCCCGCCCCGGCCCCGCCGCGAAGCAGCAGCCCGGCCGCAGCGTCGCCTTCGTCGGCCTGGCCGGCAGCGCCGAGCCGCCTGCCCGCGCCGCCACCGGCATCGCCGAACTGGACCGCGTGCTCGGCGGCGGCCTTGTCCCCGCCTCCGCCGTGCTCGTTGGAGGCGACCCCGGCATCGGCAAATCCACCCTGCTGCTGCAGGCCGCCGCCAGACTGGCGCGTTCCGGCAAGCGCGTGCTGTATGTCTCCGGCGAAGAATCCATCGACCAGATACGCCTGCGCGCCCGCCGGCTGGGCGTGGCGGATTCCGCCATCGGGCTGGCCGCAGCGATCAACGTCCGCGACATCGTCGCCGCGCTGGAGCAGGCGAAGGACACCACGCTGGTCGTGGTCGATTCGATCCAGACCATGTGGATGGACGCCATCGACAGCGCCCCCGGCACCGTCGCGCAGGTCCGCGCCTGCTCCTTCGAGCTGATCCGCCTCGCCAAGGCCGGCAATTTCGCCGTCGTGCTGGTGGGCCACGTGACCAAGGACGGCGCGCTGGCCGGCCCGCGCGTGCTGGAGCACATGGTCGACGCCGTGCTGTATTTCGAAGGCGACCGCGGCCACCAGTTCCGCATCCTCCGTGCCGTCAAAAACCGTTTCGGCGCCACCGATGAGATCGGCGTTTTCGAAATGACCGACGCCGGCCTCGCCGAAGTCCCCAACCCGTCGGCGCTGTTCCTGGCCGAGCGGCGCGGCAACATCGCCGGCAGCGCGGTGTTCGCGGGGCTGGAAGGCACGCGGCCGGTGCTGGTGGAGGTGCAGGCGCTGCTCGCCCCAAACCCCGGCGGGTCGCCGCGGAGATCCGTCATCGGCTGGGACAGCGGACGGCTGTCGATGCTTCTGGCAGTATTGGAGACACGCGCGGGATTGCGGCTGAACCAGACGGATGTCTACCTGAACATCGCCGGCGGGCTGCGGGTGACCGAGCCCGCAGCCGATCTGGCTGTGGCCGCGGCGATCGCGTCGGCAGCATTCGAGGCGCCGACAAGCCCCGGCATGGTGTATTTCGGCGAAGTCGGCCTGTCGGGCGAGGTCCGCCAGGTGGCGCAGGCGGAATCCCGGCTGAAGGAGGCCGCGAAACTCGGCTTCGATGCCGCAACCCTGCCGCGCCGCGTGGCGCATGGAAACCGCCGGCTGGCGGCGCCGGACGGGCTGCGACTGGAGGAAATCGGTCACATCTCCGATCTGGTTGCCAGGTTCGCCCCCGAATCCGGGTCGAAAAAGCTATGATCGTGCTTGGCAGGCGGGCCTCCGCCGGACAATAACCGCTCATCGGTCTGGATGACGATAGCATGACGTGGGTTGACCTGGCGGTCTTCGGCTTCCTCGGAATTTCCGGGCTGCTCGCGTTGGCCCGCGGCTTCGCGCGCGAGATCCTCGGCGTTGGCGCCTGGGTTGGCGCGGTCGCGGCGGCATTCGTCGGACTGCCGTCAATGCGGAACATGGTGCGCGACTGGGTGCCGTCGCCGGATTGGGTCGATCCGATCAGCTTCTCACTCGTGTTTCTGGGCTCGCTGATCGTCTTCACGATCATCGCGGGCACTCTCGGCGGGCTTGTGCGGCGGTCGGCGCTGGGTGGGGTCGATCGCACCCTCGGCCTGGTATTCGGACTCGCGCGGGGTGCGGCGGTCGTCGTGATCGCCTATATCCTCGGGCAGATGGTGTACCCGATCGAAAGATGGCCCGAACCGGTGCTGAAAGCGGTGACGCTGAGACCGGCTTATCTGGCCGCCGCCTGGGTGCGGGACCAACTGCCCGAGGGTTACCGTCCGCACCGTCTTGATCCTCCGCCGGAGGGTCGCGACACCACGGCCGACGCCTTGCTGCGCGCGACCCCGCAAGGGCGCGCCACCGGCAAGCAGCCGGTCCGCGATTAGGAGTTGTCACAGATGGCGCGCCACTGTCCGGGCTTAGACGACGAGTCCAGGGACGACGACTCCCTGCACGAGGAATGCGGTGTATTCGGCATCTGGAACGTGCCCAGCGCCGCCGCCGTCACCGCGCTCGGCCTGCACGCGCTGCAGCATCGCGGGCAGGAAGCGAGTGGCATCACCAGCTTCGACGGCAGCCGTTTCCACTCGCATCGCGGCATGGGGCTTGTCGGCGACAATTTCAGCGACGCGCGGGTGATCGAGAAGCTGCCCGGGAGGATCGCCATCGGGCATAACCGCTATGCCACCACCGGCGACACGATCCTGCGCAACGTGCAGCCGCTGTACGCGGATTTCGAGTTCGGCGGGTTCGCCGTGGCGCATAACGGCAACCTGACCAACGCGCATATCCTGCACCGCGCCCTGGTGCGGCGCGGCTGCCTGTTCCAGTCCACGACCGATTCCGAGGTGTTCGTCCACCTGATCGCCATCAGCCTGTATTCCACCGTGGTGGACCGCCTGATCGACGCGCTGAAGCAGGTCGTTGGCGCCTACTCCCTTGTGGCGCTGTCGAACCAGGCGCTGATGGGGGTGCGCGATCCGCTCGGCGTGCGTCCGCTGATCCTCGGCCGCATCGGCAACGAGGGCACCGGCGGCTGGGTGCTGGCGAGCGAGAGCTGCGCGCTGGACATCGTCGGCGCCGACTTCATCCGCGATGTCGAGCCCGGCGAGATCGTCGTCATCAACGACCAGGGCGTGCACAGCATCAAGCCGTTCAACCGGGTGCGGGAGCGGTTCTGCGTGTTCGAATACATCTACTTCTCCCGCCCGGATTCCGTGGTGGAGGGCATGCCGGTCTACGATGCGCGCAAGCGCATCGGCGCCGAACTGGCGCAGGAATCCCCGGTGGAAGCCGACGTGATCGTCCCGGTGCCGGATTCCGGCGTGCCGGCGGCGATGGGCTATTCCAAGCAAAGCGGCATCCCGTTCGAGCTTGGGATCATCCGCAACCACTATGTCGGCCGCACCTTCATCGAGCCGACGGACCATATCCGCCACCTGGGGGTGAAGCTGAAGCACTCCGCCAACCGGCCGGTGCTGGAGGGCAAACGGGTTGTGCTGGTCGATGATTCCATCGTCCGCGGCACCACCAGCAAGAAGATCGTCGAGATGGTGCGGGCGGCGGGCGCGAAGGAGGTGCATATGCGGGTGTCCTCGCCGCCGACGACTCATTCCTGCTTCTATGGGATCGATACCCCGGAGCGCAGCAAGCTGCTCGCCGCCAGGCACAATGTCGCCGAGATGGCGGATCTTATCGGCGCCGACAGCCTGGCGTTCATCTCGATCGACGGGCTGTACCGCGCGCTGGGCAAGCCGGGGCGCGATCCGGACAAGCCGCATTACTGCGATGCCTGCTTCACCGGCGATTATCCTATTCCCCTGCCGGACCAGCAGGAATCGGCCGATCGGCAATTGAGTTTGTTAACGGTGGGCAACTGATGGCGGGCGTTCTGGACGGATCGGTGGCGCTGGTGACCGGCGCCAGCCGCGGCATCGGCGCGGCGACGGCGGTGGAGCTGGCGCGGCTGGGTGCTCGCGTGGTGCTGACGGCGCGGACCCAGGGGGCGTTGGAGGAGACCGACGACGCCATCCGGGCGGTGGGCGGCGAAGCGAGCCTGCTGCCGCTGGATTTGAAAGAGGACGCGCTGATCGATGCGCTGGGGCCGACTTTGTTCCAGCGCTTCGGGCGGCTGGACATCCTGGTGCACAATGCCGGGGCGCTCGGGCGGCTGACGCCGGTGTCGCATATCCTGCCGGAGGATTGGACAGCGGTGCTGGCGGTGAACCTGACGGCAAGCTGGCGGCTGATCCGAACGTCGGAACCGCTGCTGCGCCAGTCGCCGGCGGGGCGGGCGGTATTCGTGACCGAGAGCCGCGCGCGGGAGCCTCGGGCGTACTGGGGCGCGATGGGGGCGACCAAGGCGGGCATGGAACATCTTGTGCTGACCTGGGCGCAGGAACTGGCGACCACGAATGTGCGGGTGAATTTGTTCGATCCGGGGCCGGTGGCGACGCGGATGCGGATGCAGGCGTTTCCCGGTGAGGACAAGTCGGCGCTGCCGGGGCCGCAGGCCGTGGCGCCCGCGCTGGCGGCGCTGTGCCTGCCGGCGGAGGAGCGCAACGGGACGCTGGTTGTTGCATAGGCCTGGAGGCGGCTCGTCATCTTGTGGGGGAGTCTGATTTCGCCATGACGCTTACGAACGGGGATGATCTGGCCACGGTCCGGGCCGCGTATGAGGCGTTCCGGGCGCGCGGCCTGAAGCTGGACATGACGCGAGGCAAGCCGTCGCCGGAGCAGCTTGACCTGGCCAACGGCCTGCTGGCGCTGCCGGGCAACCTGGATCATTTCTCTGCCGCCGGAGACGATGCCCGCAACTACGGCGTGCTCCAGGGACTGCCGGAGGCGCGGGCGCTGTTCGCCCCGCTGCTCGGGGCGCCGCCGGGGCAGGTGGTGGTGGCGGACAACTCCAGCCTGGCCGTCATGCATGACTGCATCGTCTGGGCGCTGCTGAAGGGCGTCCCCGGGTCCGCCGCCCCCTGGAGCAAGACCCCGGATATCGCCTTCATCTGCCCGGTCCCCGGCTATGACCGCCACTTCAAGCTGTGCGAGGAATTCGGCATCCGCATGCTGCCGGTGCCGATGACCGGGGACGGCCCTGACCTCGACGCGGTGGAGGCTCTGGCGGCAGATCCGGCGGTGAAGGGCATGTGGTGCGTGCCGAAGTATTCCAACCCGAGCGGCGATGTCTACTCCGGCGAAACCGTGCGGCGGCTGGCGTCGATGCGCACCGGGGCGGCGGATTTCCGGCTGTTCTGGGACAATGCCTACGCCGAGCATCACCTGACCTCGGAGCGGCGTGAGATCCTGAACATTCTCGAGGCCTGCGGCGCCGCCGGGCATCCGGATCGGCCTTTCATCTTCGCCTCGACCTCGAAGATCACCCTGGCCGGGGGCGGGCTGGCCTTCTTCGGCGGATCAGCGGCGAACGTGAAGTGGTATCTGGCGCGGGCGGAGAAGCGGACAATCGGCTCCGACAAGCTGAACCAGCTCCGGCATGTGCGGTTCCTGAAGGACTGGGCCGGCCTGCAGCGGCACATGGACGCGCACCGGGCGATCCTGGCGCCGAAGTTCGCGGCGGTGGAGGCGGCGCTGGAGGCCCGGCTCGGCGGCCGGGGCGTGGCGTCCTGGTCGCGGCCGGAGGGCGGTTACTTCATCAGCCTCGACGCGATGGAGGGCACGGCGCGGCGGGTGGTGGACCTGGCAAAGGAGGCCGGGCTGGCGCTGACCCCGGCGGGGGCGACGTCGCCGTACGGGACGGACGCGCATGACCGGAACCTGAGGCTGGCGCCGACATTCCCGCCGCTGAAGGACGTGCGGGACGCAGCGGAGGGGATCGCTTTGTGCATTTTGCTGGCGGCGCTGGAAAGGCAGGCGGCATGACCGACGACGAGGCGGCGGCCATCACCGTATCGCGGGTGCTCGACGCGACGCCCGAGCGCGTCTGGCAGGTGATCGCCGAGCCCCGGAGCGCGCCGCACTGGTGGGGACCGCGCGGGTGCATCGCGACCGTGCAGAAGATGGACCTTCGGCCGGGCGGCGAGTGGCAGTTCGCGATGAACGCCTACGGCCTGGCGACGTTCCAGAACCGCAGCGTGTTCACCGAGGTGGTGGAACACCGGCGCATCGTCTACACCAATGGCGCCGGCCGGCAGGGTCGGTCCATGTCGGACTTCGAATCGTCCTTGATCCTGGAACCCGAGGACGACGGCAGCCGGACCGGCATGACCATCCGCGTGGCGTTCGCGACGGCGTTTTTCCGCGATCAGTTCGCCAGGAAATACAAGGCGGTGCAGGGCGGCGAGCAGACGCTGGACCGTTTGGCGGGGTATCTGGCGGAGACCGCCGCGGGCGCGGGCTGATCCTCGACGCGCCGGGCGGTTACTCAAACGGCGGCGGCTCGCGCCCGGGTTCGCGCGGGGGGATTTCCAGGTCCACGCCGCCGAGCGGGGCGAAGCGGGCGCGGATGCGCTCGTAGAGATTCGGGTCCGCGGAAAGGTCTTGTTCCGGCCGGGCGGTCTGCGGGATGGTGTTGGCTTTCGGCTCCATCGAATGTTCGCTTATAGCAGCCTTCGCTGAGTTTGGCCCACCAGGCCCCGCTTAACCGTCATGGCCCGGCTTGTCCGCGCCATCTATCGCCGCACGTGTTGGAACAGGAGGCCCGGACGAGCCGGGCCATGACGGTTGCATGGGAAGAATCATACTCAATGCTGCCTGGTTTTACAGGTTCACCAGCCATGCCACCGCGCCCGCCGCCGCCGCCAGCGTGACCGCCGCCCATAGCGGACTGACCAGGCGGGGTGCGGCGGTGCCGGCCGGCAGCTCCTTCGTCCCGGTCAGCATCGGCCGCACCAGATTCTGCCGCTTCAGCACCGCGTAGGCGGTGATCGCCAGCACGTGCAGCACGACGACCGCCAGGATCAGGTTGAAGTTCAGCGCGTGGATATGGCTCAGCCGGTCGCTCTGGTCCTTGCCGATGAGGTGCATCAGCGGCCCATCCGTGGCGCTGTCGTCGTTCGAGAACAGCCCCGTCCCCGCCTGCACCCCCAGCAGCGCCAGCATCAGCAGCACCATCCATCCTCCCGCGGCGTTGTGGCCGATCTCGCGGTCGGGTTCGCGGCGGCGGAGGCGGGCGAGGTGGCGGAGAGCGGCAGCCGGGCTCTTCAGGAACCGCACGAAGCGGGCGGTGTCGCTGCCGGCGAAGCCCCAGACGATGCGGAACAGCAGCAGCGCCAGGATCGCGTAGCCGACGCGCATGTGCCACTCCATTTTGTTAAACTCCTGAGTCGTCCAGGCCGCGGCGATCAGGACGACGATCGACCAGTGAAACAGGCGCACAGGAATATCCCAGACTTTTATCCGCCGCATCGGTGAGCCTCCATTCCGCGGCGAAGGATATGGGCGCGGCGCGTTGGCTGCCATCCCTGTTGCATCGCCGCGGCGGATACGCTTCCCTGCCGGCGTTTTCTCCCGGAGGCCGACAATGCGCGTCAGCGTGCTGCAGATGAACCCCGGCGCGAACAAGGCGGACAACATCGCTCAGGCGCGGGAGCTGATCCGCGGCGCGGTCGAGCAGGACCGTCCCGATATCGTTGGCCTGCCGGAGGTGTGGGATTCGCTCGGCGGCGACCGCGCCACCCGGGCGGCGAACGCGGAAGTGCTGCCGCCGCGCGGATCGAACGAGCCGGGCGGCGAGGCGTACGAGTTCCTGCGCCGGACCGCGAGGGAGGCGAGGGTTTACGTGCATGGCGGCTCGATCATTGAGCAGGGGCCGGACACGCTGTTCAACACCACCGTCGTGTTCGACCCGGACGGCGCGGAAATAGCGCGCTACCGCAAGATGCACCTGTTCGACATCGTGGCGCCGGACGGGACGGGCTACCGCGAAAGCGCCAGTTACGGGGCGGGGGACGAGATCGTTGTCTACGACGCCGGCGGCGTGCGCGTCGGCTGCGCCATCTGCTACGATGTCCGCTTCCCCGACCTGTTCTGGAAGCTGCGCGAGGCTGAGGCGGAGGTCATCTTCCTGCCCAGCGCCTTCACTTTGGCCACCGGCCGCGACCATTGGGAGGCGCTGATCCGCGGCCGGGCGATCGAGACCCAGTGCTGGTTCGCCGCCCCCGCGACCTGGGGGAAGCATCTGGAGGGCAAGGGCGAGCCTCGGTTCACCTACGGGCATTCCATGGTGGTGAACCCTTGGGGGCACGTGGTCGCCCGCGCCTCCGACGGTGCCGGCTGGGTGACGGCGCGGATCGATGGGGCGCTGACCGCGAAGGTGCGCCGCGACATGCCCGTGCTGAACCACAGGAAGCGGCTTTGACCGACCTGCTGCCCGGGGTCGGGGTGACCCCTGTCGGCGATGACCGGGGATTTGTGGCCGGGGAGGTTGCGTTCGTCGCATCGCCCGCAGCGATCGCGCAGGAGGCCCGGGAGGCGCTGGCCGCGCGCTACGGGCAGTGCCCGCTGGAGAAGGCCGCGGTGGTGGTGGCGCTGGGCGGCGACGGGTTCATGCTGGAGACGATCCATGAGGTGGTGTTGCGGCACGGCATGCCGGTCTACGGCATGAACCGCGGCTCGGTCGGCTTTTTGATGAACAATTACCATGAGGATGGGCTGCTGGCCCGGCTGTCTCAGTCGCAGGCGGCGGAGCTGCATCCGCTGCGGATGCATGCGATCACCGCGACGGGGGCGGTGGAGGAGGCGCTGGCGTTCAACGAGGTCAGCCTGCTGCGGCAACTGCGCCAGGCGGCGAAGATCCGGATCACGGTGGATGGGCGGGTGCGGCTGGAGGAGCTGTCGTGCGACGGGGTGCTGATTGCGACTCCGGCTGGATCGACGGCGTATAATCTGTCGGCGCATGGGCCGATTGTGCCGCTGTCGGCGAATTTGCTGCCGCTGACGCCGATCAGCGCGTTCCGGCCGCGGCGGTGGCGGGGGGCGCTGCTGCCGGCGAGTGCGGATGTGCTGTTCGAGGTGCTGGAGGCGGATAAGCGTCCGGTGGCGGCGGTGGCGGATTTTACCGAGGTGCGGAATGTGGTCTCGGTGGCGGTGAGCGAGGACCGGGGGGTGAGTGTTACGGTGCTGTTTGATCCGGACCGGGGGTTGTCGGAGCGGATTATTGCGGAGCAGTTTACGGTTTGAGGGGGTGGGTAGGGTCATTCGGTTCTCGGCTGTAGGACTTCGGCGACCGCCGCGCCGCCCCGCACCTATCCGGCCAGAGCCGGTACCAACGCCTCGATATCGAGGCCGCGGAACAGGTTGCACCACACTGGGGGTTCGGGCACACGCGGACGTGCGATGACGAGCGCGGAAAGCCCGTCCCGGATCGGTCGTTGTCTCCAGCGCGCAACGCCCAGTTGGCCGCGCCTCCCGGTCCCCCCAAGGCTGGTGGCGCTTGATGCTTGCGCTGTTTCCACTGATCCGTCCTCTGAGCTATCGGCGGATCAGAAACGCTGTGGAGGTGATTCGCCGGTAAACTCGGAGGCAACAGGACGGAAGCGAATCGGCCCGGGCTACGCGCCGGGCCTTGACAAACCCTCTTCAATGCATTTCGGTTTTGGTCATGACACAGATTTGGCGAAGCGATGCCTGTTGACCTCGGTTTTCAAAGTTTGAGCATCACGGTTCAGCGAAGCCTGGATGCCGTTAAGCGCCCGGCGTTAGGGAGCGTGCACGTCGTTACAGGGATAAGTGGCGCCGGCAAGACAGCCATGGGTTGCAGGAGCATACATGTGGCGATCCACCGACCTGATGAGTCGAGCCGCAGCCGAACCGTCCGGCGGCAGAGGCGTAAATTCCTGCGACTTGGCTTCATGCAGACGGATCGGGGCAGAGAGTCCGGGCGCGAGACGGATTACCCAAACGACGCCCGGCTGGCGTTGATACACCTTGATCACTCCGATTCGCGACCGTTTGGCCGGCAGACTGATACTTCCGAAGCGCAGGCGATGATCGGCGCTGAAAGTAGTGTGCTAGTTTTAATGGTTGTTGTCGGCGTCTTAATCGCCGACCTCGGGGGACTTCGGTGATTCCGATTAGCCAGATCAGCACTCTTGCGCAGTACAGCGCCGGGTTGGGCCTTATCTACCAGCTTTTGAAAAAGTCGATAAAGAAATCACGTAATAAAATTGTCGACGAGTTTATTGACAATCCATATAGCGGCCGCCTTCCCGGCATAGTATTCTCGGTCAGCAATATAATTAGTAGATTACGAGATATTTTTGGCTACTTTACGTATATATCCATGCTGTGGTCGATCGCACTTCTGATTTTTTATACCGTGGACCCCAACCGCTGTGCATTCGTATTTACGGAGGCTTGCCTCCTGGTGGAACAGGGGTATGGGCAGTCGATTTGGTTCATAACCATTTTTGTAATAGTCGGTCCTCTGTACGGAGCGTTACTCTGTTTTGGTATAGAGCTGTGTTTGAACCACGTCGTGACCGCGCTGATCAGAAGTAAGTCGGATAAGGAGCGTTGAACGTGCAGATCAATGGTGATAGCATGACTATTATATTGAATGCCAAACCGCCCCTGGTGGAGGGTTTCAAGTCAATTGCCCAGATAATCAGAAGGGACCAGCCGGGATCTTTCGCGGAACTTGTCGATATTCTGGCTCGGAACGGAAGAATTGCTTCGAACTGTCCTATTTTAGGCGGCGTGGATAAGAATCGCGCCGCACGTTTCGTGCTCAGTTTCGACGGTCAGCGGTGCTTCTCATCCCTGGTCACTCATGACGGCGATGACATCGTGCTTGATGACGCGACCACATGTTCGTTCCCAACGCTTCACACTTCCAGGCCATGCGCATAAAGGCTTGACACACGCACCCAAAGTGGCGTAGGATGACGCGTCGTGGCGGAGAAGGCCACGTTTTTTTGCTGCGGAGAACCCCGTGAATGATGTTCGTATGTTACAGCCGCCAGGATCCTTGCTTCACTACCTTATGGGAGGCTGGCCTGAAGCGCAACAGCAGGAGTTGATCCAGGAGCTTTCAGTTTCGGCCAGCCATTTCCAAAGGTTACTGGCCGGGGCCGAGCCTTGGCGGGAAGATCAATTTTCCGTGATATCGGAAGCCACCGGGGTGAAGGCACAAACGTTTTCGGAACTCGAGCATGAATTCTCAAGGTGGGCTGGCACCGTTCGTCCTATGGATGGCTATGTCAATGAGCTATTGCACGACGAAAACATAAGGGAACGCTTCACGGCAGTCGAAATATCGAGGCGCGTTGCGGCTCTCGCGCTTGAGATGAGCGGCCTGCCGTCCTCCAGGTTGGTTATGGTTCCCATTTTAAAGGGCGCTTTCATTTTTTCAGCAGACCTTATCCGCTATCTTTTTAATCTCGAAAAGAATCCGTTTGTCGATTTTTTGGAACTCAGTTCGAAGCCTACGCGCCACGAGCGTACGCAAGAAATTGTTACCAGCGGAGCTTTATCACCGCAAGCGATACAGGGAAACGTTGTTCTCATAGTCGATGATATTTGTGATACTGGCGTAACTCTCGATACTGCGCGGCAACACGCCGCGTCGATGGGCGCGACTGAGGTCTACACGTGCGTTCTATTCGACCGAAAGGAGCACCGAGCAGATCATCTCTTGAAGTTTTCTCCAGACTTCGTCGGTTTTACAGTGTCGACTTCTGGGTGGCTTGTGGGATACGGCATGGATGATCAGGGTCGCTTTCGAGGTTCTGCAGATGTCGGCGAGTTGCTAGTCCAGTCTCCTTGACTTTGCGACTGCGGTGGAAACTGTGATGCGAAGGTCCGCGGGGGGAGGAATTTGGCTTTATCTGAAGGATAAAAGTGATCTGAAGGATAAAAGTGCTTCGCGCGAGCGTTCGTAACTAGAGGCGCACGCGCAAGCAGCCGGTAGTCCCGATTTTTATACTGACGAGAAGCCGCGGGCCACACGTTCTGTTACGGAACAAGACACTCCGCCCGTAGCCGCCTCGCATCCCGCTGTTGCCGACGCGAAGTAAAGCGACGCCGCCGCACGTCGGCGGCTGCGGCAGCGGAGACGCTATCGCATGTGCCCTGTTCGGTTCGTCTTCAGGCCGCCGCGATGCGCAATCGCACCGCCGCTATTTCGAACTCATGCTGCAACGGACAGGCCGACGCCATCGTCACCTTGGCCCGCCGCGCACCGTCACGCCCAACTTTAGCGGCTTCACGCAGATGCGGTGCTGTCGCCTAATCCGGTCAGATCTATGACCGGCGCGTCCATGGCAGACTCACACCGCAGCCACCACGCCGGTTCAGCCAATCACACTTGCCACAACTCGATTTCAGTCAACATGAGGCCATGCGTTACTTCAGGTTTCCGGGCCCGCCCGTCAGGTGTATATTGTCAGGATGCCGAAGGACTTTACACCCCGCCTCGATATCCTCCCGCCGCCGCAGCGGCGGCTATGGGACGAACTCGCCGCCGTGCCACCGGAGTTCGTGCTCTACGGCGGAACCGCCATCGCCCTGCATCTCGGCCACCGGCAGTCCGTGGACTTCGACTTCTTCGGCAACCGCCCGCTTGACCCCACCCATCTGGCACCGGCGATTCCATTCCTCGCCGACGCGACGGTAACGCAGCGCGAGCCGAACACCTTCAGTTGCCTCGTGGATCGCGGCGGCATCGTGAAGCTGTCGTTCTTCGGCCCGCCCACCATCCCGCGCCTGCTGCCGCCGCTCGTCGCGCCCGACAACGGCCTGCAAGTCCGCCTCGCTGCTCGATCTTGCTGGCATGAAGGCATCCGTCGTGCAGGTGCGCGCCGAGGCGAAGGATTATCTCGACATCGACGCGATCTTGACCGATGGCCGCATCGACCTTCCGGCCGCGCTTGCCGCCGCGCGAGCGATCTACGGAGCGGCGTTCAATCCGCTCGCTACCCTGAAAGCCCTCACCTACTTCGAGGACGGCAACGTCGCCACTCTCCCCCGCGCCGTCAAGGATCGGCTGGTCGCGGCGTCCCGCGCGGTCGATCTGGCCGGTTTGCCGAAGGTCACCGTCCGATGAAGCCGATCCCGCTGACCCCCGAGACCGAGGCACTTGCCCGCCGGTTGATATGGTTCGAAGAACCGGCGGAGGCGTTGGCCGATCCGATCCGGTTCGTCGCCTATGCGCTGGAATCCGCGACGCATGAGGACATGCAGGCGCTACGTGACCACGCCGCCCTCACCGATGCCAATATCCGGGAGACATTGGACGCGGCTCCCCCCGGCATCATCAGGCCGCGCTCCTGGGCCTATTGGAACGCAAAAATGGGGCGCTATCCGCCGCCGCCTTTGCCGACGCGGCGACTGGGCTGACGGCGCAATCTTTCGCCTCGCCTGAAAGAGCGAATAAGATATATCTTGACTCCCGATATATCGCATCCTATATCGCTCCCCATGACACACATACACACCCATCACCCGCACCGCCGTTTCGCCTGCCCCGAGGACACGGCGGACCACCACTCCGGGGGCCACCATCACCATCACCGCTCCGGCGGACGCCGCGGCAGCCGCCTGTTCGATTACGGCGAACTCCGCCTCCTCACCCTTGCCATGATCGCCGAACAGCCGCGCCACGGCTACGAACTCATGAAAGCCATCGAGGAGCGCATGAGCGGCAGCTACAGCCCCAGCCCCGGCGTCATCTACCCGACGCTGTCGTGGCTGGAGGACATGGGCTACACCGTCCCCGAAACCGCCGAAGCCGGCCGCAAGCGCTACCGCATCACGCCAGAGGGAGAAGCGTTCCTGACCGCCAACCGCGCCTCGGTCGATGCATTACTGTCCCGCATCGGACCGGCGGGCGGCGGCAGCCCCGACGGCGTGCCCGCCCCGGTGCTGCGCGCCATGGAAAACCTCAAGCTGGCCCTGCGGCTTCGCCTCCGCGGCGGCCCGCTCGATCCGGCGACAGCACAGACCATCGCCGCTGCCATCGACGCGGCGGCCCAGACCGTGGAGCGCAGCCAATGAACCGAAGCACCGCCGAGATCGCCACGCCGCTGGCCAATCGTTACCTGACGCAACTCTGCAAGCACTTCCAGCACAAGCTTCCGGTGACGCTGGAGGATGCCTCGGGACACATCGCCTTCAGCATCGGCGATTGCCGCCTGAGCGCGGCGGACGAGCGCCTGACGCTGTCTCTGGACTCGCCCGGCGACGCGCAACTGACGCAGCTTCAGGACGTCGTCGCCCGCCACCTGCTGCGCTTTGCTTTCCGCGAAACGATGCAAATCGTCTGGCGCCCCGCGTAAACCAAGGACCCGACCGATGAAATCCTTCACCGAACACCTGACGTTCAACGTCCCCGCCCGCATGGGCTTCGTCAACATCACCCCCCGCCTGGTCGACTGCCTGGCAAAAAGCGGCGTGCAGGAGGGCCTGCTGCTCTGCAACGCCATGCACATCACCGCCTCGGTCTTCATCAACGACAACGAATCCGGCCTGCACGAGGATTACAAGCGCTGGCTGGAAAAGCTCGCCCCGTTCGACGCCTCGCCGCAGACCTACGCCCATAACCGCACCGGCGAGGACAACGCGGACGCGCACATGAAGCGCCAGATCATGGGCCGCGAGGTCGTCATCGCCATCACCGCCGGGCGGCTCGACTTCGGCCCGTGGGAGCAGGTGTTCTACGGCGAGTTCGACGGCCGCCGCCCCAAGCGCGTGCTGGTGAAGATCATCGGCGAATAAGGCGTGCCGCGACCCGCCTCACCCCCGGCCGAGCGTATAGTACTGCTCGTTCGGGCGCATCCCGGTCACATTCGCCATCCGGTTCGACATCCCGAAGAACGCCGCGATCGCCGCGATGTCCCACACGTCCTCGTGCGAGAAACCGTGCCCCTTCAGCGCCTCGATATCCTCGTCACCGACCGCATATCCCCCCGCCGCGACCTGCATCGCAAAGTCCAGCATCGCCCTTTGCTTCGGCGTAATATCCGCCCCGCGGTAATTCACCGCCACCTGGTCCGCCACCAGCGCGTTCTTCGCCCGTATCCGCAGCACCGCTCCATGCGCGATCACGCAGTACTGGCACTGATTGGCGCTGGAGGTCGCAACGACGATCATCTCGCGCTCCGCCAGTGTCAGCCCGCCGCGCTTGTCCATCAGCGCGTCATGGTACGCGAAGAACGCGCGAAACTCATCCGGCCGGTGCGCCAGCACCAGGAACACGTTCGGCACGAAGCCGGCCTTCTCCTGCACCGCCAGAATGCGGGCGCGGATATCGTCCGGCAGGTCCTCCAATGCGGGCACCGGCCAGCGGCTGATTGTGCTCATGATCCATACTCCGCAGTGTGGTCCCCGCCCCTACCACGCGTGCCGCCCGCCTTCAATCACTGCGCCGAGGCCGTCTGCGCGTCGGCCGTCGCCGCCTCGGCCGCCGCCATCAGGTCCGGATATAGCCCGCCCAGAGCCAGCAGCACTCCGTTGGTCCAGCCAAAGCCGATCTGCGTGGCGTATTCGCCGCCGCCGCCGGGGGTGCCGGCGGGGGTGGTCACGTCGTATTTCTCGACCAGTTTCCCCTCCAGTTCATAGACGGAAATATTCGCCCCCACCCAGCGCGAGGCGATCTGTTGCGCCAGAGTCCCATATCCGTAGTTGCGCAAGCCAATCACCCCGATCCATTGCAATGGCGCCCAGCCGTTGGGGACGTCCCATTGCTGTCCGCTGTTCACCAGGGACGTCGCCAGCCCGCCGGGCTGCAGCAGTTCGTCGGCTACCACGCCGGAAACCGTCTGCGCCTGTTGCGGGGTCGCTACATTCAGGAACAGCGGATACAGCGTCGCCGCCGTAACGTTTCCCGTCGTCCTGCCCTGCGTCCAGAGGTAATCGGTGAATACGCCATCCCGGGCATCCCACATCAGCCGCTGGATCGCCTCGATCCTGGCCTGTGCCCGGGCCGCATATTCCGCCGCATGCGCCGAATCCCCGGTGCACTGATACGCCTTCGCCAGTGTCTGCTCCAGCTTCACCAGCAGGCTGTTGAGATCGGGCGGCAGCAGGGACAGCGTGCGGATCGTGCTCAACGTCGCGCCGTCGGCCAGCCAGCGCGAACTGAAATCCCAGCCGGACTCAGCGGCCGCTCGCAGGTCGCGGTAGACCTCGCCCGCCGGCCGGGAGGTCTGCTGCGCCGTCTGCACATCCTCGAGATAAGATTCATCGCGCGGGGCACGGCGCGCATCCCAGTAACGATTGAGCACGGTCCCGTCGAGCAGGCGCACCACATGCCCCGCCGCATGTCCGGGCAGCAGATCGTCCTCGCCCTGCATCCAGTAATCATGTTCCGCCTGCAGTTCAGGGAGGTAATCGGCATAGGTCTGCTCGCCATCCGTCCGCGCGATCAGCTCAACCATCAGCGCAAAAAACGGCGGTTGCGATCGGCTCAGATAATAACTGCGGTTTCCGTTCGGGATGTGGTGATACTGATCGATCTCGAAAGCAAAATCCTTCAGCATGTCCACCGCCAGCGCGTGCTGCCCGTCCTGCTCCAGCCCCAGCATGGTGAAGTAGGTGTCCCAGTAATAGAACTCCCGGAACCGGCCGCCCGGAACGACGTAAGTATACGGCAGCGGCAGCAACGTCGAATAGGCCGGCACCGTTGGCGTATCCTGCTGCAAGACCGGCCACAGGCTGGCAATGTAATCCAGCAAAGGCTGCCCGCTGGAAGCCGGATTGACAGTCGGACCCGGCGGTGTCGGACCGGAGAAATACTGGCTGACGAAACTTGCCAGATCGAAGCCCGCGGCACTCCCGGCGGCATCGTAGTCGGCCAGGATCGCGGACGGCGCGGCGGAGGGGATCAGATCGGGAAACGTCTTGCTGTCCGGAAAAATCCCCGCCAGTTCGACATCGCGGTAGAGGTTCTTGTATTCGATCGACGGCGGCACCGGATAATCCGGCCCGACACTCTGCGCCCGAACGCCGGTGGCGAGGATCGCCCCGACGCCGCAGGCGGCAACAAAGCGAAACAGCCGATGACCGCCCATCCTTCCGCTCCCCCCATCCCGGTTTGAGCCATTATTAACCGGGTCCGCGTTTCTGAAAGGGTCTCGCACGTAACCTTTGTGTCAGCGCACCCGGGTCCTCGGCCTCCCGTCACGTCAACAGATGCCCGCAATCCGCATCACAGTTTCTCGTGCAGTCCAGCCCGGAACGCGTTAGACTGTGTCTTGGAAGCGAGCCGGTGTTGCCACCGTTCACTCCGCCGGATGAATGGGCGACGGCAAACGGAGAGACTGATGGCGGAGCCATCCACACTGGCCGGCTGGGACGGAACCGGCGGGTCTTCCCCCTCCGCCGAACCGTCTGAAACCACGCGTCAGGATCGACCCGGCTACGGCGACGCGATCTCCGGCATCGCCGCAAGCGGCTTCCTCCCCGGCACGCACATTGCCACGCCCGCGGGCGAACTCCCCGTCGATTGTCTGCCGGTCGGCTATCCGGTCCTGACCCTCGGCGGCGTCTCCCGCCCCATCGCGCGTATCGGCGTCGTGCGGGTATTGGCCTCGCCCGGGCGCGACGGTCCGGCAACGCCGATCCTGGTGCGAAAAAACGCGCTGGCCGACAATGTGCCGAACCGCGATCTCTGGGTGATGAAATCGCGGCCGCTCAACATCGATGGCGTCCTGATCCCGGTTGAGCTTCTGGTCAACCACCGGACCATTCTGTGGGGCGAACAAGCCGAGGACATAACCATCTACCGGTTGGAACTGGAGACCCCTGACATCCTGCTGGCTAACGGCACGCCGGCCGAAAGCTCCCGGACGGACGCCACACACGGCTCGGGCGCGCTCAACAGCGGTCCGCTGGTGGATGCGGCCTGGACGCGGCTGGTCGAACGCGCCGGAGGACAGCACCTGGCGACGACAGACGACCCGGACCTGCATCTGCGCGTGGACGGGCGGCGGCTGAATGCCGCCTCGCGGGGCGACGACTTCTATCGCTTCGGCCTGGCGGCCCGGCCGGCGGACGTGCGGATCGCCTCCCGCAGCGGCGTTCCGCAGGAATTGGGCATAGGCCGCGATCCGCGGCGGCTCGGCGTGGCGGTTCAACAGATCGTGGTGCTGAAGGGCCGCGTGGTCCGAACGATGGAGGCAGACGATCCGGCGCTCGTGCAGGGCTTCCACGCGTTCGACGCCGAAACCGGCGTCCGCTGGACGGATGGCGACGCACGCGTGCCGGCAAGCCTGTTCGACCGCCTCATCGGTCCGCTGGAGGTCTTTCTGCAACTTGGCAGCTGCGCCACCTACGCCACGGACCTCCGGACCCGACGCGCCGGACGGAAAGGCGCGGACGCCGAAGCAAAACGATAGAAGCTGGCTACGTTACCTATTCTCCAGCCGCTCCGCGACGTTCCGCGGCGCTGCTCCGCCTCCGTCAGGTTCGGACAGGTCCGACGAGCGTGCCGGAAAGCTCGACCGCCTGCCGCTCCGCCATCACCCCGAGAACCGCCGCCTCAAGCGCCTCCAACTCCCGATCCGAAATCTCCTTGAACTCCCTCCGCTTTCCCTTCGACAGCACCCCGCCATTCTGCAAACACAGCCGAACGAACAAACCGGCCCGCCGATCGGGCATGTCGAGGATGTCACGGACGGCCGAGAGGGCGGCAGCATAGACGGCAACGAAATCGAGTTCCTCCCGCAGATCTTTGCGAACCGTTTCGGCCGCCTTGCCATACAAGAACTCCGCCAACCCCGTAGCGTCAAAATAACGATACTGATCGGCTGTATCGTTCTCGACCTCGATCTCCCGTCCCTGCGTCCAGTGCCAGTCCACCAAAGGCAGAATCGTCTTCGAAACCGTCTCCAGCGCCGCATCATACCCTTTACGGTCGCGCACGATCGCCGCCGAGACCGGGAACACAACCCCGGGCGGCGTAAACCCCTCCGCCGACAGAACCTGATGGATCAGAAACCGGTGGATGCGGCCGTTGCCATCCTCAAACGGGTGGATGAACACGAACCCGAACGCCACAAGCGCCGCGGCCACGACCGGATCGCTCGCCCCCGTCAGCCGATCGGCCATCCGCGCCCAATCGGCCATCAGCGGGGCAACATCCGCGGGGCGGGGACAGATGAAATGCACCACCTCCCGGTAGCCGCCCGCCGTCTCGCCGACAAAATTCTGGAAGTCCCGGAACCCCGTGGCGGCATAGCGCGGATCGACGATGGCGTTTTGCAGGGCGATCAGGCTGGCCGGGTCCGCCGTGTCGAACGACCGCGCCGCGTGCAGCACGGCGACGAAACGTTCGGCCCGCTTGCCCGTCGGCACCTCATTTTCGATGGCGAAACTGCTCTTGGTTTCCTTCGTGTACAGATAGTCCACCGCCCGGGCGAGCACACCCGGATCGCACGCCGCCACCAGCGCGCGCGCCTCCGCATCGATCGCCTCCGCCCTGAAAGCGTCCAGCCGAGGCGTCCGGCGCACCGTTGGCGCGAACCCCGGGCAGCCGGGGATATTGTCGGTGACCTTGTGCCGGCGGAAAGGAATGCCCGCCGCGGTGATATGCAGCGCCGGGTCCAGCGCGTCTGTATAGGTGACGATCCCGGCGTCCGGCAGATCAAGCTGCCTGCCGGTCAACCACTCGTACAGAAACCAGGCCCGCCGCGCATAGGTGCCCGTCGGCTCCGCCCGGACCCACGCTTCGAGACTGCGCGCTGCCCCCTCCGTCCGGAACACCGCCGCCAGAACGCCGAGTTCAATCGGCTCGTAGCGCAGGGCGAACCGGAGTTGCCCGGCGAGGCTGTCCTCCGGCCGATAGCTGGTCGGATACCGTTCGACTCTGCGCCCATCCTCGATGAGGGTCTTGCGGGTGCCCGGGCCGATGGTCGATGTCACGGCGGGCGGTGGGAGGCGCAGTCCGAATTTTGCGACCAGCGCTGTCTGTCCGGCAACGACAACGCCCTTTGTTTGGGCCATGCACGGACTCCGGGTGTATGGTCGTGACAGCCGAAGGGCAGGAGCCTCCAAAAAGGTTCAAGCCGCTGCGGATTGGGTCAGATTATTGGATCATGCTCCAAATTCCTTCAAGCGGATAAGACCCCGCCTCCCGCCACCTCACGCATTCTCCCCGATGAAACCCGCATACGCCTTCGCCAGTTCCGGCACCGCCGCCTCATAGAACCGCTTGCCTTTCTCCGGCGTCGCCAGACCCGGGTTCGATCCGATCCGGCCATCCGGGAAGCGCCGCCGGTAATCCGCCGGCCCGTGGAACCGGCCCGACGGCGCCCGCGGCGGATCGAGCGCCGCCTGCTTGATCGACTCCGGAAATGCGAACTGAGTTAGCGCCACCTCGCTGGCGGTCGCATGGCTGCCCTCGTCATCCCCGAACACCTCCTTGCCGAGTTCGTGCATCACCTTGCCGTCCCACCAGTTCGCCAGCCGGCAGCGGAGTTCCTGATCCAGCGCGGTCCCAAGCGCCCCCTCGTACGCAGCGTAGATCTCGGAAAATGCCGCCTGCACCGTGGCGATGTTGCCGCCATGGCCATTGATGAAGAAGAACCGCCGGAACCCGTGCCGCGCGAGCGACAGCACGTAATCGTGGATCACAGCGATCAGCGTGGACGGCCGAACGGTCATCGACCCGGCGAAGCCCATGTGATGCACGGCGATACCCACACCGATGGTGGGGCCGACCATGGCGGAGGCTGAATCGCCGACGCCTCGGGCGATGACCTCCGCGCACAGCGCGTCGGTGCCGATAAGCCCGTTGGGCCCGTGCTGCTCGGTGGAGCCGATGGGCAGGATGATGCCGTTGGAGTGGCGGAGGTAGGTTTCCACCTCCTGCCACGTCTGGTGCTGCAATAGCATGCGGTCTGATGTCCCCGGGCGATGATCGAACAATGATACGTAGACCGGTTCCGTGCGGATGGTAATGGCGGCGGCCGGCTGGTCTGGCATTATGCGCGTATGCAGCCGAGTCTCCCAACCGATCGCGACCTGTCGAAAAGCCGGCAGATGGCGCGGGTCCGCTCGAAGAACACTGAACCCGAGATGCTGGTTCGCCAGGCCTTGCACGCGCGCGGCCACCGGTTCCGGCTGCACCGCAAGGATCTGCCCGGCAAGCCGGACATCGTGCTGCCGAAGCACTGCCTTGCGATCCTGGTGCATGGCTGCTTCTGGCATGGCTGCCCGCGCTGCGACCGGGGCCGCCGCCTGCCGAAGACCAACGCCCCGTTCTGGACCGCCAAGCTGGCCGCCAACAGGGAGCGCGACACCCGCTCCATCGCCGCGCTGGAGGCGTCCGGGTGGCGGGTGGCGGTGCTATGGGAATGTGACATCCGCGCGCCCGGCCGATTGGACGGGCTGCTCACCGCCTGCCTGACATCCGGCGCCTGAATGCCACAACGCTGGACCGTAGCGGACTTGTTTTCGTGCGGCGGCGGTGCCAGCGCCGGCTTCGCCCGCCGTCCGGAGTTCCGCATCGCCGCCGCGGTCGATCTGGAACTGGCGAAGCCGTCCGGCGGGCGGGGCGCGTCGGACTGCAACGCCACCTACCAGGCCAATCATGCGATCGTTCCGATGAACCGGGACATCATGACCCTGCCCCCGCAGGAATTTGCCGCGGCCGCCGGGCTGTCCCCCGGGCAGTTGACGGTGATGATCTCCTGCGCCCCCTGCACGCATCTGTCCCGGGCCAACCCCCGCAATCACCTCGCCGATCGGCCGGAGAACTCGCTGATCGGCCGCAGCGGGACGTTCGCCGCGCATCTGCTGCCGGAGATTTTCCTGATGGAAAATGCCCGGGAGCTGATCATGGGCAACTACCGGCACCATCACGCCGCTCTGGTCGAGGCGCTGCAATGCGCCGGATACCATGTCCGTTCGGGCATCCATTTCCTCGACCGCTTCGGCCTGCCGCAGGTCCGGGAGCGCGCCCTGGTTGTCGCCTCGCGCATCGGCGAAGCGCGGACACTGGAGGATCTGTGGCAGGGATGGTCCGTCCGGCCGGAGGCGACCACGGTCCGCACCGCGCTGCGACGGCTGGCGGAGTGGAAGCGAACGCATCCGCTGGATCCCGAGGGCGATGCCGTTCCGGGCATGGGACAGGCGGTCCTGAGCCGCCTTTCGGCCACGCCCCGGGACGGCGGCGGCTGGATCGACGTGGCGCGGGACCCGGCCACCCGCAAGCTGCTGACGCGAGATTGCCTGCGGCGGTGGGAGGCGAGGGATCTCGGTTCGCATCCCGATGTCTACGGCCGGATGGCCCTGGACAAGCCCGCGCCGACGATCAAGCGCGAATGCGGCCATGTCGGCAACGGCCGCTACACCCATCCCATGGCCGATCGGCTGTTGACCGTCCGGGAGATGGCGACGCTACAGGGTTTCCCGTTCGATTACCGGTTCCCGGCAGGGGCGGTCACGAATCGCTACCGCCACATCGGGGACGCGGTGCCGCCGACGATCGCGTTTCAGATGGCGGCCTTGGTGAAATGGATGAAGACGGGGGTCAGGCCGGAGCCGGTGGATTTCGTGATGCCCGACACGGCGCTGCGGGTGGAGGATGTGGTTTCCCGCTTAACGGGTCCGGCACGGGCCAATCCAATTGTGTCATGGCCGGATTTAGTCCGGCCATCCACGACTTTGCCGGAACCAGCACCACAAGTCGTGGATGCCCGGGCCAAGCCGGGCCATGACACTGGGGCGATGCCCGTGCCGCCATGCCTGATGTTGGCGCCTATGCGGAAAAAGCCCGGCCGAGACGAAGAGACGACGCCACCCGACATGTCTATCCGTCCTATATAAAACTGCTATACTACCCCGATCCGAGCCTTATCGCTTCTATACCCGCGTAAGCCTATCTCCTCGCCGTCCTGAACGACTTTCCGGCAAGCGCTTCCGCGTGCCGGTTCTCGGAGTCAAACGGCCATGCTCGATCTGGCTTTCATCGCGACAGGCGCCGCCTTTCTGTTCGTTTGCGTCCTGTACGCCTACGCCTGCGACCATCTTTAGGAGCAAGCGGATGACCCTCGATTACATCCTCGGCGGCGCCGTCACCGTCTTCCTGCTGGCGTATCTGATCTTTGCCCTGATCCGCCCGGAACGCTTCTGACCTGCCCCAGCTTCGGGAAATAAAACCATGACAATAAACGGCTGGCTGCAGATCGCACTGTACTGCGTCCTGCTCGTCCTGATCACCGCGCCGCTCGGCGCCTACATGACCCGGGTCTTCGCCGGGCAGCGCACCCCGCTGTCGCTGGTGCTCCGCCCCGTCGAAAAAGGCCTGTACAAGCTGTCGGGCGTCGATGAGAATGAGGAGCAGCACTGGGTCAGCTACGCCATCGCCATGCTGGCGTTCACCTTTGCCGGCTTCGTCGTGCTGTATGCGCTGCAACGGCTGCAGAACTTCCTGCCGCTGAACCCGCAGAACATGGACGCGGTGTCGCCCGACCTGGCGTTCAATACCTCGGTCAGCTTCATCACCAACACCAACTGGCAGTCCTACGTGCCGGAAACCACCTACGGCTATCTTGTGGAGATGGCCGGACTGACGGTGCACAACTTCCTCAGCGCCGCCACCGGCATCGCCCTGGCGTTGGCCCTGATCCGGGGCTTCACCCGGCGGTCCGCGAAAACCGTGGGGAATTTCTGGGTCGATATGACCCGTTGCACGCTGTACGTCCTGATGCCGATTTGCATCGTCGTCGGTCTGGTGATGGTGTGGCAGGGCGTGCCGGACAACCTGTCGGCCTACACCGAAGTCACCACCCTCGAAGGCGGCAAGCAACTGATCGCCCAGGGGCCGGTCGCCTCGCAGGAGGTGATCAAGATGCTCGGCACCAACGGCGGCGGCTTCTTCAACGCCAACTCCGCGCACCCGTTCGAGAACCCGACGGCGCTGACCAACCTGATCCAGATCCTGCTTATCTTCTCCCTCGGCTCGGCATTAACGAATGTCTTCGGCCGCATGATCGGCGATCAGCGCCAGGGCTGGGCGATCTTCGCCGTCATGGCGGTGCTGTTCCTGGTCGGCACCACCGTGCTCTATTGGTCGGAAGCCGCCGGCAACCCGCTGCTGATGCACCTGCCAGTCGACCAGTTCGCCGGCAACATGGAGGGCAAGGAGGTCCGCTTCGGCATCGCCAATTCGGCGCTGTTCTCGACCATCACCACCGACGCCTCCTGCGGCGCGGTCAACACCATGCATGACAGCCTCACCCCGCTCGGCGGCATGATCCCGATGATCAACATCATGCTGGGCGAGATCATCTTCGGCGGCGTTGGCTCCGGCCTGTACGGCATGCTGCTGTTTGTCATCGTCGCCATGTTCGTCGCCGGCCTGATGGTTGGCCGCACCCCCGAATACCTCGGCAAGAAGCTGGAGGCGAAGGAGGTGAAAATGGCCATGCTGGCGATCCTGGTGCTGCCGCTCTCGATGCTCGGCTTCACCGCGGTGGCGGTGGTGATCGACCCCGGCACCAGCGCACTGGCGAATGCCGGCCCGCACGGCTTCTCCGAGGCGCTGTACGCCTATGTCTCCGCCACCGGCAACAACGGCAGCGCCTTTGCCGGGCTGTCCGCCAACGTGCCGTTCTGGAACAGCACGCTGGGGCTGGCGATGTTCATCGGCCGCTTCCTGATGATCATCCCGATGCTGGCGATCGCCGGCTCGCTCGCGGCCAAGAAGATCGTGCCGATTTCGGCCGGGACGTTCCCGACCGATGGCGGCCTGTTCGTCGGACTGGTCGTCGGCGTGATCCTGATCACCGGCGGCCTGACCTTCCTGCCTTCCCTCGCCCTGGGGCCGATCGTCGAGCACCTCTCGATGCACGCCGGCACCACTTTCTGAGGTAGATGCACATGGAAACCCGTTCGCGCGCGGCCAGGTCCAACATGCTGGACACGGCCATCCTGCTGCCCGCTATCGGCCAGGCATTCAGGAAGCTTGACCCGCGGCTGATGATCCGCAACCCGGTGATGTTCGTGGTGGAGGTCGTCTCGCTGCTGACCACGGTCATCCTGGTCCAGGACCTGGCGACCGGCGGCGCCTATCCCGGCTTCACCCTGCAGATCACCGTCTGGCTGTGGGTCACCATCCTGTTCGCCAATTTCGCCGAAGCCGTGGCGGAAGGCCGCGGCAAGGCGCAGGCGGCGACCTTGCGGAAAGCCCGCACCGACACGATGGCGCACCGGCTGACCGCGACAGGCACCGAGGAGGTCGCCGCGCCGCAGCTCCGCCAGGGCGACCTCGTGCTGGTCTCGGCCGGGGAGCTGATCCCGAGCGATGGCGAGGTCATCGAGGGCATCGCCTCGATCGACGAATCCGCCATCACCGGCGAGTCCGCTCCGGTGATCCGCGAAAGCGGCGGCGACCGGTCCGCCGTCACCGGCGGCACACGGGTGCTGTCGGACTGGATCAAGGTGCGCATCACCGCGGCGCAGGGTTCGACCTTCCTCGACCGCATGATCGCGCTGGTGGAAGGCGCGGAGCGTCAGAAGACTCCGAACGAGATCGCGCTGAACATCCTGCTCGCCGGCCTGACCATCATCTTCGTCTTCGCCGTCGCCACCATCCCGAGTTTTGCGACTTATGCCGGCGGGTCGGTTCCCGTCGTCATCCTGGTGGCGCTGTTCGTGGCGCTGATCCCGACCACCATCGGCGCGCTGCTCTCGGCCATCGGCATCGCCGGCATGGATCGCCTGGTGCGGTTCAACGTCCTGGCGATGTCCGGCCGCGCGGTGGAGGCGGCGGGCGACGTCGATACCCTGCTGCTCGACAAGACCGGCACGATCACGCTCGGCAACCGGCAGGCGACCGAGTTCATCCCGGTCACCGGCGTGACGCCGCAGGAACTGGCCGATGCGGCGCAGTTGTCGTCGCTGCCGGACGAGACCCCGGAGGGCCGCTCCATCGTCGTGCTGGCGAAGGAGAAATACGGCATCCGCGGCCGCGACATGGCGCCGCTGGACGCGCATTTCGTGCCGTTCACCGCGCAGACGCGGCTGTCGGGCATCGACTTCGAGCGCTCATCGATCCGCAAGGGCGCGGTTGACGCGGTGCTGGCGTGGGTGCGGTCGCCGCAGGCCAACAGCCAGGGCGGACTCGCGACCGCGGTGCGGCCCGACGCGGCGGTGAAGGAGCTGACGTCGATCGCCGACGGTATCGCCAAGGCCGGCGGCACGCCTCTGGCCGTCGCCCGGGATGGCAGGCTGCTTGGCGTCATCGCCCTGAAGGACATCGTCAAGGGCGGCATCCGCGAGCGCTTCAATGAGCTGCGGCGGATGGGCATCCGCACGGTGATGATCACCGGCGACAACCCGCTTACAGCCGCCGCCATTGCCGCCGAGGCCGGGGTGGACGACTTCCTGGCGCAGGCGACTCCCGAGGCGAAGCTCAAGCTGATCCGCGACGAGCAGGCCCAGGGCAAGCTGGTGGCGATGTGCGGCGACGGCACCAACGACGCTCCGGCCTTGGCGCAGGCCGATGTCGGGGTGGCGATGAACACCGGCACGATGGCGGCGCGCGAGGCCGGCAACATGGTCGATCTCGACAGCGACCCGACCAAGCTGATCGAGATCGTCGAAATCGGCAAGCAGTTGCTGATGACACGCGGCGCGCTGACCACGTTCAGTATCGCCAACGACGTGGCGAAATATTTCGCGATGATCCCGGCCATGTTCATCGCGTTCTACCCGCAGCTCGAAGCGCTGAATGTCATGCACCTCGGCAACCCGCGCAGTGCGATCCTGTCGGCGATCATCTTCAATGCGCTGATTATCGTGGCGCTGATCCCGCTGGCGCTGAAGGGCATCGCCTACCGGCCCATCGGCGCTGCCGCGCTGCTGCGGCGGAACCTGCTGATCTACGGGGTGGGCGGGATCGTCGCGCCGTTCGTCGGGATCAAACTGATCGATCTCGCGGTGACCGGGATGGGTCTGGCCTGATGTCCGTGCGACGCTAAACCGACAATGAAACGCGGATGAACGCAGATGAACACAGCTAAAGGGGATGAATTCTATCTGCGTTCATCTGCGTTCATCCGCGTTAAAAAAACTCTTAGGATCTGGCACAATGCTCCAACATATCCGCCCCGCCGTCACGATGATCGTCGCCATGACGATCCTGACCGGCATCGCCTACCCGCTCGCCATGTTCGGCCTGGCACAGGGGATCTTCCCGCATCAGGCTAACGGCAGCCTGATCGAGCACGACGGCAAGGTCATCGGCTCCAGCCTGATCGGGCAGAATTTCACCGGAGAAAACTGGTTCCACGGCCGCCCGTCCGCCACCACCGACACCGATCCGAACGACTCCACCAAGACCGTGCCGGCGCCGTATAACGCCGCCAACTCCGGCGGCTCGAACCTCGGCCCGACCTCGAAGGCGCTGGTGGACCGCGTAACCGAGGACGCCAACAAGCTGGCGGCCGAGAACCCCGGCACGCCGGTGCCGATGGACCTGGTGACGACGTCGGCCAGCGGGCTGGACCCGGACATCTCCCCCGCCGCCGCGCTGTTCCAGGTGCCCCGCGTCGCCAAGGCGCGCAATTTGCCGGAAGCGAAGGTCCGTCAACTGGTGCAGGATCACATCACCGGCCGCCTCGCCGGACTTATCGGCGAGCCGCATGTGAATGTGCTAGAGTTGAACCTGGCGTTGGATGCACTGGCCCACGGGTGAAAGGAGTCGTCTGATTGCCCAACAGTCGTCATGGCCCTGCCCCGGCTTGTCCGGGGTATTGTCCGGGCCACCTACACCAGCACGTGCCGCGACAGGTGGCCCGGACAAGCCGGGCCATGACGGGGGGCGTGGCGACCGGCGGTGCCCCCATTCGGTCCCGCCCCCATGGCTGAGAACACCACAGCCGATCGGCGACCGTCGCCGGACGCCTTGCTGAAGGAAGCCGCGAAAGCCACGCGCGGGCGGCTGAAAATCTTCCTCGGCGCGGCACCCGGCGTCGGCAAGACCTACGAGATGCTGACCGCCGCGCACATGCGCAAGCGCGAGAATGTGGACGTGGTTGTCGGCATCGTCGAAACCCACGGCCGTGCCGAAACCGACGCCTTGACCGCCGGCCTGGAAACCATCCCCCGCCGCGTCATCCCGTATCGCGGCCACACCCTGACCGAGATGGACATCGACGCCATTCTGGCCCGCCGCCCGCGCCTCGTATTGGTGGACGAGCTCGCCCACACCAACGCGCCCGGCAGCCGGCATCCCAAGCGCTACCTCGACGTCGAGGAACTGCTCGGCGCCGGCATCGATGTCTACACCACCCTGAACATCCAGCACGTCGAAAGCCTCAACGACGTCGTCGCCCAGATCACCCGGGTGCGCGTGCGGGAAACCGTCCCCGACTCCGTCATCGAGCGCGCCGACGACATCGAACTGATCGACCTGACCCCGGACGACCTGATCCAGCGGCTGAAGGAGGGCAAGGTCTACGTCCCCGCCCAGGCCGAGCGCGCCATGGGCCACTACTTCGCGCCCGGCAACCTCACCGCGCTGCGCGAACTGGCACTCCGGCGCACCGCCCAGCGCGTGGACAACCAGATGGTTGACTACATGCGCAGCCACGCGATCGAGGGCCCCTGGCCCGCCGGCGAGCGCGTGCTGGTCTGCGTCCAGGGCGGTCCCAAGGCGACCGCGACGGTGCGCCATGCCAAGCGGCTGGCCGATCTGATCCACGCGCCGTGGACCGCGATCAGCGTCGAGACGCCGCGCGCCAGCCGCACCCCGGCCGAGCAGGACAGCGTGGTGGAGGCGCTGCGCCTGGCCGAGCGGCTCGGCGGCGAGACGGTGTTGATCCCCGGGCAGGACGTTGCGGAATCCATCACCGAATACGCCCGCGCCAACAACGTCACGCATATCATCGTCGGCAAATCCGAGCGGCCCGGCTGGCGGCAGTTCCTGCTCGGATCGATCACCCAGCGCCTGATCAAGCACGCCGGCGGAATCAATATCCATGTCATCGAGGCGCCGGTCGAGAAGCCGGGTGCGGAGCCATCCGCGGCCCCGGTCAGGGACAAGCCGTCGGCCAACGTGCGGCCGTTCGTCGTCACCACCCTGCTCGTCGCCGTGGCGATCCCCATCAGCATCGGACTGCACAATTTCCTCGGCGTCACCAATGTCGCTCTGGTGTTCCTGACGGCGATCCTGATCGGCGCCGCGCTGCACGGGCTGGGGCCGTCGCTGTTCGCCTGCGTGCTGGCGACGCTCGCCTACAACTTCTTCTTCCTGCCGCCGATATACACGTTCACCATCGCGGACCCGGAAAACGTGGTGGCGCTGTTCTTCTTCGCGGTGGTGGCGATCATCGCCAGCAATCTCGCCGCCCGGGTGCGCGGCCAGGCCCTCGCCGCGCGGCTGCGCGCCCGCGTCACGGACGATCTGTATCAGTTCAGCCGCAAGCTGACCGTGGCGGTGACCCTGGACGACCTGTTGTGGGCGACCGCGCACCAGATTGCGCTGATGCTGAAGGTCCGCGTCGTGCTGCTGCTGCCGGAGGGCGACACCGTCACGGTGCGCGCCGGCTTCCCGCCGGAGGACATGCTGGACGAGGCCGATCTCGCCGCCGCCAAATGGAGCTGGGAGAAGGACCACGTCGCCGGCCGCGGCTCCGACACGCTGCCCGGCGCCAAGTGGCTGTTCCAGCCGCTGCGCACCGGGCGCGGCCCGCTCGGCGTCGTCGGCATTATCCGCGACGAGCCCGGCCCGCTGCTGTCGCCGGACCAGCAGCGGCTGATGGATGCGCTGGCGGACCAGGCGGCGCTGGCGATCGAGCGGGTGAACCTCGCCCGCGATCTCCACCTCGCCCGCCTGCAGGCCGAAACCGATCGCTTGCGCTCCGCGCTGCTGACGTCGATCTCGCATGATCTGCGCACGCCGCTGGCGTCGATCCTGGGGTCCGCCACCAGCCTGCGCTCGCAGGACGCGATCCTCGACCGGGAAACCAAGGACACGCTGCTCAACACCATCGTCGAGGAAGCCGATCGGCTGAACCGGTTTATCGGGAATTTGCTGGATATGACGCGGCTGGAGTCGGGTGCGCTGAAGCCGCGGACCAGCCTGTACGACCTGTCGGACGTCGTCGGCGCCGCCTTGCAGCGGGCCGGGAAAATCCTGGCCGGGCATCGCGTGGAACTCGACCTGCCGGCGAACCTGCCGATGCTCGCTTTGGACATGGTGCTGTTCGAGCAGGTGCTGTTCAACCTGCTGGACAACGCCGCCAAGCACGCGCCGCCAGGGTCGATGATCACCATCCAGGCGTATGAAACCACCGACACGGTGGTGCTGCGGATCATGGACGAGGGCGAAGGCATCCCGAGCCAGGACACCGAACGCATCTTCGAGAAATTCTACCGCTCCGGCGCCGCCGATCGGCGGCGGGCCGGGACGGGGCTGGGGTTGGCGATCTGCCGCGGTTTCGTCGAAGCCATGAACGGCACCATCACCGCCCGGAACCGCGCCGATCGGCCGGGGGCGGCAATGACGATCACGCTGCCGATACCGGTCAATGCGCTGCTGCCCGAGGAGGAAAGCGCGTCATGAGCACCGGCGCCGGCCCGCTGCGGGTCCTGGTTGTGGACGACGAACCGGCGATCCGCCGCTTCCTGCGCGCCGGGCTGGCCAGCCAGGGCTACGTCGTCAGCGAACTCGCGGAGGGCCTGGCCGCGGTCGATGTCGCCCGGCGCAAGGGGACGGACCTGATCGTCCTGGACCTCGGGCTGCCGGACGTGGACGGGACGGAGGTGATCAGCCGCATCCGCGCCTCCGGTTCGCCGGTGCCGATCATCGTGCTGTCGAGCCGGAGCGATGAGGCGGCGAAGGTGGATGCGCTGGATCTGGGCGCGGACGACTACGTCACCAAGCCGTTCGGGATCGACGAGCTGCTGGCGCGGATCAGGGCGGCGCAGCGGCACCGGCTGCAGCGGGAGGGCGAGACGCCGGTGTTCCGCAGCGGCGACCTGACCGTGGATCTGGTGCGGCGGGTGGTGACGGTGCGCGGCGAGGAGGTGAAATTCTCGCCGCGGGAATATGCGGTGCTGCGGATTTTGGTGCAGCATGCCGGGAAGGTGTTGACCCACAAGATGATCCTGAAGGAGGTTTGGGGTGCTGATACGGATGTGCAATACCTGCGCATCTATATCCGCGCGCTGCGGCTGAAGATCGAGCCGGATCCGGAGCGGCCGGTGCATATTCTAACGGAGACCGGTGTGGGGTACAGGTTGCGGGTGCACGAATGAGCAGACCGCCTGTCCGCCTCTCGTATTGCCCCGGCTCGTCCGGGCCACCTATGCCAGCACGTGCCGCGACAGGTGGCCCGGACAAGCCTGGCGATGACGAGGCGGGAGGATGACCCGTTCTGGCTTCGCACCACGACCAAAACCCGATTAGGACTCGCTACTGAATGGATATTGCCGATTTCCTGACGCCCGACCGCATTGTTCTCGATGCGAAACTGCGCGACAAGAGCCAATTCGTTACCGAAACAGCGCGGCTGTTCGCTTCATTGGACCCTGCCCTTCAGCCTGCTTCGGTGGAAACGGCGCTGCGGGCGCGGGAGCGGCTTGGCTCGACCGGGCTGGGCGGCGGATTCGCATTGCCGCATGCCCGGATCGAGGGGCTTGAGGAGTATGCAGGACTGTTTCTGCGGCTGGCAAAGCCAATCGATTTCGATGCGATCGACGGGAAGCCGATCGATCTGGCGTTCGTGCTGCTGATACCGTTTGAAACGACAACACCGCATGTCGCCGCACTGGCGGCCATTTCGCGCAAATTCCGCGATGCCGCGCTGGCGGCGAAGTTGCGCAAAGTCGGCACGCAAACCGCCGCCTATGAGGCGCTGACCGCGGAATGAGCCAGCCGACAGCGAAACCGGCCGCAGCGTCACCGTTATGTCGCCGAATACATCATGGCGGTGGCGCCGGCATCCCGGATATCGCGGCGATCACCGTGGCAAACGACGACACTGTCTGCACCCCTCTCGGGACGAAGGACATCGGTGAAACCCCGATGGCTGGCGTCGCGGCGGCGACCGCCAACGCCCTCTACCATGCCACCGGCGTGCGTGGGCGGAAGTTGCCGCTGCGGATCGGGCATGTAATGGCTATTTGACGTTGATGTTGAACGTGACAGTCTCCGCCTCGCCATTGGGGTAGGCGTAGTCGATCACCGCCCGGTCGGCGCCGATGAAGCTCGGATCAGGTTGATAGAACGCCACCGTGCCGGGCGACTGCTTGCGATTGCATGGGTAGCGCTGATTGTTGGGGAGGAAATTGGTAAAATCGGTATCCTCATGGATCGATACCGAACCGTGCGACGGCGCCGAACTGATGCGCGCCGTGATATGTCCCGCGGCGGTGCAATCCGGATTGAGCGCAGTCGAGAAGTTCAACTTCGACCGTTCGCCACCGACAACCGACTTGTTGATCATGATCGGGGTGCCGGCGGCCTGCGGGGCCGCGGGGTGTCCGATCACCGTATTGCCAGCACAACCCGCCAGTAGCATGCCCGTGATCGACAGCAGGACTATGCGTTTCATGGTATGGAACTTCCGTCTCTTGCGCTGATCAAGACTACGATGCAACTATAGTTGCAGGATATCAAATGTCCGGCGATCGTTCTGAAATCGCCGTGTACGTCTTGCCACACGGGCCCGGGTTGTCTATCCGCGGCGCATGCCCGATCCGAACGACTCGGCCGAAGCCGAACTCCGCCGCCTGCTCGACATCATGGCCGCCCTGCGCGACCCGGAGACCGGCTGTCCGTGGGACAAGACGCAAACCTTCGACACGATCGCGCCCTATACGATCGAGGAAGCCTATGAAGTCGCCGACGCCATCGCGCTGCGGGATTTCAACGCGCTGCCGGACGAACTCGGCGACCTGCTGTTCCAGATCGTCTATTACGCCCGCATGGCTGAGGAAGCCGGCCAGTTTGCGTTCGCCGACATCGCAAGAAGCATCAACGACAAGATGGTGCGCCGGCATCCGCACGTGTTCGGTGACGCCGCCGCCCGCGATGCCGCCGCGCAGACCGCCGCCTGGGAGGCGCAAAAATCCGCCGAGCGCTCAGCCCGCAGCGATCCGGGCGCCCTGGCGGGCGTGCCCACCGGATTGCCGGCTTTGACCCGGGCGGTGAAGCTGACCAACCGCGCCGCCCGTGTCGGCTTCGACTGGCCGGACGCAAATCAGGTGCTTGCCAAGCTCGACGAGGAAATCCGCGAATTGCGCGCCGAGCTCCAGGCCGCGGACCCGGCCCGCCTGACCGATGAAGTCGGCGACCTGCTGTTCGTGCTGGCGAATCTCGCGCGCAAGCTGAACCTCGATCCGGAGACCTGCCTGCGCCACGCCAACGACAAGTTCTCCCGCCGGTTCAACGCGATGGAGCGCGCGATCGAGGCGGAGGGGAAAAGCCTGTCCGAAGTGTCGCTGGACGCTATGGAAGCTGGCTGGCGGCAAGTGAAGGCTGCCGAAAACGCATAGGACGGCAGGGCCCGGACCTCGCGCTCCGGTTGCCCGAGCGGCGGATCGCCTGTATCATTCATCCTGCTCACTTATTTTTCCCTTGCCGGCTGTGCTATCCGCTATCGCTGCATCCACCAGATGCGATACGTTGGAACGGTATAGTTGAGTGTCGATGGCCGGCTGCCCGGATCTACCGAAATGAACCGACTGCTCTTGGTCTGTCGCTGGGTTCTGTCGCCTTTGGTCTGGTCATCCCTGCGCAGCCGGACGCTGGGGATCATGATCTGCGTCTGCGCCGCTCTCGTCGGCACGGAAATCTGGCAGCTCTGGCGGGTGTATGACGACAATATCCGGCAGAACGAGATCATCGCCTCGAACACCGCCCAATCGCTGGCCGGGCAGGCCGAAAACACCCTCAAGACCGCTGATACCATCGTCGCCAGCCTGGTCGAGCGGGTGGAGGCCGAAGGCACCGGCCCGGAGGCAAAATCCAGGCTGTACCACCTGATGACATCGCTCGCCGCGGCGCTGCCGGCGATTCATGAGATGGGCATCATGGACAGGAACGGCGACGCGGTGGTGAAGTCGCTTGTCGCGAATCCGGCCGGGTTGAACTACGCCGAGCGGGAATACTACCGCCATCACCGGACCCACGACGATCGGCTGCCGTATATCGGCGAGCGGATCACCAGCAAGATCGACGGCGCGCAGAGCATCACGGTGACGCGCCGATACAACAACCCGGACGGCAGCTTCGGCGGTGTCGTGGTCACCAGCGTGTCGCTGGCGTTTTTCCAGCAGATGTTCGACCGGATGCAGGCGAAATCCGGAGGGGCGATCTCGCTGCTGGCGGATGACGGTGCGATTCTGGCGCACAGCCCGGCCCTGCCGAAAGGCGCCGGCCAGGTCGCCGGCGAACTCAGGCAGCATTTGCGCGATCATCCGGACGGCGGCAGCCTCGGCTACAGGTCCGGCCTCGACGGCGTGAAGCGGCATGGTTCGTATCAGCATCTCAGCCACTTCCCGCTGACCACGCTGGTGTCCCAGTCGGACTGGGACATCCAGGCCCCGTGGCGCGCGGAGCTTGAATGGCACGGCATTATCCTGTGCTGTGTGGTCATTGTGGTCATCGGCCTGGGTGGCCGCGCGATCACCGCGACGAACATGCTCGAGGCGCAGGCCTTGCAGGACAGCCTGACCGGTCTCGCCAATCGCCGCTGCTTCGATGGGCGGATTGAACGGGAAACTCAACGGGCGGCGCGGTCGGGGCAGCCGGTATCGGTGATCATGATCGATATCGACCACTTCAAGGACTTCAACGACTGCTTCGGCCATCCGGCCGGCGACGAATGCCTTCGCATGGTTGCCCGGGCGATCCAGGGCTGTCTGCGCCGGAAGGGCGAGTTCGCCGCCCGTTATGGCGGCGAAGAATTCGCCGTGCTTGTGGCCGGATGCGATGGGCGTCATGCCGCGGCACTGGCGGAGACGATGCTGGCGGCCGTGCGCGGGCTGGCACTGCGGCAGGCCGGGCACCTGGACGATGTGGTGACGTTCAGCGCCGGGGTTGCCACATATCTGCCCGGGCGGGACGCTTCGGACGCTCGGGCGTTGGTGGAGAGGGCGGACGCGGCGCTGTATGCTGCCAAGGCGGCGGGGCGGAACCGGGTGGCCACGGCGGGGAGTTTGGCGGCGTCACCACCCCATGAGACCGCGGAACTGGTGTCGCTTCCGTCGGCGGCGTAAGGGCGGGGCGCTTGCCTATGCGTATCAGGATAAACGGTAGCGCGGAGCACGGCATTCTCCCCATTCGTCATGGCCCGGCCTGTCCGGGCCATGACGATTAAGGGGCCGGGCCATGACAATGAGGGAACAACGCCTCGGCCAAGGTTGTGCTGGCCGCGCGTCCTACCCAAATCTCGGCGTCTTCGGGAATCCGTTCGGCGGCAGCCGCCCGGCCGTGCCGCGCTCGGCCAGCCAGGGACGCACATCCGTTTCCGTCCGCACCCGATCGCCTAGCTTCCAGCTTAACCCGTCCGCCAGGCGGAACACCTTCGCATCCGCCAGTCCGCCATCCTTGTAGCGCTGCAGGATCACGCCCGAGCCGCGCGACAGTTCCGGCACCTGATCCAGCGGGAACACCAGCAGCTTGCGGTTCTCGCCGATAACCGCGACATGGTCGCCGTCGCAGGGAATGCACAATGCCGCCTCCTCCCCCGGCTTCAGGTTCAGCACCTGCTTGCCGGTCCGCCGCTCCGCCCCCAGTTCGGCCGCCGGCACGACGAATCCCCGGCCGGCGGTGGAGGCGATCAGGTAGCGAATACCCTCCGTAACCAGAAACAGCGCGGTGACATCGTCCTCGTTCGCCATCTCCGCCAGCAGCCGCACCGGCTGGCCGTCGCCGCGGCCGCGCGGCAACTCGCCGGCCTTCAGGGTGAACGCCTTGCCGTTGGTCGCCAACAGCGTCAGCCGATCGGTGGTCTGGCAGGGGAGCAGGAGCTTGAGCTTGTCGCCTTCCTTGAACTTCAGCTCGCCCGGTTCGGCGACGCCGCCGCGCACCGCCCGGATCCAGCCCTTCTCGGACAGAATCACGGTTATCGGCTCGCGCTCGATATAGGCCTCGAAATTCACCTCCACGGCGGACGGTGCAACACCCAGTTCGGTCCGCCGATCGCCCAACGGGCCGGAGCCGAACTTTTTGCGGATGCCATCGATTTCCTCGGTGATCCGGGTCCAGCGCAGCTTTTCGTCCTTCAGCAGCGCGTGCAGGTCCTTGCGCTCCTTCGACAGGTTCTTGTGCTCCTTCCGGATCTCCATCTCCTCCAGCTTGCGCAGGCTGCGCAGCCGCATATTCAGGACCGCTTCGGCCTGCACATCGGTCAATTCGAACCGCGCCATCAATCGCGGTTTGGGCTGCTCCTCCTCGCGGATGATGCGGATCACCTCGTCGAGGTTGAGGTAGACGATCAGGTAGCCTTCCAGCACCTCGATCCGCTTGTCGATCGCCGCCAGGCGGTGGTTGGAGCGGCGGACCAGCACCTCGTGCCGGTGATCGAGCCAGCAGCGCAGCACCTCCGGCAAAGCCATCACCCGCGGCGTGCGGGTCTTGTCCAGCACGTTCATGTTCAGCGGGAAGCGGCTTTCCAGCGCGGTGGCGCGGAACACCGTCTCCATCAGCACTTCGGGTTCGGCGCCGCGGGTCTTCGGTTCCAGCACAAGGCGGATGGTGTCGCTGCTTTCGTCGCGGATGTCGCCGAGCAGCGGCAGCTTCTTCTCCTCCATAAGCTGGGCGACCTGTTCGATCAGCTTGGACTTCTGCACCTGGTAGGGAATCTGAGTGACGACGATCGCCCAGGTGCCGTGCTTGCCCTTTTCGACTTCCCATTTGGCGCGGACGCGGAAGCCGCCGCGGCCGGTCTCATAGGCGGCCAGTATCGCCGCCTGGTCCTCCGCCAGCACCCCGCCCGTCGGGAAATCCGGCCCCGGCATGTGCTTCAGCAAATCGGCCGTGGTCGCCTGCGGATTCTGGATCAGGTGGATCGCCGCGGCACAGATCTCGCCCGCATTGTGCGGCGGGATCGAGGTCGCCATGCCCACCGCGATGCCGGCCGCGCCGTTCGCCAGCAGGTTCGGGAAGGCGCCCGGCAGCACTATCGGCTCGGATTCCTCGCCGTCATAGGTCGGGCGGAAATCCACCGCGTCCTCATCGATGCCGGCGAGCATCGCCTGCGCCACCTCGGTCAGGCGCGCCTCGGTGTAGCGCATGGCGGCGGGGTTATCGCCGTCGATATTGCCAAAATTGCCCTGGCCCTCGACCAGCGGATAGCGCGCGGCGAAATCCTGCGCCATGCGCACCATCGCGTCGTAGATCGAGGCGTCACCGTGCGGGTGGTATTTGCCCATGACGTCGCCGACGACGCGGGCGCACTTCTTGAACCCGGCGGTCGGGTCCAGCCGCAACTGGTGCATCGCGTAGATCAGCCGGCGATGCACCGGCTTCAGCCCGTCGCGCACATCGGGCAAAGAGCGCGACATGATGGTGGACAGCGCGTACGCCAGATAGCGTTCCGACAGCGCGTCCTTCAGGTGGGTTTCCTGGATCGTGCCGATAAGATCATCATCCGGCATGGATTGGTCCAACGTCCTTTTCGGTTTCTGCGGCCAGGGCCGAGACCCGGTCGTATAGCATCTGCCGTGCCCGGGGCAGAGGACGATGCTGGCTGCCAAACGCATCCCGCGCCAGGAAATGCCCGGTCAGACGGAGTCCGTCGCGCCATTGCGCCCTGTCGGCCGGATTCGTGCCAAGCAGAAACGGCGGCAGCGGCAGCAGGCGCGCAGCCCACTCCCCCGCCGCCTCGCGCGATACCGCCCGGCCGGTCTTCGGGGAGACATAGACAAGATCGCCGCTTTGTCCGGTCACCGCGCAGGCCGACAGGTCAAGCCCGTAGCCCAAATCGCCCAGCACGATCATCTCCCATTGCACCAGATCGGTCAGCAGCGGCTCGCCGAGCGGCATGCGCGGGATCAGGCCGAGCAATCCGCCGAAGATGCGCGGCTGCGGCACCCGCTCGGACAGGGCGCCCTCGGCGACGGCACAGGCCGAGGTCAGCATCGCCAGGGGCAGCGCCTCCTGCATCGCGTTGGCGGCGCCAGGATGAATCATCTCCCCGGTGAAGCTGCCGAGTTGGTCCGACAGCCGCGCCGTCCACTGCACCTGCACCAGGTTGCCGGCCTGCCAGGTCGCCGCCTTGCCGCGCGAGGCGCCGCCGCGCGCCAGGCCGCGATGCAGGCCGTGCGCCTCGGTCATCACCGCGGCGACGGCATCGCCCTCTCCGTACGGGCGGGCGTCGAGCACGATCGCGGGGGCGTCCCATTCCATTCTTGGCTGCTCCCGGGTTGCCTCCTGCAGCATCCTACCAATCACGCACCATGCGGTGCGACGATCGGCGCCGGAAGTGCGGCGCGAACAGGAGACTGATAATGCCACTGACCCGGAATTTTCGCGAGACGGCGAAGGCTCGCGCCGATGCCGATCCTGCGTTTCGCGCCGGACTATATCAGGAGGCGGTGCAGGCCATGCTGGACCGCGATTTCGGCACGGCGAATATCCTGCTCCGCGACGTCATCGACGCGACGAGCGTATTGTCCCGCCTCGCCAGCCATGCCTGTGTGCCGGAAAAGTCCGATGCGGATGTTCGGTCCGGCGGGGAAGCCTCGACCGAGATAGAGGCCGAGGCATCCAGGGAACGCGTGCTATGCGGGTCCCCGGTCAGCCCTTCACCGCCCCATTCGCCGCCAGCACCGCAACCGCGCACGACGCCAGCCGCGTCTGAATACTGTCCGCCCGGCTGGTCAGAATGATTGGCACCGCCGCTCCCAGCACGATCCCGGCGGCATCCGCCACCCCGGAATAGATCATCTGCTTGGCCAGCATGTTCCCGGCCTCCAGGTTCGGCACGATCAGGATGTCCGGACTGCCGGCCACCGCCGACGTGATCCCCTTCGTCAGCGCCGCAACCGTGCTGATCGCGTTGTCGAACGCCAGCGGCCCGTCCAGCAGCCCGCCCTTGATCTGCCCGCGATCCGCCATCTTGCACAGCGCCGCGGCATCCAGCGTGGAGGGGATTTCCGCCGTCACCGTCTCCACCGCCGACAGCAGCGCCACCTTCGGCACCGCCACACCGAGCGCGATGGCAAGGTCGATCGCATTCTGCACGATATCCACCTTCTCCATCAGCCCGGGCGCGATGTTCACCGCGCCGTCGGAGACGATCAGCGCCTTGCCGGAGGCCGCGATCAGCATGACATAGGCGTGGCTGATGCGCCGTCCGGTGCGCAGATGGTTCTCCCGCCGCATCACCTCGTGCATCAGCTCATCGGTATGCAGGCTGCCCTTCATCAGCGCCCTGACCGTGCCGTCGCGGGCGAGGCCCACAGCCGTTTCGGCCGCGGCGTGCGAATGCGGGGCATCGACGATGCGGATGCCGGTCAGGTCCAGGCCCTCGGCCAGCGCAACCGCGCGGATGCGGGCTTCCGGGCCGACCAGAACGGGATCGACAAAACCGGCGGCGGCGGCCCGCAACGCGCCCTGCAGGCTGTCGCCGTCGCAGGGATGAACGATCGCAGTCGGCAACGGCGGCAGCGCCGAGGCACGCGCCAGCAGCGCCGCCAGCGCCTCATGGTGAACCACCGACACCTCGGGCAGTTGCACGCGCGGGCGGCGGACCTTCTCCGTCGGCGCGACGACCTCGGCGGCGCCGGTGATGACCGTTTCGCCATCCTGATTGGTGCAGAGACAGTCCAGCACGACGCGCTTCTTCTCCGCATTCTTGGTGCGGACCGTGACCTTGACCGTCAGCGTGTCGCCCGGCTTGACCGGATGGCGGAATTTCAGGTCCTGGCCGAGATAGATCGTCCCCGGCCCCGGCAGCAGCGTGCCGAGCACCGCCGAGAACAGCGACCCGCTCAGCATGCCGTGGGCGATGATGCCATGAAATAACGAGGCGCCGGCATAGTCCGCATCGAGATGGCTCGGGTTCACGTCGCCCGAGACATTGGCGAAGAGTTCGATGTCGGACTGCGTCAGCGTGCGCTGAAGCGCGGCGGTCTCGCCGATGGTCATTTCATCGAACGTACGGTTTTCGATGAAGGCGGCGTCGCCGGCGGCGAACATCGCAGCGGCCAGGGGAAGCGGAAGGACTTCAATGGTGTCCATGACGGGTGACCTGATCGAGTTGGAGAAGGCAGCCGGGTCAGGCTGTCAGGGATGCCGGCGCCGCCGCCAGGCGGAGAGCGGCCGGAGACGTTCGATGCAAGCTCATACTGCTCGGGTACCGATGATACCGCCGGGCAAACGCCGTTCCGGCGTTCAGGCGGCGGCGGCAGATGAAAGGTCCAGGCAAAGCCATCACGGCCGTCCTAAGCATCCGGATACGGGAGATCGTTCTGTCTTGCGCACGGGCGGTTCATGCCGGTGCCGCCAGCCGCATTGGTCCGAAACCGTCATGTGATCCTTCGTTCATGCCCGGCGCTGCCGGGTCGAGGGGCGAAGGACGTTCCCTGTCTGCTGCACCGCAACATAGCGTGCCGCCTGCGCCAGCGCAAATAGTTTCGTAGATACACCAAAGCAATCCGCCGCGTTGTGACGACAAAGCGGATTTGCGCCTGACGCGGGTTTGATGGCGTCGGCCTTGCCCGGGCTGCATCTCTCGAACGCGAGGCCACGAACCGCAGGCAGCCCGCCGCGTTACGGTAGCACCGCGTCAACGTCTTGCAATCACTCAAGAGGACATCCGGTTTGACAACATTCTGCCGTTCGCTTCCCGTCGCCGTCCTGATGGTCATCCTCGGCGCATCGATCGCCGCGGCGCAGAACAACAATCCCGGCAACTCCGGCGGCACGCCGGGTTCCCGGATCGCTGAGCCGACATACCCGCCCGGGCAGTCGAATCCGGCGCTGTCTCCGGGGAGGTTGCCGAAGGGCGCCGTTGGGGTTCAGGCTGATCAGAATCCGAACGTGCCCGGCGCCACCGGGAACGCCGTCGTGCCGGGCGACAACAGCACGATAGGCGGGGACCGGCGTGGCACGACCGAGCAGAAGACCGGCTCGATTTCGCGATGAACAGGCCCCGGGACTGACCTGCCGGTAGCGGCACGGCTGGGATGGTGCACACCGCGTTCCCGGCATAGGCGCGGGGAACATTCGCCAATTCGTCATGGTCCGGCCTGTCGGGGCCACCTATTCGAGCACATGCGGCTGCAGATGGCCCGGTCAGCAAGCCGGGCCATGACGTGGAGAGCTAGCTGACGCGGCCAGCATGTGCCGCTGGAGGTGGTCCGGAGATCCCCCGGCCAGGCCGGGAGACAGCCATGACGGTGAAACCCGGCGCGCCGACGGTTTCCCTGGATTACCCGACCATGCGCCGCGCCTCGCGGGTGACCAGCGCGATCAGGTCCGTCATTGACTGCTGCATCCCGGCGAATCCCGGCGACCGCTCGATTACTTTCTCATCCATATAGAGCCGGCGTGCGATCTCGATCTGCAACACGTGCACGTCATGCGCCGGCCGCCCGTAGTGCTTGGTGATGTAACCCCCCGCATACGGATCGTTGCGACGGACCAGGAAGCCCCGCCCGCACAGGAATGCTTCAACCAACCGCGTTACCCGCGGACTGCACGCCGCCCCATGCAAATCGCCCAGGACGAAATCGGCCGAACGGCCGTTCACCCGCGTCCCTTGCGCGTTCGACGGCATGGAGTGGCAATCGATCAGCAGGCAGTAGCCCCAGCGCGCCTTGATCTCCTCCACGACCAGCCGCAGCGCGTCGTGGAACGGCTGCCAATAGGCTGCAATCCGCCGCTCCGCCTCCAGAAACGACAATTTCCCGCCATAGATCGGCTCGCCGGAGGCAACCACCCTGGCGATGGTGCCCAGTCCGGCACTGACCCGCGGGCTTGTGGTGTTGACCCAGTCGGGAAGCTGCTCGTTGAACATGCCGGGGTCGAGTTCCCACGGCTCCCGGTTGGCATCGCAAAAGGCGCGGGGGAAATTCGCCGCCACCAGCGCCGCGCCATGCCCGGGTGCGGCGGCAAAGAGCTCGTCGACAAAGCAATCCTCGCTGCGGCGCAGACTGAGCGAACCCAGGCGCACCCCGGACAGAAGCTCGGCGGTATAGGCGCGGCCGGAGTGGGCGGAGGTGAAGACGACCGGCGCCGGATTGCGTTCGGGCAAAATGACACGGCACGGTCCGGCGTCGCCGACACCCGGTTGCGCTTCAAATCCATCCATCGCCCTATCAAAGGCGGAGCAGCCCGAAAAGTCACTACCTATGAGTACGGCCAACTCAACAAATATTCCCGGCCAGCTTCTCCGTTACGGCCCGCCGTCCAGGCCCCAGTCCTCCACCAGCCGATCGCGCCGGGCCTCGAGGGCGGCGCGGCGGGAGCGCACGCGATAATCCGACAACAGTTTAAGGCCGATGGGCAGCGTCTGGGTCAGCACCCACGCCACCGCCGCCATCGTCCAGACAGTCAGCACAGCGCGCGGGCGCACCAGGGTGTCCATGCAGGACTCGATCCCGTCGCAGCGGGACCAGGCATCGGATAGCGGATGGAAGCCGGCGGCCGCCTGGAACAGCAGCATCGCCCTTGCCACGGCGCGCCCGGGGGTTGGATCGAACACGAACGCAACGAGGCCCGGCGCCAGCAGCACCCCGGCCGGCAACGCGATATCCGGAGCCACGGCGATCAGCCCGCCGAACGCCAGTCCGAGCAGCAGCACCATCATGCCGCCCGCCGCGCCGCCGAGCTTCGCGCCGACACTCATTGCAGCACCGCCGCCAACGCGGCGATGATCAGCGCCGTCAGGCCGATGGCGCCGGTCACCGCCTGGCCGAACCTCTCAGCCTCCTGCACCCGCGGCGCGTCGCCGGAGTCGATCGCCGCGAGCTCCGCCTCGATCGCAGCCCGTTCCATCGCCGCCTGTTCGGCGCCGGAGCGGTCCGCCATACGGCCGGCGTTATCCTCCACCAGAGCGAGCAGCCGCGCCAGGAAGCCGTCGCGCGATACGGCTTCAAGCTGGGCCGCCAGAGCCTCGCGCCGGGGCTTGTACCGCCACTGCTCCAATGTCGGCCGCAGCCGCGCCACCGCCCATTTTGCCAGGCGCGGCATCGGCTCGGGATGGTAGCGGAGCTGCATGTCCTTCAGCAGCGCCAGCTCCGCGCCGCGTGCCGGCTCGCCCGAACGGGCCAGCAGCCCGTTGATCTGCATTTCGATCCGCCGCTCGCCCCGCGCCGCGATGAACGTGGCGATCTCGAGAGTCACAAGGCTGCCGGTATCCGCCCCGGCGGTGCGCTCGAAGAAGCGCATCAGATCGCCATTGGAGGTGATCCAATCCGCGGACATCCCCGGCGCGCGGCAGGGGAGCAGCGGGTTCAGCGTATAGAACATCCGCAGCAGGCCGCCCGCGCCGCCCGCCTGGAGGAATTGCCGCGACGCTGATACTTCCAGGCTGGCCAGGACGCTGTCCGAAGGGCTTGAACGGTCCGCCGCCAGGATCCAATCGGGGATTATGTCGTGGACCAGCATCTCCTCGGCCACCGCCATCAGACTGCTCCGGGTGGCGATCGCATCCCCGACCAGCGCGGCGATACCGTCCGGAAACATTGCCACGCCCCGCCAGCACAGCGGCATCTGGTAATTGATCGTGCCAATGGTGTGCATCACCAGCAGCGCCTCGGTCCGCGCGCCGTATTTCGGGTCCGCCAGCCGGGTGCGGACGACCTCCTCGATCGCCGAGGCCAGGGTCGCATCGCCCATGCCGCGGCGCAGCCATTGTGTCACGGTCCCGGCCCGCAGCGCCTGGACCGCCTTCTTCTCATCCTTGAGCAGAGCGAATCCCAGGGTGCGGGCGTCGAACACGGCGATGTCGCCCAGCATCAGCGGCCGCTGGCTGCGCCGCGCGGGGCGGGCGGCGACGCGCCGGGCGCGGGCGTTGGCCGGGTCCAGCAACAGCGCGGGCTGCGGCCGGTGGTCCGGATCCTCGGCCAGCATCCCCCTGACCAAATCGGCGGTGAACCCGGACATCGCGGTGTCGCGCGACAACGCCGCGAAACTGCCGAGATCAAGCTTCCAGCGGATCAGCGCGGTATCGTCCAGATTGGCCAGCGGCACGCGGCCGCCGGCCAGCACCAGCAGCAGCACGCCGAGGGCGTAGACGTCTTCGGCGATCGAACCGTCGCCGCGGCCGGCGGGATGGCACATCGCGGAATAGGGCGATTCGAACAGCGCCGGCTGATGCATGGCCGGGGGCGCCGCCCAGGCCGCGCCGAGCGTTACCGGCTGCCCCGTCACCGCCTGGAACACGTTGTTCAGCCGGATCGCCCGGTGCGTCAGCCCGCGGGCCTGCAGAGTGTCCAGCACCCGCGCCGCCGGCCGCAGCACGAGATCGAGCAGCGCCGTCTCGTTCCAAGGGGTCAGCGACACCGACAGCGGCGGCCCGGGCGGCGCCGTGCAAATGAGGTAGTAGGTTTCGCCTTTGCCGCCGGCCGCCGGGCCGACGCCGTGACCGAGCGGCACCATCAGGTTATCGATCGGATCGCCCAGCGCCATCAGCGCCTTGATGCGAGGCGACGCATCCCGCGACACCTCCAGCGCCACCCGCCTCGCGTTCGGCGCCAGCCGATCGGCTGCGGCATAGGCGAGGAGACCGCCGCCGGAGTCCGGCAGCGGGTTGGCGGTATCGACTGTGAACCGGCCATCGATCAGCCGGGCATTGGTTTCATGAGGCATATGGGGCGAACCGCTTTGGCCGGACCGCCCCAGTTTACGCTCGGAAAAGTTGACCGATGGTTAACGCGGACCGCCTTAGTACGCCCGCCGCCGCCCGGCGAATTTGTGGTACAGCCAGAGCACGACGACCGAGCCTATGACGGCGACGATCAGGCTCCAGATATTCAGGCCGGTCACGCCGGCCGCCCCGATCAGGCTGAACAGCGTGCCGCCGACGATGGCGCCGACGATGCCGAGGACGATGTCCAGGATCACGCCCTGGCCGGTCTTGTTGACGATCTTGCTGCCGATGAAGCCGGCGATCAGGCCGAGTATGATCCAGCCGAGGACGGACATGGTTTTCAATCCTTTCGAAGAACGAACCTCGAATGCACCGTAGCAGCGTCGCGCGCACTAAAGTTGCGGCCAAACTTCATATTACGGTGATGATATTTCTATCGGGAACCCGAAAGTCTATGGAGCGGGGTACAACAAAATAGAGGAGGTCGAAATGGGTCTGTTTGATGACGCTGTTCCGGGGGGCAACATCACGAAGCCTCTGATGGTCGCTCTTGGCGCCCTGCTTGTCGGCAAGCTGATCTCCGGCGGCAGCGCGCCCGCGGAAGCTCCGGTGCCGCAGCCGTCCGGCGCGGCACCGCAGGGCGGTGTGTGGGGCAGTGGCCTGGGCGGCCTGTTGGACAAGCTGACCAACGCCGGCCACGGGTCAACCGTCAGTTCCTGGCTCGGTTCCGGGCAGAACCAGCCGATCCAGCCGACGCAATTGCAATCGGCGTTGGGGCAGACAACGATTGCGGATTTGGCGCGGCATGCGGGGATCAGCGAGCAGGAACTGCTGGCGCAGTTGTCGCAGAGCCTGCCGGGCGTGGTGGACAAGCTGACGCCGAACGGCCGGGTGCCCAGCCCGACTGAGATCCAGTCGGTGTGGAACCGGGCGTAGCAAAAGCTCGCGGCAGCGTAAGGATTTGGAGGAAACGACTTCCGAACTGCGTGTGTGGCCGGATGCCTGGCCCGGCCACACACGCAGTTGCAGCAGATGGCCAGACGGCAACGAAGACCCCGGGCTTCGATTTCCCCTGGCCGCGGCATGCTATTTGCATTTGAAAAAGACGGTCTCGGATTTGGTCACCCGTCCGGTGTCTGGTTTGTCTCCCGCTCTATGCGCAGAGGACGCGGAGATTTTGAGATCGCCGAGAAGAATGGTTGTTACTTAGAGCGTGTTCAGGCTAACCGGAAAGGCGGCGGACGCTGCCACATCGTCATGGCCCGGCTTGTCCGGGCCACCTAGGCCAGCACCCTGCCGCGATAGGTGGCCCGGACAAGCCGGGCCATGACGAATAGGGTCATCGCCACGATTCCAGGCAGCCTGAAATCGCCGAGAAGAACGGTTGTTACTTAGAGCGTGTTCAGGCTAACCGGAAAGGCGGCGGACGCTGCCACATCGTCATGGCCCGGCTTGTCCGGGCCACCTAGGCCAGCACCCTGCCG
>CAINOE010000094.1 GCA_903851415.1 uncultured Rhodopila sp. | reverse complement strand
CAGCACCAGCCGCATTGTCATCTTCTTTGATCCGATCCGATCCGATCCGATCCCTCTTCGGCAATCCGATCGAACGGCACAGGCTCCTGCAATAGCAGCGCAAGTGCAGAACAACCAGCCGGCGAATGGCGTCGCGCCGGATTCTCACGAAGAACTCGTCGCCGCGCTACGCGGTAGAGGTTCGAATCTCGAAGCGTAGGCGGATCTGCGTGTCAGCCGGTCACCGCCGATCTTCCCTCCGGTTGCCGCTTCTCGGTGCCCCCTGTCCCAACGGAGCAGCTGCGGCGTGTGCGCAGACTATAGCGCCCTACGCATCGAATCCGCAAGCAATTCGAATGGCTTGGACGATTAAGGCAGCCTTATGCCGGCCGCGCCAAGGCCGGCAACACGCGGCGCGCCTACCGCGCCGGGGTGCGCGCCTTGTGCGACTGGTGCGACCGCTTCGGCCTGCCCTGCCCGCCCGGACGCGCCGCCGATGTCGCCGTCTTCCTGGCCGCGGCCGCGGCCCTGGCCTCAGCGTCAGCACCCTGACCCTGCGCCGCGCCGCTATCCGCTATCTGCACGTCGCCGCCGGCTGCCCGGTGCCCAACGCCGAGGCCGCGGTCGGCGAAACCATGGCCGGGATCACCCGGCATGCCGCCGAGACCGGAGACACGCCCCGCCCGGAAACACGCCACCACCGCGGCGATCCTGCGCCGGATCCTCGAACCGATTGAGAGGCGGCGTCCCGAAGGGGCTGCGAATCGTCGTTGCGATTTTACCACGGACGCCGCGTGGCGTTAAGTCCGACAGGCTGCTAGATCGCCCAATGATTCCCGGGGGCGATCTTCACCAACAGAATCGGCATCAAGACAGGCTTGGCATAGACCCGCCCGTTCGGCGTCAGCTCCGCCTTGTAGGCTCGAGCAATCATCGGCTTGATCCGGCACTCCCGGTTCCACACCCGTCCATAATGCGCGCAGATGTTCCGGACGTATTTAAGGCTATGCAGCCAGGACACCAGGACCGGATACGGCAATCCGAACCCGCAGCATACCGCCGAAACTCGGGCGGCGCCAGGTTGGCATAGGCAACCGAAATCATGCCGAAGACCGACTCGAACACCATCCACGACGGCGGCATGTCCGGCGTTTCCGGCAGGGCGACAACAAATAGGGTGGTCCCGAACCGGGGTTGACCGTTTGAACCGCCGTTCGCGGATCACAGCGCCGCAGCGGATGTCTCGCGGCAAGACCCTGCCGCCAGCTTCCCTACATATGCACAAAATTGCATAATTATGAACGACTTACTGATTTCGTGAATCAGTTGCCGGGACCCGTGCAACATGTCGCGGGAGACGCGCAACACTTTATTCCGGTCAGGTAACGCCGATTCGGTGCCTCGTAATACCTTTTCCGGGTCCGCGCATAAGAGACGCGCCGTCGACGCACCGCTAAATACCGTATCGATACGGTGTTTAGTCCGCTGACAAAGGCACGCGACCTGCGGGCCTCTGCTGCCATGGCTACCATCGCAGGCGGAAAGACCCGGAAAATCAGACAAGACCAACTGACCCTTTTGACCGTAGTCGCATCGCACCCGGCCCTGTTGCGGAAGCGCGGGAAGATCCGGCCGTTGCGGCAGAAGTCGAAGCCTGGGAGGCGCGGGTCGTCGAGTGGCTACGTGACCAGTGGGGTGCCGATCTGTCGTCGGTTGTCCGGCATGTTGCCGCGCGGCCTACATGCATAAATCCTGCCCTCGGATGCTGACATGCGGGCGCGGCGTCTGCATCCGGAAGTGGCCGCGAAGGAAACCGCGAAGGCCGCCGCATTGGCCGAGGGCGCCGATGGGAAGGCCGCCAGCGCAGCCGGTGACAAGGCATATCGCGGCGCGATGCGGGCCATGCAGGACGGATTTTGGCGATCCGTGGGAATTCCTTGCGCACTGGCACGAATTGGACCAGCGCGGCGGCGCCTGACGCGCGCGGAATGGCATGCGGAGAAAGCCGGGGTTGCCGCCGCTGCCGTGGCGCTCCAGGTGGCTGACGTAGCACGGGCGGAAGCCGACGCGGCTCGGCATGAAGCCGCCACGGTCAGCGGCGCTGCCCCGGTCACGAGACGTCGTTGATCGCGCGAGACTGACCCGCGCCTCAGCCCAATTGATCTGCGTCAAGGCGCGTGCCAATCCGCATAGTTACGCGCTATCGCGGGTGCAAATGCGCCACGGGGAGGGAGGGAATGCCGGCAAGCATGGTTCGGCGGTTCTCCGAACCCGATGAATACGTAGCGTTCCTGCAAGCGACCAAGGCCGAGGTGTCGATCACCCGGCCGGGGCACTTCGAGGCAAAGCTCGCCCGCATCAGTCTGGACCGGCTGTGGATGCAGCAATACGCAGAGACCCTGCCGCGGGTTGCCCACTACGAAAACACGCATGGCCGAGCCATCGTGGCGTTTCAGACGCGGGCCGAACCGGGCCTGATCTGGGATGGCTCCGAGGCCGCGCCCGGGGCAATCCTGCGCCTGAGCGAGGGGCAGAGCGGCTTTCTGCTATCCAACGGCCCCACACAATTCGGCACCATGTCACTGCCCATTGCCGATATGCAGGCTGTGGGGGCCACCATGGGAGACTGCGATCTCACCCCGCCGCGCGAACCGCTGTACGTGATGCCGTCTGCCGTTGCGATGGAGCGGCTTCGGAGCTTGCACGAGGCGGCTGCCAACCTCGCAGAGCATGCGCCCGGGGTGATTGCCTGTCCGGACTCCGCCCGCGGCCTCGAGCAAGCGCTGATCGCCGCCTTGGCCGATTGTCTCAGCCCCGTGGACCAGCCGTTGACAGTTTTCGGCAACCGCGACCACGCCAAGATCATGCGGCGATTCTACGCGATATTGGCGGCGAATTCCCATAGCGTCATTCACCTGACGGAAGTCTGCCAGCAGCTCGGCGTCTCAAGGCGGCTGCTGGCAGCATGCTGTACTCGTGCACTTGGCATGGGGCCGTACCACTACCTGAGATTGCGGCAATTGCATCTGACACGCCGTGCGCTCCTGCTGGCCGATCCAGCCTCGACCACAGTGACGGAGATCGCGACGGCCCATGCTTTTTGGGAGCTGGGACGGTTCGCCGTTGCTTATCGGGCACACTTCAGAGAGACACCTTCCGCGACACTGCGGCGCGCTCCGGGCGGTGGCGATTCCGCAGTCATGGCGAATTTCAAGCTTCCTGCACGATTTGCATAGTCAAACATTTGGCTGCTGCTACGATCGTCTGGCCATCGCACGCGGCGAGTAAGATTTCGACCGCAGATCTTGCTTGCCCGCGCAATGTCGGAGGCGCGGCGAAATGCCAGGCAGCTCAACCAGCAGCACAAGCGATTCCGAGGACTATCGGGCGGACCTCGGCGACGTCTTTGCCGGCCTGGTTGTGACAACGCCGGGCGCGTTCACCGCTTGCGCCACCCGGATCACGCTCCCGCATCTGTCACTTCTTTGCGCTCGGGAAAACCTGTCCCGCGTCGCCTTTGTCTCACTGCCATCAGACCGGGCGTTTATCTCCTTCTCGTCTGAGCCCACACATTCAATCGTATGGCGCGGGCTGAGCCTGGACCAGGGCGAGATCATGTTCCACGGCCATCGGGAGCGCCTGCATCAACGCACCGACGGACGCAGTTGCTGGCGCATGATCGAGCTTTCAACGGCTTCGCTGGCCGAACTTGCCATAATAGAAACAGGAGCCGCTCTGGCTCCTCCAGCGACGGGACAGATACTGCGTCCATCGCCGAACGACCGAAAACGCCTCGTACGCATCCATCGGGAGGCGGCACGCCTCGCCGAGACGCGACCGCAGATCCTTGACCACCCCGAGGTCATCCGCGGCATGGAGGCGGAACTGGGGGAGGTTCTGGCCGCGTGCCTGACCAACGCCGAGGTACGCCCGGAGACCGAAACCGTGCGCCGAGCCAACGAGATCATGGTCGGCTTCGAGGAAATTCTGACCGCCCATCCCGATCGAAACCTGCATTCGGCGGAAGTCCGCGATCAACTCGGCGTCTCGGATCGTGCGTTTCGCAAGCTTTGCCTGACCGTTTTGGGTGTCGGTGCCGGGAGATACATGCACTTACGGCGGCTTGGCCAGGCGCGAACTGCGATCATGCGCGCGCGAGACGAAAAAGCGAGCATCGCCGAGATCGCCCGGCAGGCCGGCTTCAACAAACACCGGTTTTCGGCTCATTACCGAGCTGCCTTCGGCGAAACACCCTCCATGACACGGCAGCGCGCCAGAAAAATGTGACAATTAATGATCGTGCACAAAATGCATAGTCAGGCGCGTAAGCCCGCATTACAGGAGCTTAATTCCACAAGTCGGACCGCGCTTATCCCATTGATATAGCGTCGGATGAGCAGCGCATACTAATGCCGGCTTCCCGCATCGCGGGGAGGAGGAGAGGAGTCGCCTGTGGGTGGGAAAATCAACCGGCGGTATCGCGACGCGTTTTCTGCGACCGCGTTTCGGCGCGGACGGTGCGTTTCGGCGCAGACCTGCGAGTTGCGACCGTCAACTGCGAGCAGGGTTGGAGCGTGGTCAACCGAGCATCGTGCAGTCGCACGGGACGGTTGCATCGGCAACCTCCCCGCCCGAACATGAAAGCAAGCGCCCAACCCCGATCTTTCATCCCGGCGCGCCGTCGCGTTCCTCGGGCCGCGCGGGCACCAATCCGAACCTGTTGTCAGCGCATGGCTTTGGCTCGACCGGCTTTGGTCGCCCGAAACCATAAACCTGAGTGGCGGCCCGGGATCGGTGTATGGAGGTCACCCGGATTGGTCGCCGAAGCCAGCATGGATTGGGCACCAATCCGGCGATGAAGACTACGCCTAATAACGGAAGCAAATCGAAGGGGGTTTACAGGATGACTTTCCCACCACGATCACCGAGGCGCTGCAGCAAGTTTGCGGCAGGCCTCTTATCCATCGCTCTGCCATCGCTCGCGGCAGTGCCGCTGGCGGCAACCCCCGCCCTGGCACAAGCACCTGCCTCGGAGCAGAAGCCAAACATCCTGTTCATCATGGGCGATGACATCGGCTTCATGCAGCCGAGCATCTACCATCGCGGCCTGATGGTCGGGGAAACCCCCAACATCGACCGCATCGGCCAGGAAGGCGCGATCTTCATGGACTATGTCGGGATGCAGAGCTGCACCTCCGGCCGCAACGCGTTCTTCACCGGCATGTATCCGCTGCGCACGGGCATGATCCCTCCGCAGTTGCCCGGCAGCCCGTCCTATCTGCGCCCGGGAACCCCGGCGCTCGCCAAGTTCCTGTATGACCTCGGCTATACAACCGGAGAGTTCGGCAAGAACCACCTCGGCGACCATACCGAGGCCCTGCCGACGGCGCATGGTT
>CAINOE010000093.1 GCA_903851415.1 uncultured Rhodopila sp. | reverse complement strand
GCGCCTCCGGCCCGCTGACAGTCGCCCCGGCCACCACCGGCGACATCAATGCCGGCGCCTCGGCCACTCTGGGCGTCACCGTCAACACCGGCACCGCCGGCACGCTCGCCGGACAGGTGACGCTGGACCTGGTCAGCGACGGCACCAATGTCGACAACCTCGGCACCGTCGATCTCGGCACCCAGACAGTCGCGGTCACCGGCAAGATCTATCGCGAGGCGGCCGCGTCCATCGGCACCCTGGCGCCGATCGTCATACACGCCGGCCAGACCGCCAACGCGTCGCTCGTCCTCGGCAACACCGCCGCGGCCGACGGCTACTCCGAGGACCTCATCGGCACGGCTGTCTCCACCTCCGCCGGGATCGCCGCAACCGCGTCCGCCACCGGCGACATCCTGGCGGGCAGCGCGGGAACCATCGGCCTGTCGTTCCTGTCCGCCACCGCCGGCGCGTTCGCCGGCAGCGTCTCGGTCGATCTGGTGTCGGACGGAACCCCGATCGACGGGCTTGGCACAGTCGATCTGGGCACCCGGACCGTCGGCGTGACGGCGAGCGTCTACAACTATGCCACCGCGGCGGTGACCCGGATCGGTTCGGCTGGCGCGCTGAGCGGTTCTGGCAACAGCTACACGCTCAATCTCGGGACGTTCACGCAGGCCGCGGCGCGCACCGAGGCGGTGCTGGAGCTGCAGAACATCGCCTCCGGGCTGGCGGATTCGCTGACCGGGAGTTCGGCCTTCAGCGGCACCACCGCGGCCTTCATCAACAGCGGCTTCGGCTCGGCCGGGACGATCGCGGCCGGGGCGGCGTCGGGCGCGCTGGACATCTCGCTCAGCACCGCGGCCACCGGAACCTTCACCGAAACCGCGACCTTCACGCTGGCCAGCACGGACAGCGGCGGATCGACGGCGCTGACGCCGCTGACGATCGCCATAACCGGCACGGTGGTGGCGCCCGCGGGCCAGGTCTTCACCCTGACCTCCGGGGCGGACACGGTCAGCGGCGGCGCGGCGGCGAACACGGTGATCGCCACCAACGGCGCGCTGTCGGCCGGCGACCGGATCGATGCCGGCTCCAGCGGCAACAACACGCTGGTGCTGTCGGGCGGGGGCACCTTCAACCTGGCGCTTCCGGCGGCGCTGGCCGGCATCCAGACGATCGACGCGCAGGAGGGCCAGCCGACGAATACGGCGAACGGGATCGTCTATCCGAGCACGCAGCAGACGGTGGATCTGCGCGCCGGCATGAACGGCGTGACGGTGAGCGTCGCGCCGCCGGCGGCCACCGGCAATACGGCGCCGCCGACGATCACGATCGTCGGCGCCGCCAACACCGACTTCATCGACCTGCACGACAGCACCGGGGCCGACGCGGTGACGATGGGGGCGGGCGAGAGCTTCCTCGGCGGCAGCGGCAACGACACGATCCTGGTGACCGCCGCCACCATCGGCGATGCGATCAACGGCGGCACCGGTGCGGCCGAGCTGTACTTCTCCGGCGGCGGCGCGGTGACGTTGGGCGGCAACGTCAGCAACATCGCGACGCTGTATCTGGCCAAGGCGGCGGGCAGCTACAGCGTGACCGCGAACGGCATCTCCGGGCTGGCGGTGCAGGACGCCAACACGCTGTATGCCGATACGCTGGCGGCGGGCGGCGCGCATCAGACGCTGACCGGGGGCGGCGCCGGCAAGCTGACGTTCATCGGCGCGGCGCAGACCACGTTCAAGGACAGCGCGGCGCTGCTGAAGGGCGACACGATCCAGAATCTGCTGGCGGGCGATCAGATCGACATCGCCGGGCTTGGGTTCGTGGCGGGCGGCGCGGGCGCGAGCGGGCTTGCGTTCGGTTCCGGCGGCGGCAACACCACTGTGCAGGTGGATCTGGGTTCCGCGGTGCAGACTTCGTTTACGCTGGCCGGCAGCGTTGATCGCGGCGGGTTCTCGCTGAGCGCGGATGCGGCGGGCAGCGGGACGTTGATCCGCTATAACGGGTGACATGCGAAACTTTTGCTTTAGGCGACGCCCGGGAACGACCGCTCCAAGCAGCGGTGTTCTCGAAACCGTCATGGCCCGGTTTATCCGGGCCACCTCTTCCAGCGCAGTGCCGCGATAGGTGGGCCGGACGAGCCGGGCCATGACGGGAATGGTGGCGCCGACCAATTTGATCATTCCCGGGCGTGGGCTCAGTGCCTTGGTCGGAGAGTGTTCCCGGTCTCCGTGCGCGGCGCGTAACCTTCCTGTGCCCGATCGCCGCCGCTTGCACGGTCCGCTACGGGAGGCTAGCAGTTTCAACATGATACGATCAGCCACGCGCGGGACGACCGCTGCCCGCTTCCCGCAGGCGCTGCCGTGAGGGGCCTGCGGCCGCCCGGCTCGTTCCGGTCGATGATCCGCACGGAATGGCACCACCTGACCACGATCCGGTCGAGCGACCGGCGTTGGCAGATGCCATTCTGTGCCGCGCTCGCCTCCGGCCTGCCGCTGCTGATCGGGGCCTGGTTCGACCATCTGGACTACGGGTTCATCTCGTCGCTGGGCGGAATGGTGTTCCTGTATGCACCCAACACGCCGCTTTCGCACCGCATGGTGGCGCTGATGGCCGCCGCCTTCAGCATGAGCGCCTGCTATACGCTCGGGATGATCTGCCATTTCGTTCCGGCGCTGCTGGTGCCGATGCTGGCCTTCATGACCATGCTCGTTGCCATGGTTTGCCGCTTTTACGTTGTCGGCCCGCCGGGCAGCCTGTTCTTCATCATGGCCGCCTCCATCGGCGTCTATTCGCCGGTCGGCATCCTGCAGGTGCCGCTGAATGTCGGGCTGCTGACGATGGGCTGCCTGCTGGCCTGCGCGATCGCGTTCTTCTACAGCGTCTACCTGCTGCGGCTGCAGCCGCCCCAACCGGAGACCCCCCTGCCGCGCGCAAGCTTCGATTTTGTCGTGTTCGATCCGATCGTCATCGGCGTGTTCGTGGGGATTTCGCTGGCCCTGGCGCAGGCATTCGGTTTGCAGCGCGCCTACTGGGTGCCGGTGAGCTGTCTCGCGGTAATCCAGGAAGTGTCCTTGCGCGCGGTGTGGAACCGGCAATTCCAGCGCATCGCCGGCACCGCCATCGGGCTGCTCCTGGCCATGGCGCTTCTGCGGCTGCCTCTGGACAAATGGAGCGTATCGGTCGCGATGATGCTGCTGACGTTCCTGATCGAGACGCTGGTCGTGCGGCACTACGGCCTCGCCGTGGTCTTCATTACGCCGCTGACGATCTTCCTGGCCGAGGGAACGAGACTCGGGCATGAACCGGCGGCCGCAATGCTTGAGGCTCGGCTGCTGGATATCGTGCTTGGTTGCGTTTTGGGGTTCATCGGCGGCGTCTGCCTGCACAGTCCGCGGTTTCGCGGCGCCGTCGGCAAGCCGATCAGGCGCGTGTTCCCGTCGCGGCTGGTGCTGTGATCGTTCCGCAGGCACATCCCCTGAAGTGACGCTGTCCCGCTAGCTGAAAACCCGCCCGCGCTGCCATGTCTCGATCAGCGTCACCAACCGGGCCGGATTGATCGGCTTCGAAACATAATCGTTCATGCCGGCGGCCAGCAAAGCCTCCCGGTCGCCGTCCATCGCATGCGCGGTCATTGCAATGATCGGCACCTCCGACTTCGGCGGACTCATCGCCCGGATCGCGGCGGTCGCCTCGATGCCGTCCATCCGCGGCATCTGCACATCCATGAAGATCATGTCGAAATCGCTCGCCGCGGCCTTCTCCACCGCTTCGGCGCCGTCCCCGGCAAGTTCCACCCGATGACCGGCCTTCGCCAGTATCCGCGAAGCAAGGAACCGGTTCGTTGCCACATCATCGACCACCAGTATCCGCAGCGATACCTGCAAGGGCACCAGCGACATCTCCGCCACCTTCCGGGGTGCCGATGGGGCACCGGGGTCGCGGCCGGCGGCTTCGAGCAGGTTGGAGATCAGCGCCTGCTGGCGCACCGGCTTGGTCAGCACGAAATTGATGCCGGCCGCCTTGGCCTTCAGACGCAGGTTTACGGTCGAAACGGATGTGGCGAGGATCAACGGCAGCGCGGCCAGAGCGCTGTCGGACCGGATCGCCATCGCCAGCTCATAGCCGGTGACACCCGGCATCTGGTGATCGAGCACCGCGACATCGAAAGGCGTTGCGTTGGCGGCAGCCGCGCGGACAAGGTCCAGTCCGGAGCCGGCATCGTTACACGATTCAACCAACCCGCCCGCCGCCTCGATCTGGCGGCGAAACACGTCGACGTTCACCGGATTGTCGTCCACGACAATGACGCGAATGCCGGCCAGCGATCTGCTGCCGGCGGGCGCGGCAGTATCGTTGCGTCTTTGTAGCGGAATCGAAAACCAGAAGGTACTGCCTTTCGACAATTCGCTCTCAAACCCGATTGTCCCACCCATCGCTTCGACAATCCGGCGGGAGATGGCAAGTCCGAGGCCGGTCCCCCCGTATCGCCTTGTCATCGATGAATCCGCCTGGGTGAACATCGAGAAAAGATACGGCTTGGCAGCGTCGGAGATGCCGATGCCGGTGTCCTTGATCTCGAACCGCACCCGGTCGCCGCCGTCCGGGTCCGCGGCAACGTTCACGACGACAATGCCGTGCTCGGTGAACTTGATGGCGTTGCCCACAAGGTTCAGCAGCACTTGGCGAATCCGTCCGTCGTCGGCCACGAAGCCGCCCTGCGCGTCCGGGGCGACATAGCCGGCGAGATCGATGTCCTTGTCCGCGATGCGGGGCGCCAGGATGTCCAGGACGCCCTCGATCAATTGCCCCATCTCAAACGCATGGTTGTCGAAATCCAGGCGCCCGGTCTCCATCTTGGAGTAATCCAGCACGTCGTTGATGATCGACAGCAGCGCTTCCGCCGAGCTTCGCACGGTATTGGCGGAGTGCCGCTGGTCGTCCGTCAGCTCGGTGTCGAGCAGCAGGTCGGTCATGCCGATGACGCCGTTCATCGGCGTGCGGATTTCATGGCTCATGGTGGCGAGGAAATCGGATTTGGCGCGGCTGCCGGCCTCGGCCTGCTCCTTCGCGGCGATCAGGCTGGCGCGGTGCGCGCGTGAGCGTTGCGCCATTACGATCGATATGAAGGTCCCCCAGGCAACAGCGCAGATGCCGCCGTAAATGATCAGGAAAGCGCTGATCCGGATTTTCCCCAGCGACGCCAGGCCCTCGACCGGGGCGAGGACATAGGCCTCCATGCCCTCCGTCGCCAGCGGCTGCCGTGCCATAACAGAGGGAACCCCGCCGGCGCGGAACGGGAACGGTTCGCCGCTGGTGCGGACCAGCGGAAGCGGATCGATCGTTTCGCGCTTGTAGGCAAGCAGGCGCTGCTGCGCGGTCATGGCGGAGACCGAGGCATCCGGAACCGCCTTGAGCAGCCAGCCCGGATCCGCGGCGATCACCACCACGCCATGGCGATCGGTCACGAAGCCGCCGCGGGCCGCGACGGTGCGCTGGATGTTGGGAACGTTGATCTTGACGACCGCGACGCCGAGAAACTTCCCGTCACGCTGGACCGGTTCAGAGAAGAACACGCCCGGAATGTTGGTGACGCGCCCGACGGCGTATTGCACGCCCGCCCCGCCCTTGCGCGCCGCCACGAAATATTCGCGATCGGCGAAGTGCTCGCCGACAAGGGAATCGGGTGCGGCGAAGTTGCTGGAGGCGATGCACAACCCGGACGGATCGATGACGAAAATCAGATCGACGCTGACGGTTTTCGCGACGAAGGCAAGATAGGCGTTCAGCGCTGCGGCATCGGCCGGGCGGTTGGACAGGAAATCCCGGACGGTGGTTTCATTCGCTACCAGGATGGGAACGGAACGGATGTAGCTGATCGATTTCGCGAAATCGCTGACAAAGCCGGTCAGCCGCAGATCAATCTCCTCCCGGGTGCGCGCAACCTCGGATCTTTCCTCACGCGTTTGCCATGCGCCGGTCAGCCACCAGACGGCGCCGGCAAGAGTGACCAGGGCGGCGAGGACGGCCAGCCGCAGCCAGAGCTTGCGCCCCGGGCTGATCGTATACGGTACGCCGCGCGTGGTCATCGGCGGCGCTCACGCGCCGCGGACGATCGGCGGAGAGACTTTGCATGCTTTCGGCGGGCTGACGGCACGATCGATCATCCGACTGATTCTACCGGCAAAACTGGCAGCCGCCGGTTTATATCGTTTCGTCCCGCTTGTCTGCCGCAATGTGGCGGCCGGCCGATCTCTTCCGCCTTGGATCGTGCTTGACCGGGCAGGCGGCGCGCGGCCTTTTGGCCGGATGCAAATCCTCCTGCAACTGGGCTGGTTTATCGGCTGGGTCCTCGGCATCGCCGGCTTTTTCAGTGCCCTGTCGGCCCATCGGGAGCTGCGGCGGCTGCGCCCGCCGCCCGAACCGGCGCCGCGGGAGCCATATGTCGTCCCGCCGCCCGAACCGGCGCCGCCAGGGCGGCCGAAGCGGGACCTTGAAGCGCTGATCACCATGAACTGGGGCGTCTGGCTCGGCTCCGCGGCGCTGCTGTTCGCGGGTGTATTCCTGGTGCGCTATGCGGTCGAGCAGGAACTGCTCGGCCCGGCCGCCCGCTGCGGTTTCGCCGCGCTGCTGGGCCTCGTGCTGCTGGCCGGGGCGGAGTTCCTTCACCGGCATGAGGGCCCGCCGCTCGCCGGCCCGTTCCGGATGGATCAGGCGCCGGGCGGGCTGGCCGCCGGGGGCACCGCCTTCCTGTTCGGCGCGGCTTATGGGGCGGGGCCGTTCTACGGCCTGCTGCCGCCGCTGTTGAGTTTCGCGGCAATGGCGGCGGCATCGCTGATCGCTTTGGCGGCGGCGCTGCGCTACGGGCCGCTGACCGCGGCGACCGGCATCGCGGGGGCGTTCGCGACCCCTGCTCTTGTTGCCACGCAGAACCCGTCCTTGCCCGGGCTGTTCGGCTACCTTTTCCTGGTTTCCGCCGCCGCGCTCATGGTGGTGCGCCGCACGGCCTGGGCCTGGCTGGCCCGGGCGGCGGCCATCGGCGGCTGCCTGTGGGTGTGTTTTGCCGGGTTGCCGGAGTCGCCGGACCGCTGGGCCGCCGCGCTGTTCGTGCCGTCCGCCGTGGTGTTGAACCTGGTCCTGCTGCCTGGCGCCGCGCTGGAGCACCGGATCGGGCGGTGGCTGGCGTGGCTGCCATTCGCCGCGCTCGGCGCCGCGGGGCTGGTGCTGGATGCGTTTGCGCCCGGTCTGGCGCCTCAGGCGGCCCTGCTGGCGCTGTCGCCCATCGCGGTGTGGAAAGCGGCGGCGGAGCCGCGGCTCGATCTGCTGCCGTGGGTCGCGGCGCTGATCGGGTTGCTGTCGCTGCTGATCTGGGCGGTGCCGGCATGGCAGCCCACCGGCGAGGTGATTCGGGCGGACGGGGTGGTCGAGGCGATTTTGCCCGGGGCCTGGGCGCCCGCCGCGCTTGTGCCCTTTATCACCGCCGCCTTTTTGTTGGCGGCGTTCCACGCCGCCGCCGGGCTGTGGCTGGAACGGCGGGCGCCGAATCCCCTGCCATGGTCGGCTCTGGTCGCCGCCATGCCGGTGCTGACGCTGGCCGTCGCCTATGCGCGGATCACCGGGTTTCAGACCGGAGAGGCCTGGGCTGCCGCCGCATTGGCGCTGAGCGCGGCTCTGACCGGGACCGCCACGCTGGCCGCAGCCGATCGGCGGCGCGCCGGGGTGCACGCCGCCGGAGCGGTGGCCGCTCTGGCGCTGGGGTGCGGGATGCTGCTGCACGACTACTGGCTGACGCTGGCGGTCGCGCTGTTCCTGCCGCCGCTGGCGTGGATCGAGGCGCGCGCGGACCTGCCGGCGCTGCGGCCAGTGGCGCTGGTCGTGGCGGCGGTGGTGATCGTCCGGCTGACGCTGAACTGGTATGTCCTGGATTACGCGTTCGGAGCGCTGCCGCTGGCGAACGGGCTGGTGGCGGGCTACGCCGTGCCCGCCGCGTCGTTCGCGTTCGCCTCGGTGCTGTTCCGCCGCCGCGCGGACGATCGCCTGGTCGCGACCCTGGAGGCGGGCGCGATCACCTTCCTGGCGTTGTTCGCCGCGCTGGAAATCCGCCACTGGAGCGGCGGGGGCGATCTGGCCCGCCCCGCCGGATTCGCCGAGGCCGCGTTGCATATGCTGACGCTCGCGGTGCAGGCGACGGCGTATTTGTATCTGGCGCAGCGCTCCGGGCGGGTGGTGCTGCGATGGGCCTGGCAGGTGCTGGGCGGGGTCGCTTTGGGGCTCGCGGCGGCGCTGCTGGTGTTGAACCCGATGCTGACGGGCGCCCGCGCGGGCGTGCTGACGCTGGGTGCGGCGTATCTCGTGCCCGCCTGCCTTGCTGTCCTGGCGCGGCGGATGGTGGGACATGGCGACGCGCGCGTGGTGTTGGGTGCCTACGCGGTGGCGGGCGGGTTCGCCTGGATCACCTTGCAGATCCGGCAGGTTTTCCACCCCGACGGGATGGCGTTTTCGCACTCGCCGATGGAGGCGGCGGAGCTTTGGGGCTGGTCCGGCGCCTGGCTGGCCTACGGTATCGGCCTGATGGTGCAGGGCATCCGCAGCGGCCAGCGCTGGCTGAGGCGGACGGCGCTGGGAGTCATCGGGCTGGTGTGCATGAAAGTGTTCGCGGTCGATATGTCGGGGCTGACGGGGCTATGGCGGGTGGTGTCGTTCCTCGGCCTCGGGCTGGCGCTGATCGGGCTCGGGGCGGCGTACCGGCGGTTCGCTCCGGTGCGGCAGGACCGGGAGTGAGGACCGGTCCCATCTGGTCGTCCTGGCCCGGTCTAAAGAACAAACCGGGCCATGAAGCGTGGCAGAACGGTATGCTTCACGCGCCCTTGCAGATAGCAATGCGGTCAGGCCCTGCCATGCCGCACATTCCCGGCCGGAAAACCAATTTAGCCCGTTCACCCATCCCGTGACCGCATCCCGAATCCAGCCGGCGGTGCTAGCCTCGCGCCCGTGAGCGATCCGACCCTGCTTTTCCTGGCCCTCGACGCGGTTGCCCTGCTAACGCTGGGCGCTTGCGCCGCCGTCGTGCCGCGGCGCTTCGGCCCCTGGCTGACCGCGGGCCTGAGCCTCCTCGGCGCCGCGCTTTGCCTGCCGCCGCTGCTCCTCCCATCGGCCGCCGCGCTGATCATCCCCGCCGGGCCGCCCGGGCTACGCCTGCATCTCGCTACCGGCCCGATGCCGGCGTGCTTCCTTCTGCTCATCCTCATCAGCGGCGGCACCATTGCCGCATGTGGCAAGACGGCGCGCGTCACCGCGCTCAGCCTCGGCGGAGCGATCCTGTCGCTGCTGGCCGCCGATGGCGTCACCCTTCTGTTCGGCACGGCGGTGCTGTGCGGCACAGTCTATCCGGCCCCATCGCGTCGCCCGGGCCTCAACGCGCTGCTGGTCCCGCTGCTGCTGGCGGGCGCCGTCTTCCTGCTGACGCCCGCCGGTTTCGCACCGCGCTTCGACGCTATCCGGGCCGCCCCGGTCGGGGGGGAGCGGGCGAGCATCGCGGCGATGATGACCGCCGCCGCCATAACCCTGCTGATCTGCCTGCGCCCGCGTGACGGGAACCATGCCCTGGCCGCAGGCGTCGTCCTGCCCGCCGGCATCGCCATCCTGATCCGGTTGCTGGACGATCTCACCGGGCAGACGGTGCAGGCTTGGTGGGGATTTGTCTTACTGGCCGCCGGCGGGGGGATCGCCGTGGTGTTCGCCTGGCGCGCCGCCGCTGAAGCCGGCATCGGCGACTCCGTCGCCAACCTGGTCAGGCGGCAGTCCGGGCTGATGATCACCGGCATTGGCCTGGCGCTGATCGCGCGGGGGGCGGATTTGCCGCAGGCGCAATCGCTGGCGCTGGAGGCGGCCGTGCTGCTGGCCTTCGGCGGCAGCATGGCAGGGACAGCGGCCACGCTCGCCACCGAGGCGATCAGCGCCTCGGCCGGCACGTCCCGCCTGTCGCGCCTGGGCGGACTGATCCACACCATGCCGCGGACCTCCGGCGCCCTGGCGGCAGGGCTGCTGGCGCTGTCGGCGTTGCCGCCGGGTCTCGGCTTCGCCTCGCTCTGGTTGCTGTTTCAGGCGCTGCTGTACGCCCCGCGCTCGGCATCTTTTTTTGAACAACTGCCGCTGGCGCTGACCACCCTCGCCATCGCGTTGTCCGCCGCGGCGGCGACTTCGGCCTCGGTCCGCATCATCGGCATCGCCGTCCTGGGCCGCCCGAGGTCCCCGAGCGGCGCCGGGGCGCACGAGGTTGCACTTGCGGGACGCGTCACCCTGGCGGTGCTGGCGGCCCTGCCGCTGATCGCCGGCCTGATCCCCGGCCCGGTCATCCGGGCGCTGGCCGCCCCCGCGGTGCGAAGCCTGATCGGATCGTCCCCGGGCATCCGAGGCAGCGTGACGATGCTGTCCACGTCGGCCGCGTCCCCCGGCTATGCGGCGCTGCCGGTCGCCGCGCTGCTGGCCTGCGCCACCGGCTGCGTGATCCTGTTGCTGCGCTGGCGGCGGCGCGAGGCCAAAGCCGGTGGGATCTGGTTCGGCGGCATGAAGCCCCCGTTCGGACTGCCCTTCGGCGAGCCGATGGCGCAGTCCGCCGGAGCCGGCTTCCTGCCCGCGTTGGCGCTCGTCCGACATGGCCCGGCGCAGTCCGGGCCACCTGTCGCGGCACTTGCCGCAACAAGCGGCCCGGACAAGCCGCGCCATGACGGACGGGGCCGGTTTACCCTGCGAATTCCGGGCAAGCCGGCCCTTGGCCGGAGGTTCCGGGCCCCGCTCAGAACAATCCCCGCGCCCACCGCCCTGTGGTTGGTGCTCGCCGCGTTTGCAATCCTGATGCTGGCGGTTTCCGCCACCGGAGCGGGCCCATGAGCCTCCTGCTGTCGCTGGTCGCGCAAATCCTGCACATCGCCCTGATGGTCGCAGCCGCGCCGTTGGCGGCCGGGGTGTCGGACTGGCTGGAGGCGCGGATCGGCGGGCGCTCCGGCACCCCGGTCCTGCTTCCCTGGCGGGACCTTGTCCGGCTGTCGCGCAAGACGCCCGCCGAGACGGATGGCGGTTCGATCGTCCTGCGCGTTGCGCCGTCCGCCGCGCTGGGCATCACGCTGGCCGCCGCCGCGCTGGCGCCTTCCTTCAGCCGCAGCATGGCGTTGTCGCCGCTCGCCGACATCCTCGTCATCGTCTCCCTGCTGGCGTCGGCGCGGGCCGTCATGGTGCTTGCGGCGCTGGATGCGGGCGCGCCCGAGCCCGGGCTGGCGGCGCAGCAAAGCAGCGCTCTCGCGGTGCCGGCCGAAGCGGCGCTCATCGTCCTGGCCCTGGCCATCGCCCTGATGGCCGGGAGCTTCAATCTGGACCTCATCATGAGCCAGGCGCGGGATGGAGGTCTTGCACCGGCGGCGGCGGCCGCCGTCGTGCTGGCGGCGCTGCTGGCGCTGGCGTTTGTCGACGACGGCTTCTCGTTGGCCGGGCTGGACCGGACGGCGGCGGACAACGGCCTGGCGATGTCCAGGCTGACAGCCTGGCTGCGGCGGCTGGTCTGGCTCGACCTTACCGGCGCGCTGTTCCTGCCGTTCGGGTACGCCACTGCCGGAGCCGGGCCGCTCGAATGGTCCATCGGGCTCGCCTGCTGGGGCGGCAAGCTCGCCGTCCTGATCCTGTTCATGGCGGGGACGCGGGCGCTGCCCGGACGGATCGCGGCCCAGCGCGCGGCGGAGGTGGCGGGGGTCGCGGCGTTGCTCGCCGTGATCGCCACGGTCATGGTGCTGGCCAGCGCGAGGATGGCGTGACCGCTCTGGAGCAAGGCTTTGCCGGCCTCGCCCTGGCGGCGGGCCTGGCGATGCTCTGCACCCGGCAGTTCCGGGCCGCGTTCATCTTTTTCGCTGCGCAATCCGCCTCTGTCGCGGCCATGGCGGTCCTTGGAGGACAGGCACTGCTCGTGCTGGCGCCCGCCGCGGGCGTAGTGGCGGTCCGGCTGGCGCAAAGCCGCACCAGGCTGCCGCCGCGCGCGGAAAGTCAGATCGCCGGCCTCGCCGCGGGCGCCATCCTCGCCGCACTCTGCCTGTCCCGGGGCGAAGCCGGCATCCCATTGGCGGTCGTACTGCTGGCGGCCGTCCTGGCCGCGGTGCGCCGCGATCCCGTCACGCAACTTCTGGCGCTCGCGGCGATGGGCAACGGCATCGCGCTGGCCGGATGCCTGATCGCCGTGGACGATCTGCTGCCGCTCGCTTGCCTTGCCCTGCCGCTGCCGATGGCGGCGAGCGTCATCGGCGGACCCGAGAGTCTCGTCGAGACGGGAGGGCGGTGGGCGCGACGCGATGCCGCCGCGTGGCTCGGATGGGCGGAGCTCGCCGGCGCGGCCGTGCTGTTCGGCGCGGCGCTGATCGTCCCGCTTGGCGCGCTGGCCTCCGTCTTCGCGCCGCTGATCGCCTTCGAGGGCGTCATGCGTGCATGGATCGCCCGGACCGTAGAGCCGAACCGTCCGTGGCGCCGGGTGGCATCGTTGCTGCAGCTTGGCTTCGTCCTTCTGGCGGTCTGCGCAACCGGCCAGATCCTGTCCTGGCTGGCCCTGACCGCCGCCGCAACGGCCGCATTGCTGCCGAACGCAGCGGAGCACCGGGATCGCACAGTCCTGGCCTTTATCGGCGCCGGATTCGCTCTGTTCGGCACGCTGACGCTGCCGGCCGAACCTTCCCTGACCGGATATCTCGGCCTTTTCGCCGGATATGCGATGCTGGCCGCTTCGGTGCCCGACCTGGCCATCCCGCTGCTGGTGCTGCTGCTGCGGTCCGCGGCGCAGACCGGGTGGCTGCAAGCGGCCGAACCGCTCGGCGTGGGCGTCGCCCTGAGCGCCCTGCTGACCTGCTCGGCCCTGCTGATCCGCCGCAGACACGGCCGCGCCGATATTCTGCTGCTTGCGCAGGCCAGCATCGCCGGGCTGGCGATCGCCACCGCGCAGCCGGACGGACGCTTCGCCGCCTGCGTCCTGCTGATCCTGCTGAGCCTGACCCGCACCGCGTCTCGCACCGCTGGCGAGCCCGCCGCGCTGCTTGCCCTCGCCGGCCTCGCCGGCCTGCCGCCCGTCGGCGTGTTTCCAGGCCTCGTTCTCGTCGTCCTGACCATCGGCGGCCATGCGCCGTGGCTTCTGCTGCCGCTCGCCCTTGCGCTGATCCCGGTTCTGCTGGCCGGCCTGCCACGACGGCTGCCGGCGGTTTCGCTGCGCGAGGCGCTGCTGTCGGCCGGCTGGCTGCCGCTGGCGTTCGCGGCGCTGTTCGGCCTGTTCGCGCCATTGGACCTTGTGCGATGGCTGGCGGCGGTGACAATGGGGCCATCATGAGCGACAGCGGGATCATCGAGACCGTCAGGGCTGAAGCCTGCAAGCCGTGGCTCCGGCATGACCTGAGCACGGCGGACTGGGCCGATACCGCGCGCGCCGCCGCCGCGGAGTGCCGCGTGCTGCTGGCGCACTGGGCCGATGCGGACCGCGTCTACGCGCTGTTCCTCGACCCGGAGGCGGGCGCAGCCCTGCCGGTATCGACCGCGGTGGAGGGCGGGGCCTATCCGGCGCTTTCGCCGGTGCTGCCGGACGCCGCGTTGTATGAACGGATGATCCACGACCTGTTCGGCCACAAGGCGCATGGCGCCGTTAACCTGCGGCCCTGGCTGGACCACGGCGCCTGGCCCTGCGCCTGGCCGATGGCCGCTCGCGCGTCCCCGCCGCGTCCTGAATCCGACCTGCTCGATTTCGGCGAGCAGGATCGGCACATGGTCCTGTCCGCGGGACCCGTTGCCGGCCTGATCGCGGAGGCGGCGTATCTGCGGCTGACCCTGGACGGCCCGGCGATCCGTCACGCCGAAACTCTGCTCGGCTTCACCCACAAAGGCACGCTGAGCCTGATGCGCGGCAAATCGCCCCGCACCGCCGCCCGGTTTGCCGCCCGCCTGTCGGCCGACTCGACCGTTGCCCACTCGATCGCCTTCGCCGCGGCGGCGGAGGTCGCGCTGGACGTCCCCGCTCCGCCGCGGGCGCAGCGGCTGCGCGTCATCATGCTGGAAACCGAGCGCATCGCCGTGCACCTCGACACAATCGCCGAAATCGGACGCCTGACCGGTTCCCGCCCGGTATCGGCAACTTGCGGCGTATTGCGGGAGACCCTGCTGCGCGCCTGCCAGGCCGCCTTCGGGCACCGGCTGATGATGGACTGCGTGGTGCCCGGCGGCATAGCCGCGGACCTCGCGGCCGGTGGCGCCGAGGCGCTGGCGGGTGCGTTGGGCAATGTCGCCGCCGGGCTGCCGGAGATCCGCCGGCAACACGACGGAACCGCCCTGGCCTCCCGGCTATGCGGCCTCGGGCGAACCGGCGGCGATGCGGCGGCGTCCGCCGGCGGGGTCGCCGGCCGCGCCGCCGGGCGCGCCTTCGATTCGCGCCTGGCGTTCATGCCGGCCTACAGCCACCTGCCCCCCGCAAACGTGCCGCAAACCGCCGGCGACTCGGCGGCGCGCCAGGCCGTCCGCATCAACGAAATCGAAGACAGCCTGCGCCTGATTGGCAGCGCCCTCGACACTCTGCCGGCGGGACCCGTTGCCGAGTCGCTGCCGCAGACCAGCGGCGAGGGAATCGGCTGCGCCGAATCGAGCCGCGGCGGCATCTGGCACTGGCTGCGAATCGATCACGGACAGATCGCCGCCGCCTTCCCCCGCGACCCCGGCTGGGTGCTTTGGCCTCTGGCGGAGGCGGCGCTGAGCGGCGCGATGGCCGAGGACGCGGATATCATCAGGACATCCCTGGCCCTGCCCGCCTCGGGCATGGATCTGTGATGGGCACGCTGCCAGCGGAAGCGGACGGGGCGGCCGATCCGGACACCATCGCCTCATTGTCCGCCCGGCTGGAAGCGGCGGCGCGAATCCGGCTCGGCCGCAGCCTGGCGATCCGCCACGTCAACACCGGAAGCTGCAATGGCTGCGAGCTTGAGCTGCGCGCGCTGAGTAACGTTTTCTACGATCTTGAGCGATTCGGCCTGCGATTCGTGGAAAACCCGCTGCATGCCGACGTCCTGCTGGTGACGGGACCATTGACCCGGAATCTGAAAACGGCGCTGGAGCAGGCCTGGGACGCCACTCCGGACCCGAAATGGGTGGTCGCGGTCGGCGATTGCGCGCTGGATGGCGGCGTGTTCAAGGGAAGTTACGCGGTCCTGGGCGGCACGGGGTTGTCGGTGCCGGTGGACCTGGCGATCAGCGGCTGTCCGCCTTCGCCGTCCCGGATTTTATCGGGACTGAGAGCGTTGCTGGAAGCCAACGCCGCGTAAAGACAAACTTTGCGGGGGACACTATCCCGTCATGCCGGCGGAGGCCGGCATCCACGCCTTGTGCTCAACTAAAGACAGGCCTGAATGACGGGCCTTTGCCCACCATGACGGGTTAGCGACCGAGAATCGAACTCCCTCGGACCGGACTAGCTGGCCGTCGGCGCCGGGGTGGCTGCCGGAGCCTTCTTGTGGGAGGACTTGTGAGTGCTGGACTTGTGGGAGTGATGCGTGCTGCTGGTGCTGGGGGTGGTGGCGGTCGGGTTTGCAGCGTCGCTTGCAGCCAGGACCGGCGACGCAACGAGGGCAGCGGCCGGCAGAACAAATGCCAGCGCCGCAATCAGGCGTTTGTATGATGTCGTCACGAGCGTGTGCTCCGAAGGTGAGAATGGCGCGAAGGGATTGACAGTCGGGTCGAGGTTTTTGCCCTAATCGACTGACAAGATTGTGCGCCCCGAGGCGCCGAAAACGCAAGCCAAATTAAGCGCGAAGGCGTGATGTTTGGCCTAAAACAGCCCGTAGCGGCACGCCAGCCACAACTTTCGCCACTTCGGCAGTCTGACCGGCTGCTCAAGCCGCTTCCAGCCCCGATTTTCCACTGCCGAGAGGATCGAGTCGTAGGTCGCGCCCATCAGCCGCGCCGGTTTCATCGCGGAACGGTCACATAAATCCATCGCCGCGAACGCGTCCCGGAAATAGCCGTGCGCCAGCGCCGCCAGCCGTTCGCACACCGCCGGCAACCCGGGCGCGGTCGCGATCGAGGCCGGATCCGCGGTTACGCCGGCATCATTCAGATACTCCAGCGGCAGGTAGATCCGGCCACGGTCCGAATCTTCCTTGATGTCGCGCAAGATGTTGGTCAGTTGCAGCGCCCGCCCCAGCGCGAAAGCAACCCGGTCCGCGGCCGGCGACGAGTCGCCGAAGGCGCGCACCGACAGCCGCCCGACGGCGGAGGCCACCCGGTCGCAGTACAGATCCAGCTCGGCCATGCCGGGTGCGACAACGACAGTCTCGGCATCGCTCTGCATGCCGTCGATGATGGCGATGAAATCCTCGGCCCGGAGCCGGAATCGCGGAATAGCCAGGGCGAGCACGCGGGTGACCGCATCCCTGCTGCGGCCCAGGTAGAGCTCGGCGATCGTTTCTCGCCAGCCGGCAAGCGCGCGACGCTTCTCTTCCAGGCTGCCGTCGTTGTCGGCGATATCATCCACGATCCGGCAGAACGCATAGATCGCATACATGGCATGCCGCCGATCGGCCGGGAGCACGCGCATGCCGCGGTAGAACGACGTGCCGGCCGAACGGACGATCTGCTCCACGGCCGCCATATCGGCCCTGTCAGCACCCAGCGGCGTCCGGATCATATCAGCGACGGTATGGACGTTAGCACGGACAGGATAGCATCGGATCTTGTCAGCTTGACCCGCCCGGCCAGCGGATCCTGCAGCGCAAGGCGCCGCGCCAATCGTCTGGCGAGGCAATGGATGATCGTGGTCTCCAGCCGCAGCCGCCGGTTGCGGACGATCGTCGGCAGTTCGGCGGCGGCGTGGTTCAGACGGTCCACCCGATCGAGCAAGGTGATGAACACCCGCCGCATTCCCCGCGTCTCGGCCGGCCGCCGCAAATCGTCCACCGTGGTATTGAAATGGTCGAGCAGCGCCTGCGGCAGGTAGCAGCGGTCCAGGTTCGCCAGGTCCTTGCCGCAATCCTGCAGATGGTTCAGAATTTGCAACGAGATGCAGAGGGCGTCGGACGGCGAGTAAGCCTCGTGGCTTTCCCCATGCAGGTCCAGCACGTAGCGGCCGACCGGCACCGCGGAATAGCGGCAGTAATCGTAGAGTTCGTCGATCGTCGCGTAACGCAGCTTGACGGCATCCTGGCGAAAGGCCCGCAGCAGTTCGGTCGCATGCACCGGGCTGACACCGGTCTCCGCCAGGCTGGCCCGCAGCGCCAGGGCGCTGGGGGACCCGTTTGCGCGGCGGCCGAGCAGCACGTCCTCCATCACGTTCAGCCGGACGATCTTGTCCGGGGCGGACAGCGCAGGAGAATCGGCGATGTCGTCGGCGTTGCGGGCGAAGCGGTAAAAGCAATGAATCGGCGCGCGATATTGCCGGGCGATCGCCAGCGAGCCGACGGGGAAATTCTCATCCTGCCGATCCTTGCCGGACCAGGTCTCGACGTTGAGGAGTGCGGCGTCGCTCATGCGGTCGTTCCCTGGTAGTCGCGGCCCTTCCAGGCAACTCCCCGGCCGAGATGGTGGTTCACTGCCGAGCCGATGGTCGCGGCCATATAGAACCCGGCGACCAGCGGCAGCAACGGCGCCCACAGAGCGGAGCGGCGGAACCGGCGCAATGCCGGGAGATACGATGCCGCCAGCATGATCCACGCCGCGAGGCCGCACCAGAGCGCCGCGCCGTGACCGGACAGGGCGGCGGCAGGCGGAACCAGGAAGGTCAGCGCCATGCCCGCCGTCGTCGCGGCCAGCAGCGCGGGCGAGTAGCGAAGCTGCACATAGGCGGTGCGCGCGACCATCCGCCAAATGTCCGCGAACCCCGGATACGGCCGCACCGACCGCGCCAGCGTGGAGTGGCCGAGCCAGATCGGCCCACCCTGCTTCACCGCTGCCGCCAGGGCGACGTCATCGATCAAGGCACCCCTCACGCTGTCCACTCCGCCGATGCGACGCAAGGCCCGCTGCCGGATCAGGATGGTCCCTCCCGCCGCCGCGGCGGTGCGGTTCGAGCCATCGTTCACCCGGGAGAATGGATATAGAAGCTGAAAGAAAAATACGAAAGCAGGCACCAGCGCGCGTTCGGCCGGGCTGTCGCAGGCCAGCGCGACCATTTCGGATACCAGATCGAGATCGTGCTGCTCTATCTGAGCAACGAGCACGGACAGATGCGCCGGTTCATGCACGATGTCGGCGTCGGTCAGCAGCACGAGTTCGACCTCGCCCGCTTCGGCCACGCCGCGGGACACGGCCCACAGCTTGCCGCTCCAGCCAGGCGGACGGGGGCCGGCTTCGATGACGGTGAGCGAGCGGGAGGCGGGGGCCGGCGATTCCGCGCTGCCCACGGGGTGGCGACCCAAAGTTTCATGGCCGGCTTTGTGGCGGCCATCCACGATTTTGTCGCCCGGCTGGCCGCCGGTCGTGGATGGCCGGACCCAATCCGGCCATGACACATTTACGGTCGCGGGCGCAGCCGTTCCGCCGCCAACGCGATCCATTCCTCCGCCGCCCGGGACGTTGAGCGACCGCGCGATCTCGCCGGTGCCGTCGGTGCTGCCGTCATCCACCAGGATGACCCGCAGCGGCCCGGTGTAGTCCTGCGCCAGCAGCGACCGCAGGCTGTCCGCGATGACCGGCGCCTCGTCGCGGGCGGGCACGACGATTGCGACGGCCGGGGTCGCGGCGGGCCTGCGCAACGGCAGGACCGGCCCGGACTGCCAGAACCGTCCGTGCGCGGCGAGCAGGTAGATCCAGATCAACAGCGACAGGGCAGCCAGCAGGGTCATGCGGACAGCATGCCGTTCAGCCGGAACCACGCGACGGCATCCTCCACCGCGATGCGCACCGGGCGCGGCCGGTAGCCGAGCTCCGCCACCGCCTTGGCCGAGGAGAAGAACATCTTCTTCCGCGCCATCTTCAGATGGTCGCGGGTCATCAGCGGCGCGATGCCGGTGGCGTCGGCCAGCTTCTCCATGACAAAAGCCACCGGCCAGAGCGCCGCCTCCGGCAGCCGGATGGAGGGCGGCCGGCGGTGCGCAACCTCGGCGACGAGGGTCAGGATGTCCTTCAGCTTCATGTTCTCCCCGCCCAGCACGTAACGCTCGCCAACCCTGCCCTTTTCCATCGCGAGAACGTGGCCCTCGGCGACATCGTCCACATGCACGATGTTGAGACCGGTATCGATATAGGCCGGCATGCGTCCGGCCGCAGCATCCAGGATCATCTTGCCCGTCGGTGTCGGCTTGATGTCGCGCGGGCCGACGGGGGCGGCGGGATTGACGACGACGACTGGCAGCGACTCGCGCCGGGCGAGGTCGAGCACCGCCTGCTCGGCGAGGTATTTCGACCGTTTGTAGACGCCGACGAAATCCGCCTCATGCGCCGGGATGTTTTCGTCGGCCGGGGTGCCGTCGCCGATCTGGCCGAGAGCGGCGACGGAGCTGCAGTGGATGATGCGTTCGGCGCCGGCCCTGGCGGCGGCTTTCACCATCGCGACGGCGCCATCCACGTTGGCGCGCAACATGGCGTCCGGATCGGGCACCCAGACGCGGTAGTCGGCGGCGACATGGAACACGTAGCGGCAGCCGGCGGCGGCCCGGACCAGCGAGTCGGGGTCTGTCAGGTCGCCGGTGACGACCTCCGCATCCAGCCCGGCGAGGTTGCGGCGGTCGCTTGAGGGGCGGGCCAGCAGGCGCAACGCATGGCCACGGGCGGCCAGGGCGCGGGCAACGGCGGAACCGACGAAGCCGGTCGCGCCAGTGACCAGGGTGGTCATCTCTACTCCGTTATCGAGTGCGGCGGACTGCATAGACGAAGGGGGGCGGATAGGGAAACCCGAACACAAGCGGCAGCGCACCGCCGGGCGACCGAGACGGCGCCAGGCCCGTAACCGCCGATGGCGTTTGCTCGTTGCCGGGGTATCTCCCAGCCCGGATGCTCCTGCGCGCCATATTTTTGCATCGGACCGATTTTGGCCACGAACACCGTTAAGATTGCTGTCCTGGCGTTCCCATGACCGTCAGCAACCTTGCCCGATCCGCCGGGCGCGGGCAGAAGCGGCGCATCATGAAGCGTTTGTCCTATCTCCTGGCCGGGCTCGGCCTGCTGCTCGCGTCGCTGCTGGTGTCCTATTTCGGCTTCGACAATGTGGTTTCCGCGGTCAGCCGGGTCGGCTGGTCGCAGTTCGCCGTGATCTGTCTCTGGCAGATCATCATTTTCGTCATCCTCGGCATTGCGTGGGACGTGATCACGCCCGGGCGACCGCTTAGGCGCGCGTGGGTGATGGTCTGGGGCCGCATGGTGCGCGATGCCTCTGCCAACTGCCTGCCATTCTCACAGGTCGGCGCCTTCGTGTTCGGCGCCCGCGCGGTGACGCTGCACGGGGTGACGTGGCCCACTGCCGCGGCCTCCACCGCGGTAGACGTCGCGGCGGAGTTCCTGGCGCAGATCGCGTTCGTTATGATCGGGCTGGGCGTTTTGCTTGTGCGCGCGCCGTCATCCCATCTGGCGGTGCCGCTGGAGGTGGGGATCGGACTGGCCGTGCTGGCGTGCTTCGGCTTCGTTTGGGCGCAGAAGGGCGCGGTGCCGGTTTTCGCGCGCCTCGGGCGGCGGATTGCCGGACGGTGGTTCGGCGATGCCGAGGACCGGGTGGCGATCTTCCAGGCGGAACTCGGGCTGATCTATGGCCATACCGGGAAGCTGGCGCTGGGGTTCTTCATGCACCTGATTGGCTGGCTGTGCACCGGGGTCGCGGGCTGGATCACCTACCAGGCGCTGGGCGTGCCGATCGATTTTGACGATGCGATGGCGATCGAGGCTTTGCTTGCCGCGGCCGCGGCGGTGACGTTCCTGGTTCCGGTCAATGCCGGGGTGCAGGAGGCGGGGTATGCCGGCCTGGGGGCGATCTTCGGCGTGCCGGCGGAGCTGTCGCTGGGCGTGTCGTTGGTGCGGCGGGCCCGCGATCTGGTGGTCGGCGTGCCGATTTTGCTGGTGTGGCAGTTCGTGGAGGTGCGGCGGCTGCGGGCGTTGAAGCAGGTTGCCGCGGCGGCCGCGGCGCGGCGGTGAAGCCAACTGTCGGCAGCTTGACGCGTTGGCACGGTCGCATTCGACGCGAGCGATTAACTCTCGATCGGGGTGGCGGTGGTATGATAGCCATCGATCCCGAGTTGGAGGCGTTATGAAACCTCGGCAAAGCCGCGATCCGAAGCGCCGGCTGGCATCGTCGGCACGCCTGGATTTGCCAGGGCGTCAGACGCTGGCGCTTGAGGCGCACTATGTTGGCAGTGCCGTCCGTAAGAAGCACCCGGCTGATTACGGCTTTCACCCTCCGGTCAATCCTCGCCCGTGGAAATCGCTGTGCGATGGCAAGCGGGTCATCCTGAAAGCCGAAGCCTCGGAACTCCTCATGTAAGGCGCGCTGCGTGGGCTCTTTAGCGACTTCCCGGATGGCGGAAAGCCGAAATACATCTGGTCTGTCGATGCTGGCGGAGAAGTTTATGCGGCCAAGATTGGCAGCGACGGCTATCACGGGTATCGATTGGAGAGCGATGACGTCCTTCGCTCGCTGATTTTGAAGGAATGGACGAGCCGATGCAGCCCGGGCTGACAATCACGGCCGATTGGGAGCACCTGGAAGAGGGGACACCGGAGGAGCGGGCATGCTTTTCCGCCGTCGGGATCTATTTCGACAATCACTGCCTGAGCGAGGGGCGCGACGGGTTCGTCAACCGCATTCGCACCGAGCCGTTGCTGTCAGCCTACCATCTGGCCGAGTGGCTAGCCTGGAACTGGTGGCGGCTGCGGTGGGAGCCGAGGTCCAACGCGCCCGATTGGGCGTTCGCGCACCGCATGGCCACCATTGGCGAGGGGTATGTCTGGCCCAACATCACCATAGTCTCGGACGGTGAACGCACCGGGCTGATCGCGAAGCCGAGCGTGGACGGCTCCGCTTCCACCTTTCGCTACATCAACGATGTCTCCGCCGTCATGCCGTCGTTCGCATTCGAGACGGCGGTGGACCTGTTTATTGGTCAGGTGATCGGCCAGCTTCGCGCGGAGCGCATCCCGGAGACAAATCTGGACAAAATCTGGTCTGAGCTTGGCGAGGAACGCCGTGATCGTGACGCGGCGCAGCGGCGCAAGCTGGAAGCATTGCTGGGTTGCGATCCGGATCAGGCAGACCCGGCGGTGCTCGATCGGCTGTTGAACGACGCGCAGGTTCTTGGAAATCGCTCGGTCGAGGAGTTGGCGGCGGATCGCGCGCAAGGAGGCGATCTGTTGACCGGCGAAGAGTTGCGGTTGATCGCGGCGAGCGAAGGGTTCGCCGTGTCGCCGGGCGCTGCGGCGACCCTTCAGGCGGGCGTGTTCTCGCCGGAGAAGGAGACGCCACCCTGGAAGTTAGGCGCCAATGCTGCGCGGGCATTGCGTGAGCAGGAAGGCTTTGGTCAGGAGCCGATCAGGGATGCGCGGCTGGCCGATATGGCGGGTGTGGATGTTGATGTGCTGGCGGCGGGCAAGCGGGGAGCGGGCTTGTCGTTCTTGCTGGATGGCCCCGAAGGCGACAGCCGGATTGTTTTGCGCTCCGCCTGGCCGTCCGGGCGGCGGTTTGAACTTGCGCGGCTGCTGGGGGATCGGATCGTCAGTCCGTTTGGGGGGTGGCTGCATCCGGCGACGCGCGCCTATACGTATCGGCAGAAGGTGCAACGGTCGTTCGCGGCTGAGCTGCTCAGCCCGTTCGAGGCTGTCGATGGGATGCTGGCCGGGGATTACTCCGCGGAGGCGCAGCAGGATGTGGCGGAGCATTTCGGCGTGTCCGACCTTACCATCCGGACGTTGTTGGTGGCGCACCGGCGGATGGGACGTGAGGAACTGGAAGAGGATGTTGGGGTTGCGGCTTAGGCGCGGGACGGTGCGGTCACGGCTTCCGTCATGGGCTCCGACCTTATTCGGCAAACGACCTTCAAGAGAAAGACTGGTTTTTCGTCCCAGGCTCGCTTGGTGAAACAATCCACCAGTTAGTGTCGGCTCGGCATCATGCCGGCTCCGATCGCCCTATATTCTCGCGCGGATGGGGCCTTCGCCAAAATGATCCGCTAGCGTGAGTTTAGCCTAAATGGCTAATTTTAACGCCAGACAAAATAATATCTATATAGCACCAGCTTGAACGAGTAGATTAATGCGCCGCTATCGGGGGAGTACGCTGTTGTCAGATTCCCAAAACGCATCGGAAACGCCAGCAGAGGTTGGTTCCGAGGTTCCGGTCACCCCGAAGAACCGAGGTGGAGGTTTCCGGTCACTAGTCCCTGATGCCGCCACAATAGTCGCAAAAATCATTCCCGAGGACCGGCGAAAGTTGATCGTCGAGAGCGCCCTTCAAAAGTTACGGCCAGGGGTGACACTAGACAAGGCTGCTACCGACCGGACCAGCGAGATATTGCACGATCTGTCAGGGATCCCGAACTGCAGCGAAACGCCATCAATCTGATCAAAATGGGCATTATCGAGGCAGCCTATAGGATAGGCGGTCGGATCGGTGGCAAGGCCGCGGAAAAAATTGCCGAATCCGTGGCCGAGGCAGCATTGCGGAGGCTTGGTGTAGGAGAAAAACATTCTATTGACTTGGCAGGAGATTCTCATGGGCAGCTGAGTGATCAGCCAACTTCTAGCCCGAGCAGGCAAGAGTTAGCCATCCACCCCAGCCTTTTGCAGAAGTCCTGACGATAAGCTGCTTAAGAACGATCTAAAGGTTTTGATCGTCAGCGAACCGGTAGTCGGCAATGTGCCGGCGGATACAGGGACCCATCGTTTGTCGGCTAACGATCCCACCAGCGCCAGCACGGGTATGACCACACAGAAGCGTGCAAGCACCATCGCCAGGGCCAGGGTCAGGTTGTAGAACCCGGCATCGGAAGGCAGCCCGCCGAACGCGCTGGCAGTGGTGTTCGCCGCTGAGGTACGGGCGTGCAGCACCTCGGAAAACCGGTGCGGACCGGCGTTGCCAAACCCCGACACGCCGGCCGGCGAGACCATCGCCGATGCCGTGAGGTAAAGCGACGCCCTGGGCACCGCGAGGATCGCCAGCATCGCCAGATTGATCTCCCGAGCCTCGATCTTTTTGTCGACATACTCCGGCGTGCGGCCGAACATCGGACCTCCTACGAAAACGGCGACTAAAGTATACAGCGCCATTCCGAATAGCCCGAACCCGGGGCCGCCGATGAACACCTAATCCAGCATCATCAGAGTGCTCGCCGACTTCGATCGGCCGTAGGCGGCGGGTGGCGGCGGGGAAGGGACAATCAAAGTGGTTGTCGTAGCGACCTTGATTCCTTACTTTCCGCGGTATGCTCGCCAAACTCACCAGCAATAACCAACTCACCCCGCCGAAACGGGTGCTCGACTCGGTTGGGGTCGGGTCCGCACCCGCCTACTTTGAGGCCGAGGACGAGCGTATCGTCCTGACCCCCGCCCGCCCCGGGTTCAGCCGAAGCGGTGCGGCGGAAGCTTGCCGAGCTCGGCATCACCTGGGCCGATGTCGCCGAAGCCGTCGCCCAGGCGCGGCGCAGCGGGAAGGTTGAACCCGGGGCGGAATAGGGCCCGGCGCGGTGCCGTGCGCGCGGTTTTCGACACCAGGCTGGTTGTTTCAGTCCTCGCTTTAGGGCGGCGGTTGCGATGGCTGCGGAACGCCCGGGCTGCGGGTTCATGGCGGCGCCCAAGTTCAAACCGAACTCCCAACGCCCCGCGAAGCCTTCCATTGCAGTCCGCAAACCAGGAAGAACAGAATCACCGACGCCATCGAAAGAAGCACCGTGCCGTCAATCCCGGCGACACGCGAAAATCCAAGTCCCTCGCCCGTACCGTAGAACGCGACCATGTTGAAAACCGCCAGTGAGCCGATCGCCCACAGATAGAACAGCGGCACCGCCTCCGCCGCCCAGCCGACGTAGGCGACGATCATCGGCACGAACAGGTGGTTTTCGTGAACCCCGACATTCCAGGTGAACTGCGCCAGGCTCGCCGCAAGCGCGGCCCGGATGAACGCCGCCGGCGTCGCCTTCCCCGAAACGAATACCGCCATGACCGCCACGTAACTGCCCCAGAACAGCAGACGCAGCGCCGTCCGCGCCATCGCGCCGGGACCCGAAACAGCGCCCGCGGGGTCGATATCCTGTAAAATCATATCGACGCCGCCATCCGGCAGCAGGTGATGCGCGCCATATCGCGCGGCCTCCAACACCCAGGAAACGAACCATCCGGCATTGACCGCCTGCCCGCTCAGATACCCGTTGTGCAGAGCCATCCGGAACGCCTGCCATGTCGGCTCCCACCCGAACAGCCCGAGCACAACGGCCACCACCAAAACCACCGGCGCGGCGTCCCGCCCCAGCCGCGGCCACGAGCGGGATGCCCGCAGCATGCCGATAGCAAACACCGGTGCCAGAATGAGCGGCTGCCACTTCACCAGGCTCGCAATCGCCAGCGCGGCGCCCGCCACGCCCCAGCGTCCGTCCATGCCGGCCCACAGTGCGATGAGAAAAAACGGCAGGTAAACCACATCGTAGTAGCCAAGCAACAAGCCGAACGGCGCCGTCAGCACGAACAGCAGTCCGGCCCGCTCGACCGAGCGTTCCCGCCGCAGCACAAGCAGAACGGAGACCAGCGTAAACAGCGCGACGCCGGTCTTGTAGCTGAGCACCTCCGACAGCCCCGCCATCGCCCCAAGCCGCAGCGATGCCCACAGCGCCAGGATGCTCAGCGGCGGGTAATTCACCCCAAGGTCATGCACCGGAACGATCAGGCCGTAGCCGGCGAATGGTCCCACCGGCGGCATGCGGGTGATCCAACTGATCGAGAACGCGACATCGCCGGTGCCGGGATCGCGGACCAGGCAAAGCGTCATGCCGGCGATGATCAGGCCGAACACCGCCAGGCGCCCGGCACGCTCGGTCAGTCCCACTCAGAAACTCCCGGAATGGCCGCTTTGCCGAGCGGCGGATACGCCCCGCTTGTAGCGCTTACGGATGACGGCCGCCGCAGATTTCTCGGCCGCGTCTCGACCGAAAAACGCCCCCGGCGGAAAGCCGGGATCAGAAAACCGCGCCGCGCAGCATCGACGCCTGCTCCGCCACCGGCCCGAGCGCCAGGGCGGGCAGATAGGACAGCCCGCCGACGATCACGATGACCCCGAGCACAAGCCCGACCCAAAGCGGACCCGTCGTCGGCAATGTGCCGGCGGAGACAGGGACCCGCCGCTTGCCGGCCAGCGATCCCGCAAGCGCCAGCACCGGCACGACCACGCAGAAGCGGCCAGGCACCATCGCCAGCGCCAGGGTCAGGTTGTAGAATCCGGTATTGGCGGACAGCCCGCCGAACGCGCTGCCGTTGGTGTTGGCCGCCGAGGTGTAGGCATACAGCACCTCGGAAAACCCGTGCGGCCCGGCATTCCCCAACCCCGCCACGCCCATCGGCAAGACAACCGCCAATGCCGTCAGGCACAGCAGAGCGCCGGGCACCGCGAGGATCGCCAGCATCGCCAGCTTGATCTCGCGCGCCTCGATCTTGTTGCCGACATACTCCGGTGTGCGGCCGATCATGAGGCCGCCGATGAAGACGGCGACGAGCGCGTAAAGCAGTATGCCGAACAGGCCGGACCCCGGGCCGCCGATGATCACCTCGTCCAGCATCATGTTGACCAGCAGCACCAGCCCGCCAAGCGGCATGTAGCTGTCGTGCATGGCGTTGACCGCGCCCGAGGAGGTCGCGGTGCCAAACTCCGAGAACAGGGCCGAACCGGGCACGCCGAAGCGCAGTTCCTTGCCTTCCAGGTTGCCGGCGTGCTGCTCCACGCCGGTGCCGGCCAGCAGCGGATTGGCGGCGGCCTCCGCGCCGTGCAGCGCCACCGCGCCCGCCAGCAGCAACAGCAGCATCGCCGCCAGCAACGCCCAGCCCTGGCGTTCCTCGCCAATCATGCGGCCGAAGCAGTTGGTGAGGGCGGCGCCGATAAGCGGCATCAGCAGGATGCTGAGCAGGTTGGTGAGGGCGGTGGGATTTTCGAACGGGTGCGCGGACTGGGCGTTGAAGAAGCCGCCGCCATCGCCGCTGAGCAGCTTGATCGATTCCTGCGAGGCGACCGGGCCGAGCGGGATCGTCTGCTGCGCACCCTCCAGCGTCACCGCGGCAACCGGGCCGCCGAGGCTCTCCGGCACGCCCTGCCAGGCCAGGAACACCGTCGCCACGATGCATATCGGCAGCATCACATACAGCGTCGCCCGGGTCAGATCGACCCAGAAATTGCCGATGGTGCTCAGCCCGTGGCGGGCGAGACCGCGGATCAGCGCGATGGCCACGGCGATCCCCGCCGCGCCCGACAGGAAGCTCTGCACCGCGATCCCGGCCATCTGCGCGAGGTGGGACAGCGTCGTTTCGCCGCCGTAGGACTGCCAGCTTGTGTTGGTGGCGAAGCTGATCGCGGTATTCAGCGCCAGGCCGGGGGCCACCGGCGGCTGCCCGGCGGGGTTGAGCGGCAGGATGTCCTGCAGGCGTAGGAGGCCATAGAGCAGCAGCATGCCGGGCAGGTGCAAGACCAGGAACGCCATCGCATAGTCGAACCAAACCTGCTCCTGATCCCTTTTGATGCCGCCGATGCGGTAGATCAGCGCCTCTATCGGCTTCAGCAGAGGCGAGAGCGGCGTCGGCTCGCCGGCGAAGACCCGCTGCATATAAAGGCCAAGCGGCCGGACCGTCAGCAGCAGCAGGGCCAATAGTCCGAAGAGCTGGGCCGCGCCGAGCGGGGTCATGATCAGATGCGCCGACAGAACGCGGCATAGGCGGCGGGGAGCAGCACCGCCAGAACGATCAGGATCAGCATCGCGGCGTCAGGCATCGGGAGTGTCCCTGTGCAAGCTGCGTCAGATGATACGCACCCGGACATAGTAAAACGATAGCGCCTGACTGCGGCCCGCATAGGATTCCCATGCAGGTTCGCTGACTACCGGCCCGCGCACAGCCCTTCCAGCGCCGCCTGCCGCTGCTCCAGCCGCGCCAGATCGTCGTCCGGCAACCGCTCGCGGCAGCCGGCCACGACCCGCGCGCCGCGTTCGGCCAGACGGCGGCGCAGCGCCTGGTCGTCCGTGCTGCCCGCGACGTCGTGCAGCAGCCGCAGCAGACGCAGGCTGACCGCGGCATCGGTGGTGGCGTAAGCGCGGATCTGCTCGATGGCGGTGTTCAGCAGGCCGTCGAGGTCGATCCAGGGCAGCACCACCCGCGCCACATGCGGCGGGCTGAACAGGATAGACTCCGGCGGAATGCGGTCCACCCAGCGGATCAGCACCCGGGTCAGCTGGTCGATGCAACTGATCGCGGTGCTGGGGTCGTTCACCGCCGGGGAGATCGCCCGCAGCGCGATATCGACGATCTGGATGACGCCGAACTCAACATCCTGCTGCAAGGTGCGCATCGGGCCGATATCGAACGCGCCGGTCAGGTCCACCGCATGGTGCCGGTCCAGCCGGGTGCGGCGGGAGACCATCAGCAGCGGAATGCCGGCCGGCACGAAATGCCCGACCCGGCGGGTGACGCGGACGCGCAGATGGTGCATCCGGGCGAACGCCAGCAGCCGCGCGGTGTCGATGAAGCGGATATAGCCGGAGACCTCGTTCAGGATCGGGAATTCCGGCTCCTCCGGCACGAACGGCACGGGCGCCGGCAGGTGGTGGTTGACCCGCGGGTGCGGCATGAGCGCGTCGATCACCTCCTCGGTTTCCCGCGCGATGCGGTCGACGATGTGGTTGACGCTGATGGCGTGCGAGATGTGGTGGATGAAGAACAGCAGCCAGCCGACGGAGACCAGCGCCAGCAGCATGGCGCCGAGCACGGTCAGTATCGGCGCGAACGGCTGCGGCATCGACCGCGCGGCCGGCAGCGCCGCCAGGCAATAGGTGAACGTGCCGAGGAAGATGCCGAGCGTCCACTGCGTCCCCTGGTCGCGCACGAAGCTGATCAGGATGCGCGGCGAGAACTGCATCGAGGCGAGCGTCAGCGTCATCAGCAGGATGGCGAAGACGATCGACACCACCGTCATGGTGGAGGTGGCGATCACCGACAGGATCGTCTGCGCCACCTGCGCATCCTGGCGCGAGGGAAACAGCGTCACGGGAATCCAGGCGGAGGCGGCCGGGTAGGCTTCCTCCAGCGCCGACAGCACGGCGCCGCAGAATCCGAGAAAGACGGCGATCACCAGCGGGCGCACCAGGAAGCCACCGCGCAGGGAGTAGGAAGCCGAACGCAGGCGAAGGGGAAGTTGTTTCAGCACCGGGGAGTCCTGTCTCGCGGTGTCTGAGTAACGGGTTGCGCGGGGAGAGTGAACCGATTTCGGACGGGGCGGCGGTCAGGCCGCGAGTTCGGCCAAGCCGCGTCCCGGCGCCGCACGCAGGCCGGTCCCGGCCACGATCTCCGCAGGTGCCGCGACCGGCACACGGAGCCGGCGCCGGCTGGAGGCCATGGAGACCCAAGCGGCGGCCTTGGCGGCGTATGATCCGAGCTGCCGATGGGCGCGGTGACGGGCGCTTGGCCGTGTCATAGCCGTCGTTCGCGGACCGAGGTCCGGGCGGCGCCTTTTCGCGCGGAACGTTCCGGTATCAGTCTCTCGTTGAAATTCAAGGGAACGCTTCACTGGACCTTGAAGATTGCCACGGAAGCATAGCCGTTGCCAACAGCAATGTGTTGCTTATCCGGGCTGACAGCGAGTCCGGAATGACCGCCGTCAAACCGACCAACGATTGACCCTGAGTATGAATCCAACACCGCGTTTTGCGCAGTCCGGCCGCGACCGAATCGTACGTCATCGATCAGATACAGATACCGCCCGTCCGGGCTGAAGGCTTGCGACATGCCGGGAACCTTGCCGGCCCTGATATCGTCGTCCGAGGCATATCTCCAATTTTTCAGTGTTTTTACGTCGAGGATACTTCCAATTTGGAGAGATACCCTATCTCCCGGATAGTCGGTTACTGCTTCATCGATCCAAAAGGTCCTGGCGTAAGGGGCTCCGGCAACGCCCGTTGGAACCGATGGGGCGATTATGGCAGACTGCGGTGGGCGGTGACCTGTGGGATCGATCAACCGTGCGACGATATCCATTGGCTTAGGAGACAGCCCGTTCAACGTATGGTTTGGGTCCGCCTGCCGCCAAGGCCAAGCGCCCGCGACAAGAACCTCGTCATCCGCCGTCCAGGCCTGAGTCTCAATGAACAGCCCACCACCATCGAAATCCTTAAAGTTCCAGGATTGGGTATCGTAAACGCGAAACCCCGCGGAGTAGCCCTGAGTCTGAAATGTTGCCGTACTAAGAAGTAACCTACTGCCATCTCGGTTGTAACGGGCCCAGCGGCATTGCCGATCAACCGCGAGCTCCTTCTGCACGGCTCCGGTCAACGGGTCCCATACGGGCAAGGGCAAATCGCTTGCGCCACTTCCAATTGTTATGGATCTTCCATCGGGGCTCCATCGTAATTCGACTTGCGGGGCAATACCGAAGTTGCTTCGGCCCGGAATTCTTGTCTGAAGCTTGTTGCCCCTGATATCCCAGATGACGATGTCCGACCTCGCCGTATCGCTGACGATCATGCCCAGATACTGCCCGTCCGGACTGTAAGTCAGTCTGAGCACCCACCACGACCTGCCGATCTCTCTCAGGTCTATCGTTCGCTCGTAGGTTGGATGAGGCACTCCGGGAAGTCCGGGATACAAACTTCGTGCTTCCGGTGCGAAAAGAAACCGGCCCGTGCTCAACAGGCCAACGCCTGACAGCAGAGCTACCACGATCGCAGCGGTCGTCCACAGGCGCCTCATACCCGGCAATCTTCAAAAACTGAAACGACGTCATCAACGGGCGGGTTGGCCCGACGGACTTTTCCCAACAGAAAACCGTCCGTCACGGATCGAGGCCGCGGGCTGGTGCCGGATCGGGCGGAATATCTCCCGCATCCGGAAAGCTGAGCAGAACCTCTGCGAAGGAGGGACGCGCGCCGGTCAGACGCTGCCAGTCGTCGTAGCCGAGAATGACCGCCATCTAGCGTCCGTGCCGTGTGACCAGAGTGGACTCTCCTTCGGCCACCTGCTCCACCACGGCCGAAAAGAAGGTTTTGGCGTCCCGCAACTGAAGTTCGCGCATGGTGCGTCCGGTTCTGACCAGAGTCGTCATATAGCACGCACGACGTGTCATATCTTGGGGACAGGATTGCGATCGCACCGAGCGAATGCTGCGCAGCGGCCGTTCGACCCGTCGGCAGGCGCGACAATGACGCGTCAATGCGGTATGCACGGCGGACTATGACGAGGATGAAGCGATGCGAAGACTGATGCTTGCGGCAATCATTCTGTCCGTTCTGGCCGCCCCTGCCCGGGCGGAGGATCTCGTCGTCTATGGGGCGGGAAGCCTTCGCGAAGCCATCGGCCAGATCGCCGCGGAGTTCGGACAGACCCACGGCATCCCGGTCGCCACGCAGTTCGGTCCCTCCGGGCGGATGCGCGAGCGGATCGAGAACGGCGAGCACGTGGACCTGTTCACCTCGGCTGACGTCGGCCATGCGCGAAAGCTGGTTGATGAGGGGCGCGCCAGCGTGATGGCGGTGTTCGTGCGCAATTCCGTCTGCCTGCTCTCGCCCCCGGCGTTCGGCGCGGCGACCGCGACCGCGCTCGACAAGCTGTCCGCACCAGGCGTGCGTGTCGGCATGTCGCCGCCGAAGATCGATCCCCTCGGGGACTATACGGTCCGCTTGTTCGGATTGATCGATCATCTCCGCCCCGGGAGCGCCGCGGCGCTGCAGTCGCGCGCCGTCGTGCTGGACACGCCGCCCGGCGCGCCACTGCCGAAGTCGGGCGACAACGATGCGGATGCCATCCTGGACGGGAGCGTAGATGCGGCGATCGTGTATTGCTCGGGCCGGGACCGCTACGCCCGGCTATTGCCGGATGCAACGCTGGTGCAGTTCCCGGCGGAGCTGCAAATCGGTCCGGAGTATGCGCTGGCGGTGCTGAAGGACGCCCAACCCGCCGCCCTGCTGCTGGCGCTGACAATCCTCTCACCCGAGGGCCAGAAGATCCTGACGCAGCACGGGTTCAGGCCGGTGACGCTGCCGGCGGATTAGCCGCCTACTACAGGACCGGCTTGCCGTCCGGACCCTTTATGCTGGTCTTCCATACCCCGCGTACGGCGTCCTCCACGCCTCGCGGCAGCGGGATGTAATCCAGCTCCTCCGCCGCCTTGCCACCGTTCGTATAGGCCCAGTCGAAGAACCTGATGACGTTGGCGCTGGCGGCGGGGTCGTGAGCGTTCTCCGGCAACAGCACGAAGGTGGCCGCGACCATCGGCCAGGTCCCCGCGCCGCCCAGGTCGATCAGGTTGACGGCGAAGTTCGCGGCATGCTTCCAGTCCGCGCCCGTCGCGGCCGCAGCGAACGCCTCGCGGTCCGGCGTCACGAACCTGCCGGCTTTGTTGCGCAGTTGCGCGGTCACCAGGTGGTTCTGCGTGGCATATGCGCTGGCCGTATAACCGATGGCGCCGACGATGCTGCGGACGGTGAGTCCGGCGTTGGAGTTGCTCCTGGCACCGGCTCCCGCCGGCCAGTCCACGCTCGGTCCGGCGCCGACATGTTGCCGCCACGCCGGATCGACCGCGGACAGGTAGGAGGTGAACACGACATTCGTGCCGGAGGTGCCGGCGCGGAAGATGGGGACGATCGCCAGACCGGGCAGCTTGAGGTCCGGGTTGAGGTCCGCGATGCGGGGATCGTTCCACCGGGTAATCTTGCCGAGATAGATCTCGGCGACGACCTCGCCGGTCAGCCTGAGCTGGTTGGCCTGGACTCCGGGGATGTTGACGATCACGACAACGGCGCCGATGACCGTGGGAAACTGCAGCAGATGATCCGATTGCAGCCGCTCCGCGCCGATCGGCTCATCGGAGGCGCCGAAATCGACGGTTCGGTTGAGAACCTGGGTGGCTCCGGTGCCGGAACTGAACGCCTGGTAGTTCAGCCGGATGCCGATGGCCGATTCGGCGGCGTGGCCCCATGCGTCATAGAGCGGCGCCGGCAGGGTCGCCCCCGCGCCGGTGATCTGCTGCTGCGCCCGAGCGGCCGGGGGCAAAGCGGCGAGGGCAATCACGAGCGAGACAAAACGCGCGGCCGAGCGGCAGCGCGAGCTGGAACGTCCTGGAAGGTAAAACATCGGCCCGGGCACCCTGACGGAGACTTAGCGTATCAGCCCGGATCATACGATGTCCGTGAAATATCGGATACAGGACGAAGGGCGGCCGTTGACCGACCATATCTCGGAAATCGGCGCGCCTCAGCATTGCCCTCCTTCAGCGCTCCCACGTCGGTTTCGAGGCGCATGATCCTGCGTTGCATTGCGCGAATGGTGTCGCTGACTTCGCGGACATCCTCGGCAGCGGTCCGGGCGAGCCGTTCCGCGCGGTCCGTGGCGCCGAATTTGACCACGACATCGTCACGTGTCCGGTCGAGCGTCTCCTGCACCCGATCGATTCGCTCCAGGGCGTCTGTAACTGCACCGCAAAGTGAAGCCGCCCGGTCACCGCCGCCACCGCCTCGCCGGCCGCAGGCAACGCCGCTACGCCGCAGCCAGACGGCTGAAACTCACGCAGGACGCCACAACCGCGATCCCGGCCGCGACCGACAGCGCCACCGTCGGTCCGTGCTCCGCGGGAAATGCCGTAAACACCAGCGCCACCAGCGCCGCCCCCATCGACTGACCGAGCAACCGAGCGGTGGCCTGCATCCCGCTCGCCCCGCCCGTTCGCGCCGCAGGCGCCGACATGATGATCGCCCGGTTGTTCGGCGTATTGAAAAACCCGAACCCCAGCCCGCACAGCGTCATCCGCCATACGATATCCAGCGTTGACGGGTGATCGGGCAGCAGGCTCATCGCCAGCAGCCCGGCCGCATTCACCGCCATCCCGCAGCCGCCCAACAGGCCGGCCGGATACTTGTCCGCCAGCCGCCCGGCGAACGGCGCGATCACCGCCACCACCAGCGGCTGGGGAGTCATCATCAGCCCCGTCATCACCTGGTCCAGCCCCAGCCGGTGCTGGAACAGAAACGGCACGGAGACCAGGCCGATGGACTGCGAAGTGAACGAGCTGACCGAACTCGCCACCGACAGTGCGAACAGCGGAATCCGCAGCAGATCCACCGGCAGCATGGGCGCGGTCAGCCCGAGTTGCCGCACCACCAGAACGAACCCGATCAGGCCGGCGACAATCAGTTCTACGACGACATGAACCCACGACTCGCCATGCCCCAGCTCGGATACGCCAAACAGCAGCGTGCCGATGCAGACCGCCTGCAGCACTGCGCTGGTCAGGTCGAACTGCACCCCCGACAGCGGGGTATCCGGCAACGCCCGCAGCGCGATGAACGCTCCCAGCAGCCCCAGCGGGACGTTCACCGCGAAGAGCCACGGCCACGGCGCCACCGACAGGATCCCGGCGGCCACCGTCGGCCCCAGCGCCGAGGCGATCGATCCCACCGTCGCGTTCAGGCCCACCCCGCGGCCGATCCAGCGGCGCGGATAGATGAAGCGGATGAGGGCGCTGTTGACGCTCATGATTCCCGCCGCGCCGAATCCTTGCAGCATGCGCGCCAGGATCAGCGTGTTCAGCGACGACGACATCGCGCAGGCCAGCGACGCGACGGTGAACAGGATCAGCCCCGCCTGGTAGATACGCTTGTAGCCGTAGATCTCGCCCAAAGACGACAGCGGCAGCAGCGAGATCGTTACTGCAAGCTGATAAGCGTTCACCACCCAGATCGAGTTGGCCGCGGATGTGTTCACCTCCCGGGCGATCGTGGGCAGGGCGACATTGGCGATGCCGCCGTCCAGCACTGCCAGGGTCAGCCCCAAAGCGATGGTCAGGATCGCCCACATGCGCTGCGGCATCGGCACGCCGTCGGTGGCGGGCGCCAGCGCCGGATTGCCGGGGAGGACAATGTCCGGCATCAGGCCCCCACCGGCTCCGGCAGGTTCTCCAGCACCGTCTCCACCGCCAAATCGGCTAAATCCGGCCGTTGCAACACCAGCGTCCGGGGCCCCACCGGGGCGCAGTGCGACGGATCGGAGTCCTTTGAAAACAGCGTGACCGACGGACATCCGGCGGTGGCGATCAGGTGCATCGGCCCGGTGTCGTTGCCGACGGCGAACCGCGCCGCGCGCGCCAGCTCGGCCACGTCGCCGAACCCGGTTTGCCCGATAAGGTCGACCGTCCCGGGAATCTCCGCCGCCAACCCGGCCTCCGCCCGCGCGCCAAGCACCACCGGCGCGATCCCCCCCGCCGCCAGCCGATCGGCCAGAGCACGGTAACGGGCGGCGGGCCATCGCTTGGCGAGGCGGTCGGGAGAACTCCCCGGCACCAGCAGGGCGAAATCGCGGGGCAGACCGAACCGGGCGATATCGCCGCGCATCCAGGACAGATCCGGCGGCGGGAACGCGGTGATGCCGGCCTGCCGCAACTGTCCCTGTTGGCGGATCGCATCGTGCAGGACGTTGCGCCGCGGGTCACGGTCCGGCAATGAACAGCCGAACGCGATGCCCGACCACGCCGGCCGGTGCCTGGCCGGGAACAGCGCGAAATACCAGGACGACCGCTTCGAGGTCTGCAGGTCGTAGACCCGGTCGAACCCGCCATCCGCCAGCATCCGTCCGAGGCGCCGGGCCGCCGCGAAGTCCCACAGCGCGGGATGCGGATCGATCAGCACCTCGTCGAAATACGGGAACGTCCGCAACCAATCCGCATAGGCGGCGGCCGTCAGCACGCTGATCCTGGCCTCCGCATGGTGTTCGCGGATGGCACGGAAGGCGGCCATGGAGAGCACGATGTTGCCGAACGCCCCCAGCTTGACGATCAGGATGTTCCGCGCCGCCGCCCCCTGTGTCATGGCCGGGCTGACCCCGTGCGTATCAGGATAGGACGAAGCGGGGAGAACGATTTCGCCGGGCCAGGCACCGCCCTCACCGTCATGGCCGGGCTGGTCCCGGCCATCTACACACCACCGCTGAAGCGAAGATGGCCGGGACCGGCCCGGCCATGACCATGGGGCAGAAGCCCTTGCCCGGCCGGCCCCCTTGTCCTGACAGCGATGGTGCCTGACCCGGCCACCCTCGACTTTCCATCAGCCAACCCCTGTAACGCCAATCACCCCGGCCGGGTCGCCACATACAGCCACTCCATCGGCAGCAGGCTGAACCTCACCTCCTGGTCCTGCGGCAACCGCCACGTCTCCACCCCAAACCCCGCCTCCGCCAGCCGATCGGCGAAGTCGAGGCCATAGTATCGCCGATGATCGGGGGCGTTGAAATGCGCCGCCCGCGCCACCGGATCGGTTATCGCGGGGTTTTCATACGTCTCCTGCCGGGTCGGGTTGATCGGCGCCGTCAGCAGCGCGATCCCGCCCGGCTTCAGCACGCGGAACAGCTCCCGCATCGCCAGCCCATCGGCGTCGATGTGCTCGAGGACGTGGTTGGCAATGACGAAATCGTAGGTCCCGGAGGCCATCGGCAGCCGGGTGATGTCCACCTGATGCGTCACTCCGCGCTGACGCAGATCGGCGGTCTCATAGCCCGGATTGTCCCGCAACGCGCGGCGCAGCGCCTTCTCGGGCGCGAAGTGCAGGATGCGCTTGCCGGACAGCCGGTTGCCGCCGCCTTCGGTGGCCCAGAGCCACAGCAGGCGGTGCCGCTCGCGGCTGCCGCACTGAGCGCAACGGGCGTCCCAGCGCGGCGGATGGCCGACGCCGATCATGATGCCGGTATGGCCGCAGATCGGGCACTCGCGCGGCAGCTTGCCGTCGGCGAACTGAGCGCGGTCGTGCAGCCACGCCGTGGCGATGCGGCGTGCGACCGTCCAGTTGGTGCCGCGCCGGCCGCCGCTCGGATCATTGGGGGCTGCCGCCGACACCAGTTTCTGCCCGCCTTCCACCGATCCTCCCGCCGCCGCGTTGAATGCCGCGAGGTTGCGCGGACGGCGGTCTACCTAGGCCCGGGCGGACCGAAAGGCAATGTTCAGCGCGGCGGCGTGCGTGCAACGCGGGCTCAGGTCTCATACCAACCGCCGATGAAGGAGACTTGCCCGACGCGGCGCCCCGTCATGCCGACGAAGGTCGGCATCCACGCCTCCTGCTTGTGCAAACAAGGCGTGGATGGCGGGCCTTCGCCCGCCACGACGATGGTGCCAGCCGCGGCATTGGGTCAAGCTTTACGGCGGTTGGTATCAATCGCGGCGATGGACTCGTCAAACCATGCAAGGTCGTTGGGCAATGCCGCATTATCCGGCGACTGCCGCAATAGCCCTGCGATGATGTCGCGTCCTTGCCGGAATGCGGCAAGAGCGGTGGCGCGCGCGCCCTGCCGCGCCTGGACGATGGCCACCCTGCCAAGGCTGACCGCAAGATCGCGCTGCCAGCGGGCATTGCCGGGGTCCGATTGCGCCAGACGGTCTGCAATGCTCAGGCTGTCGCGGTAGGATGTGAGCGCCTCGGGCAGGTTGCCCTGCGCCACCAGCGCGTCGCCGACCTTG
>CAINOE010000092.1 GCA_903851415.1 uncultured Rhodopila sp. | reverse complement strand
TCGATCTGGCTGGGCAGCCACGGCACGTCGAGATGGTGCATCGCCTTCAGCCGAAGCTGCGCGTTGACCCCGGTGCCCATCATCTCCGACGAGCCGATCAGGATGCGCACCCGCCCGGCGCGGAACTCGGCGAACAGCCGCTGCTTGTCCGCCGTCCGTTTGTAGTCCTGGATGAAGGCAATCTGGCCGGGGGGCACGCCGCGGGCGATCAGGCATTGCCTGATCCAGCGATAGGCCGAGAACCCGCGCGCCGCCTCGACCGCTGCTGTGCCGAGGTCGGAGAAGATCATCTGCCCGGCGCCGGGGATCGGGTCCGGCGTGCCGTCGGCTCGTCGGTAGGTCTGCGCCCCGGTTTCCGCCCAGATGCGGTGGACGCTTTCGATCAGCATGTTAAGCTTGTTGGCCGGCTCGTCGGCGCTGCCGGGCCGCACCAGCCGCATGTCGATCGCGGCGTGCCGCCCGTCGGTGATGACCGCCAGCAGAATATCGTCGCCCTTGCGCACCTTGCCGGTGCGGGCTTCGATCGCCTCGATCCGGCCCGCGAGGTGCCGCTGATAGGCCTTGAACGCCGGGCTGGCCTCGGCGGTGATCAGCCGGCGCTCGCCGCCGCGGATGCGCGGCAAGGTCAGCAGGCCGCGCAGGTCCGCCTTCTGCACCACGTCGGCGACCGAGCGGAACATCATCATCAGGTCGGCGACGTTGATGAACGCGGCGAAGCGGGTCACCGGCTTGTAGGCGCCGCTCGGCTGCAATTCGAGTTCGGTGCAGGTCTCGCCGAACGCCGACGCCCAGGCGTCGAAGGCATGCACGCCGCGCTCCTCCAGCACGTCGGGTGCGAGGAACCGCAGCAGCGAATACATTTCTCCCAAGGTGTTGGTGATCGGCGTGCCCGAAGCCAGGATCAGCGCGCGGCCGGGCCGCTTGCGGTCGAGATAGCGCGCCTTGACGAACAGGTCCCAGGCCCGCTGCGAGCCGTCCGGATCGACACCTTTCAGGTTCACTTGGTTGGTGGCGAAGGCCAGTTTGCGGAACGCCTGCGCCTCATCGACGATGATCTGGTCGATGCCGATTTCCTCCAGGGTCATCATGTCGTCGCGGCCGGCTTGCAGCGCGGCGAGCTTCTCGCCCAGCTTCTCCTTCATCGCCTCGAGCCGCTTGCGGGTGAGGCGGTCATCGGCGCGGAGCGCGAGGGCCTCGAGCGCGGCGATCTGCTCGGCGATCATCGTCCGCTCGAAGCCGGCGGGCACCGGGATGAAGCGGAAGGCCGCGTGGGTGATGATCACCGCATCCCAGTTCGCCGTCGCCGCGCGGGCGAGGAAGCGGGACCGCTTCGCCTTGACGAAGTTGCTCTCGTCGGCGACCAGGATGCGCGCGGTCGGGTAGAGTTGCAGGAACTCGCGCGACACCTGGGCGAGGCAATGGCCGGGCACCACCAGCATGGCCTTGCCGATGAGGCCGAGCCGCTTCTGCTCCATGATCGCGCCGGCGATGGCGTAGGACTTCCCGGCGCCGACGGCGTGCGCGATGTAGGTCGAGCCGGAGGCGGCGATGCGCCAGATCACCCGCTTCTGGTGGTCGTAGAGGCGGATGATGCCGCTGGCGCCGGGCAGGGTGAGATGGCG
>CAINOE010000091.1 GCA_903851415.1 uncultured Rhodopila sp. | reverse complement strand
CATCTCTATTCTCTTGTGTCTGTCTGTCTGTTTTGTTTTGCATGTTTTGTTTTGTGTGTGTTGCGTGTGCCTGGTGTAGCTCTGCGGGGTGTTGTGGACTGGCGGGGTAGGGTTGAGGTGATGTAAACGGGAATCGATAACCTGATTTAGATGGTCAAAGCACTTGGTCGCGCGACCCGGAGTGATGACAGCACTATGAAAGCGCTGCGGCGGACCCCCTAACCCGATTTATCCTTGTGGCGCTCATCGCCAAAGGACTCCAGCGGTCCCTCAACTGTTGTTGCCTTTCTGTACAAAATGCGTAAACTGCGAGCCATGAATTTTGCCGTTCTCGGAAGTGTGCCACAAGCGTTGGCGACGGTTATTGCCGCTACTGTGGCATGGCGTGTAAGCCAAAACTGGCGGCGACAAGAGGTCGGCAAGCGGCGCCAAGCCGTGGCAGAGGAAGCCCTGACCACTGTGTACCAGGTCGTCGCTGCTATCGATCATGTTCGCCACCCCATGGTCTGGGCCGGAGAGATGGTCAGAGAGGACGTTCAGCTCACCGGCAACGAAGGCACCTATTATGCCATTCAGAAGCGCATTCAGCAGCACAAGGACACTTTCGCTGCTCTAAATAGGGCTGTCCTCATTACAGAGGTTCATTTTGGTAATCATGCTGCACAGCAGATTCGCGAGTTCTACTCATTCATAAACCGAGTAATTTCGGCGAACGATATCCTCGGGTCGATGGATCAGCGGTCCGAGCCAGAACTCAGGCGAAATTTGGAATGCGAGCGCCAATCCCGTCCAGGGAATGATCAACTAGGCGATCAGATGAAAGCGGCTACTGAGCGTGTACGAGCTACTTTGATACCACACATGCGAATGCCGGGTGAGATCGATCCGGATGCGCCTCCACCGAGGCGTATCGCTGCACTTAGTCGATTTCTTAAGTTTCGCCGTTAGTTGGTAAGAGCGGGTTCGACATAGCAAATCGGCTGACCGGCGTGAGGTGGCCGGATTGAATCGTCTGGTTGCTTGGTGCGCGGACCGATTCCAGGGCAGGGTGGATGTTGGCGGGGAGGCGAAGCCCGCACGCTTTGGTAGAATGACATTCGCAATTCTCATCGAAATGCGGTAATTTGGGGCGGTTTGATCCATCGGCCTGAGATCGAGGTAAACGCGCCGCAATGTCTTCCACGGTAGAGACCGCTTCGCTTGACAACGCCTGGGAGGAACTCCAAACGTTATGGGACGCCATGGAGGCTGGCCGGGAGCCAACCAGGGAGTTCCCTGATACCCGGTGGCGTCCCGGCAAGGCTTTCGAGTATCTGATCATTCGGGGCTTCGAACTGAGCGGTGCGGATGTCCGGCCGGCGTTTTCCGTCGTCCTCGACATCGGCATCAGCGAGCAAATCGACGGAGCGGTCTATGTTGCGGGACTGTCGTGCCTCATCGAGGCCAAGGACCTCCGAGCCGGCCGGATGGACGGCGACAAGGCTCGCGTCACCGCGGACCCGATCGCCAAGCTCCGCAACCAGTTGATGAGGCGTCATGCAAGCGTCATCGGCCTGCTGTTCAGCCGCTCGGGATACACGGCCCCAGCGCTGACGATGGCGCACTTTCTTGCCCCTCAGGCCGTTCTGCTATGGGATAAACCGGAAATCGCGTATGCTCTTGCAACCCGCGATTTCGTTCGGCCTTTGTTGCTGAAATACCGGGCAAACGTCGAAATGGGTTTGCCATTCTTCAACGTTCTGGAGGCGGCTTTGGCATGATTTACCTGATCGTCGAAGGTCCAAGCGACAAGGCATTCATGGAACTGGCGCTGGCGCCGCTGTCCCTCCCGGAGCATCAGGTGGTATCGGCAGGGGGGAAATCCTCGGCCGTATCCCTGGCGGCTTCGATCATGATGAAGCGGCGTCAGCCTGTGATCGTCGTGCTTGACGCTGATACGACTGACCCCGAGGACGTCCGGCGGCAAGAAGCCGAATACAACTATCTGCTGCAATCATGGTCGAACGGGACCGGTTTCGAGCTGATTTTTACCGTCCCGGATTTGACCTGCGCCATGTTTGCCGGGCCGGGTCGGGCCGCCTCCATCCCCGGCATCCAACTGACTTCGGAGCAAACTGACAGACTGCGGCAGGACCCGCGCAGCGTATTGGATGCCGTGCTGCCAAAGCCGATCGCGTCTCCGGCCTTTCACTCGGAGGAAATGAGGGTTTTTCTCGCAAGTTCCCCGATCGTGCAGCACGTAGAGAGTTCGCTGAAGCGGTTGTCCTCCGCCACCGAGGCGAGGCGGACCCCGGCCGTCAGTGAAGCCGAGACCGTCAGAGCCGGAGCACCACTTCAACCGCATGCATGAAGAGAAGTGGCTCCGTCGGCGGAGACCGGCGCGGCAGAAAGCCGAAACAGGCGAACACTGTTCCCGGCGTTCAGTCCGGTAGCGTCGCGCACCCGGGTGCCGGTTCAGACAGGAATTCGGCGACCCTCGCCTCGGTCAGACCTGCCTCCGCCGCCCGCGCCCCGATTCGGTCGCAGAAGCGTTCGAACTCCGCGATATCGATCGCCCGAAGCCGTTCATACTCCGGCGGTGATACAACAACGGCGATGTCGCGGTTCCCCTGCCGAATAACGACAGGCTCGCTTTGCGCGCTGTGAAGCAACGCAACCAAATCCTGCCTCGCTTCGGCCGCCGATACGCTGCGCATGAATGACCTGTGCCCTCTCCCGGTTCAGGACATCGCGCGCCGCAGCGCCGGGATGGAGACGCCTTCAAGCCTCTGAACATCCCCTGTCCACCCGATCGTCACAACCGAATCCAGCGCTTCAGGGCGCGGCGGCGTGTCCCCGTCCGGCACCATCTCGAAGAAGGCATTGGCCACGACCTGGAAGGCTCCGCTTTCCGTGGTGGTCCGGGTCGACGGGATGAACCGGATCGCCTTCATGTTCACGGCACGGCCGTCCCGGCTAAGTTGGTTCCGCAGATCCTGCATGATCTCGGTCGCCACCGTCTCCGTCACCCCCAACGGCACGGCGCCGATAATGAGGGGGGCGGCCGGCGTGTCTGATTGCTTCCCGGTCATGCACCCTCCTAGCTGATCGATGAAAAGCCTCGCCCGGATTTCAGCTTCCAGTCCAGCGTCTTACATAGCCCATCGAGGTCCGGAAAGATATGGGAAGCGTCGATCCCCAAATCCAACAGGCGCCCCTGGAAGTCGCCGCGGAACCCATGAGGAATCTCAAAGGTGTTGGCGGCTGCCACGCTGAGAGGTATCTGCGGGTCGCCATGCACCGTAAAAATCCCCCGCCGGGTCGTGATCCGGGCCGAGACCGGCGCCGTTTCGATGAGATAGACGCCTTTGGTCATCGCGAACGGATTCTCGAAGCGAGCGCCGCTTGTGGATAGGCCGGTGGCGACGTCGATCGTCTCAATGGCGCCCCCGGCCGGAGCGAGAGCGAAGATGGCCGCATCGGTCGTCTCGGGGTAGGAAGTCACGGCGAACCACGCCGCCACCAACGGAGAGGTGCTCCAGTCGGTCAGCCGTGTCGGCGCCCCGTGATGCTGCGCCAGGGCGAGCCATTCCCAATGCGAGGCCAGCGGCATCGGAAGAAATGGCCGCGCCGCACGCACGAACGCGTTGTGCAACTCCTGTTCGCGGGCGCGATCGTATTTGTAGACGCCCCGGCCGATCTTGGGCACGATCGGGCTTTTGTCGGCCTGGCCGCGGAACAGGAAGGCGGAGGCGGGGTGAAGGTCCAACCAATTCCAGAAACTGGCCCAAAGGTCCGAGAAAGTAGCTGCCACGCGTGCTCCGGGTCCCTGATTCGCGTTCGCGAAAACGCGCGCCGAATCTAGCGCCCGGTCACCCCGGTGTCACGTCGTTTGTGCATCGTATCAGGAATTCGGCGCCACCCGCGTGGATCGAGAGAGATCACCCGTACGGCGACCAGCCACCCCCGAGCAGGAAATCCCGCTCATACGGCGTAATCTCCCCCAGATTCGCGAGATGATGCTTCAGCGCCACCCGCCCGACATTCAGCCGCCCGGCCAGCCGATCGATCCCGTGCTTCAACTCCTCCAACCCCGACGCCACGGGACGCTTCGCCCGGTGCGGCGGCATCAGCAGCATGGCGGCGAACGCATTCGCCCGCTGCTCGACCGACGGCGACGCCCAGGGCGTGCTGCTGTGAGTCAGCGGCCGGGCGCGCTCCCGATCGAACAGGATGTGGCACAGCTCGTGCGCCAGGGTGAAACGCCGCCCCCGTCCATCATTCGCCGGACTCTCCGCGTTGACCAGAATCGTCGGCCGCAGCGCCTCGCCGGCCAGAGCGACCCCGCGCGGTCCGTCCGGCCCCAGCGCAACCTCCCGCGCAGCCACCCCCAACGCCGCCACCAAATCCTCGATGCGGGTCGCGGACGCGTCCGGATCGGGGTCCGCCTCGTCCAGCAGGTCGAGGGCGAGCGCATAGCCGTTGTCCCAAGGCGAAGGCGCCAGCCAAGCCGGCTCGTCAACCACGAACCGCGCCAGCGCCGCCCCCGCAGGCCCGGTCGTTTGTGCGGCGAAATAGGCTGCCAGCAGAGCCGCGGCGGCCGCATCCGAAATCCGCGGCGAGAGGTCGCCGAACATCGCCACCTCCGGTGCAAGCCGACCCCACCAGTATCCCTCGGGCACAGGCACCGGACGCTGCAAACGGTCCAGCGCGCGCGTCAGGGCAGCCGCCAGTGGCCCGGGTTCAGGTGTGGAATCCAGATACCAGTTCAGCGCATCCCCACCGACAGGCCCGGTTTTCACACCCGTCCACTGGCCGATCACGGCCTCTGCCCAGGGCGCGCGGCGAACCGGCTCCCGATCCAGAAACCACTCCATCGCGGCGGCCAAACTGGTTGCCACGGCATCAACCGAGGCGCGGGCAACGCCGTCCTCCACAAGAAACGTCGCCGCCTCCGCGCCGGGCTGCACGCGATCCCCCCAGGAGAACTCGATATCGTCGCCAACGCGCTGGAGGAACACGTCGGGCACGATGCCGCCCTCCGCCGCCGCTCGCAGCGCGTGACGCGACGCCCAGTCCTGCCACGGACCGAACCGCTCCGGGTCGTCGCCGGCGCTTTCCAGCACCGACAGGTAGGCCAGCCGCGCCCACCGGGGCCGGCGGTCACCCCACCGGCCGCCGGGAGGCAGACGGGCCTCATGCAGCAACGGCATCCAGTTGGCTGCGATCCAGCGGAACAGAGGCGCCAGGAACCAGCGGACTTCCGCGACCTCCGCCACCGCGGTGCGTGTCTCGAACTGGATGTTGCACAGGTTAAAGCCGGCCACCCACAGCCGCCAGGCGCCCCATGAGCCGGCGCTGTCCGCCGGTATAGCGTCGTCAGCCGGGTCGTCCAGCAGACGCGCCTCCAGAGCGAAGACCGCCTTGTCGCCGAAAACCTCGAACCGGTCGTCAACCGCCAACAAGCCTGCCTCCGAATGCATCGCGAATCTGCCGCCTTGTCCGATAGGTCCGCAAATCCCGCCGCGAGACCAGGCGGGACGCTATCCACTTCTCCTTCAGCCTGCCGTCCATTCTGTCCCGGGATTCCGGATAACCAGGCCAGATTTCTCCCGCCTCGGTCAGCCGTTCGAACCGCGCGACGAAGCCAACGCCGTCCCGGGTGGCTTGCAGCGTATTGCCCACCGGTTCGGCTGCGTCGAGGAGCTCCTGCGCTATGTCAACGCTCCATTTCGGGCATTTCACCCCCGGGCTCTCAGCGGTGATCGGCTCGCAATGCCGAGGACTCGGTTTGTAGATGCGTTTGACGGGTTCGCCGGCCATCCAGCCTCGGTCGCAATGGTCAGGGTGATTCGCCCATTATAAGGCTTTGGAGCTGACGCTGCCATGACGACACGAAATAAATCGGCAGGCGACATTTCATCGCGTCTTCATTTGCATCGGCAACAGGCGTGGATGCCGGCCTTCGCCGGCATGACGGGGACCGCAGCGCTGGAGTGCAGCCCCAAAAGCACCGCCACCCGGCCCATTCCACCCGCCGTCTTGCGTTGCCGCAACGACCCCGCGCCCGCTACAACCTCCCCATGGCCCCAAACCCGGCTCCCGCACACCGCGCCCATCGCCGCGGCATCCTGACCCTCGCCGCCGGGGGCGGACTCGCATCCTTGCTCCCCGGATGCACCCTGCCGAACCGCGCCGAGGCCGTGCCCATCGGCAAGACCGCGCAGGCGACCGTGCTCGGCATCCCGAACGAGCGGTTCTTCCCGTTCTACGGCTCCGGCCCCCTCGGCCTCGAGTTCGATGCCGCCCTCAGCCGCATCCGCCGGACCAACGGCCTTGCGCCCGACGCACCCGTCGCCGAAGTGCCTTTGCTCGCCGTCTCCGGCGGCGGGGAGGACGGGGCCTTCGGCGCCGGCCTGCTGTGCGGCTGGTCCGAGCAGAGCACGCGGCCGACATTCCAACTGGTCACCGGCGTCAGCACCGGCGCGCTCACCGCCCCGTTCGCCTATCTCGGCACCGCCTACGATCCGCAACTGCGCGCGGTCTACACCGACATCACGCCGGACCGCGTGCTGATGCAGCGCGGCCTCACCGCGGCCCTGTTCGACGACGCGATGACCGACAACAGCCCGCTGTTCAAGACCATCTCCGGCTACCTGGATGAGGCGATGCTGGCGGCGATCGCCAGGGCGTATGACCAGGGGCGCCTGCTGCTGATTGGCACCTCCGACCTCGATGCCCAGCAGCCGGTGATCTGGAACATCGGCGCCATCGCCAAAAGCGGCCATCCGCGCGCGCTGGAGACCATCCGCCGCATCCTGCTCGCCTCCGCTGCCATCCCCGGCGCCTTCCCGCCGTCGATGTTCGACGTCACCGTGGACGGCCAGCCGTACCAGGAGATGCACGTGGACGGCGGCGCGTTCATGCAGACCTTCCTCTATCCGGCCGCGCTGACGCATCAGCGGCGCCTGCGCATGGCCGGCGGCGAGGCCGTGGTGCCCGCCGTCGCCTACGTGATCCGCAACGGCCGCCTCGACCCCGACTGGTCGGCGACGCGGCGGCGCACGCTCGGCATCGCGCAGCGCGCCATCAACACGATGATCGCCGCCAGCGGCATGAACGACGTCATCCGCATCTACAACACCACCCGCCAGGACGGCATCGGCTTCAACCTGGCCTTTATCGGTCCGGACTTCACCGAAACGCTGCCCGGGCCGTTCGACCAGGGCTACATGCGCGCGCTGTTCGATTACGGCTACCAGCGCTCCCGCCACGGCTACGACTGGGCGCACCGGCCGCCGATCTAACGCCCCGCCGTGCGCAGATAGGCCGCCACCGGGCCGGTCACCGGAAGCCCGGGCCACGCCTCCGGCGGCATCAGCCTCGCCTGGACGATCTCCCGGTTGTCGAGCCGCAACCCGGGCAGGCGATCCAACCGCAATTGGAAAAAATGCACCCGGTCGGCCCGCCCGTCCCAGTTGCCGCTGGCGACGCCCGCCGGCAGCAGCGCGGGCGCCGTCAGCCCGATCTCCTCATTCAGTTCGCGCCGGGCGGCGGCTTCCGGGGACTCGCCCGGGCGCACGCCGCCGCCGGGGAAGTTCCACGCGCGGCGATAGGAGGATCGCACGAGCAGCACGGACGGACCGACATGCACCGCCACCAGCGCGCCCTCATGCGCGCGGCCGCGCAGCCGCCACCAGATGCGGGCGAGCGGGAAGCCGAGCCGCAACCCCGTCCGCCAGGCAAGATCGACAAGCGAGAAGCGCGGCGTTTGAACCATAGCTGACACGGAACGACCCTTACCGCTCTTCGCGGATGAACTCACAGGCTACACCAGGTTGCGAAGGACATAAAACGATTTGCTATCAGATTAAAGCGACCGGCTGCGGACATCAGGACATTCTGAATTTCCTGCCTGATCAAATGGCGCTACCATACGGAATGGCGAGACGCTCACCGGCCGCATGCGCGTTTTTCACCGCCGCCCTGACCGCGGCGCAGTTTTGCGCCGCCGGCGCATCCGGCGAAGTCTGCCGTTTCACCGGGACAACCAGCCACGACGGGCACGTTGCAGTCACCGCGTCGGTGGAGGCGAGCGGCGGCGCGACCAGGGTCGACGTCGCGCTGGCGTTCGACGCCACCTGGTTTTGGTTGCGTTTCCGCTATCTGGTCGAGGAGATCACCACCTGGCGCGACGGCCGGATGCAAACTCTGGCGGTGAACACCCGCTACCTTGTCGGCGACCGCATCATCCGGCAGCAATGGGATGCGTTCCGGCGCGGCCCCGGCGGACTTGAGGCGCAGCGCGTGCAGGCCAAGACGCTGGCCGATTTCCGCCGCCGCCATCCGGGGTTCGTGCAGCACTGGGATCCGGCGACGTTCGGCTCGCCCTGGCTGCAGGACTATCCGGCCGCATCGCCGGAACGCCGGGCCGATCTCGATTTGCAGGGCGCGCCGGATGGGCTGAGTTCGCCTCTGGCCATGGCCTTCTACCGGATCAGGTGGTTGCCGCGCGGCGGCGATGAGGTGCCGGTGTTCCTGCCCGGCTTCAAGGCGGACAAACTGGTCAACGTGCCCGTCGGCCCGGCCTCTTCGGATGGCGAGCAAAGGCAGGCCGTGCTGCGATACCCGGTCCTCAGCCGGACACCCGCATCCACGGCCACGGCCGTCCTGTCGCCTGACGGGCATTTGCTGCAACTGGCGTTCGATGTGCATGAACCGGCCGAAACCGCCCGCGGCGTGGTTTATACCCGGGGCTGCGAGGGATCGCCCGTGAAGCCGGCCGGGCGGCCGGGCTGAACCGCCTGGGGCGCTAATCGGGCTGGCCCAGCTCGCGGAACAATTCCGCCAGCTCCGCGCTCATGGGGATGTTGAGCGTCTCGCCCGTCGGCAGCCGCCGGACCAGCCAGCGCGTGTACAGCGCCGACAGGCCGCCGGACTCGGCCAGCCGCCTGAAGCCGTGCTCCACGACCGCGGCGAAGGCGGGGTCGTCCTTGCGATACATCAGGCCATACGGCTCATAGGACAGGTAGTCGCCGACGACGTGGTAATCCTGGCCGTCATAGGTCGCGGCGAGGCCCGCCAGCAGCACGTCGTCGGTGGCGAAGGCGTCCGCCTGGCCGGCACGCAGCATGGCGAAGGACGCGGTATGGTTGGGCGCGGTAACGATCGTGGCATGCACGACCAGCCGGTCAACCAGGGCGTGCATGGCCTGTTCGTTCGTCGTGCCCGACGTCACCACGACCGTCTTGCCTTGCAGGTCCCGATAGCTGCGGATCGCCGAATCGCGCGACACCATCAGCTTGGTCCCGGCTATGAAGAACACCGGCGAGAAGGCGACCCGCTCCAGCCGCTTCCTGTTGCGGGTGGTTGAACCGCACTCGATATCCACATCGCCGGAAACGACGCGGTCGATGCGGTCCTCGGCGCTGACGGTCTTGTAAACGATGCCGACGGGCCGGTGGCCGAGCGCGGCGGAGACGTCCTCCACCAGGGCCTTGCAGAGGTCCACGGCGTAACCGGCCGATGATCCGTCCGGCAGCTTGTAGGAGAACGGCAGAGCCGAGTCGCGCACGCCCAGGATGATCGTCCCCGAGGCCTGGATCCTGGCCAGCGTGTCCGTCAACGGGGCGGGCTCGGCGGCGCCGGCGGGCAGCGCCAGGGCGGTGAAAACCCCGATCGCGCGCAGAACACGCTTCATGCCGCCGGTTGATCCTCTGCCCGTTCCATTGCGTGTCTAGCCCATCATGTGCAGCGAAGGAATGATTAATCCGCGCGAGCGGCGTATCGGCGGGCGGCGTCCGGCTGTCGCGTCCTTCTCCGCACACCGGGGCGCGAACCGGCGTCCCCTGAACCGCCGTCACACGGATGTGCGGTGAATGCGAACCGATCTTGCCGTATTACGATTGCGCAATCCAGGTGGTTCCCCGGGTGGTTCCGATGTCTGACCAGATGCCTGTCACTACCGGAAACCGGTTCGTTGTCCGGACACCGCACGGCGTCGAGCTGAAACGCGGGAGTATCGTTTATCGGCCCGTCTGATTCGGCGCTCGATCCGGTTCGGGCATCTTTTTGATTTTTTACAAACGGCAGCGGGACCGTCAGCCGCGGCGGTAGGGCCGGCCGTCGCCTTGCGCTCAGGAGTGTCGATGTTGACCAGCGGCCGCAGCTTTTTCCACCCGGGCGAAACCATCCGGTCGCGCCAGGCCTGGTTGCGGCGGCTGCGGGATGCCGCCGTCCGAAGCGCGCCGGCCGAGGATGATTTCGTTGTCGATGTGCAAACGGATGCCTCGCTGGTTGTCCGCCAATGGGAGGAGCTGGAGCCGTGCGGAACGGTGTTTCAGACGCGGGCATGGCTGCTCCCGTGGTATCGGATCGTCGCGCCCCGGTTCAATGCCTCTCCGCTTTTCGTTACTGTCAGCCAGCGGAAAACCGGCCGTGCGCTGATGTTCTTTCCGCTTTGTCTCAGGCGCAAGCGTGGCCTCCGCATCGTCGAATTCGCGGATCTCGGCGTGTGCGACTACAATACGCCGGTGATGGCGCCGGGCCTGGCGGTGACTGCCGGGGCGATGGCGAGCCTCTGGACGGACATATGCCGCCGCCTGCCGCCCGCCGATATCGTCCGCTTCACTAAAACGCCGGAATTTTCTTCGCGATGTCTCGTTCCCCTGGTCCAGCTCGACTGGATGCAAAGGATGGACCTGCGGTCATGGACGCTGCCGCTGCCGCAGACGCGCGATGAATACGACAGGCTGATCCTCAAGCCCAAGGACCGCAAGGAGCAGCGGCGGAAACACCGGAATCTCAGCGAAGCTCTGGGCGATGTGACGTTCCTCACGGCCTCGACCGCAACCGCGCGGCGCGAGATTTTCGAGGCTTTGGCACGGCAACGCCGGGACAGGTTCAGGGACTGCGGGCGCTGGGATATTCTCGACGACCCGACGTTTTTCCGGTTCTATGAAACGGTGGCGCTGGAAAGCCAGGGCGAGATCGCTGCGCTGTCCGCGCTGCGGGTGGCGGACAAGCCGGTGGCGACTCTGTTCGCGCTGGTGCACAACGGCAGCTACTGCCTGCTGATGCATTCGTTCGACCTGGACATCGAACGTCTGTCGCCGGGGATCGTGGCGATCGACGAGATGATATCCCGGGCCATCGAATCCCGCCTTTCCTGCTTCGACTTCACCATCGGCAATGAAACCTACAAGCGCCGGTTCGGAACGAAAGCCGGATTTCTGTATGAAGGGCTGTACCCGCTTTCCGCGAAAGGCCGCGCTGCTGCCGTCGTCAAAGCCGCGGGCAGGCGCGTGAAGTCGACGGCCGCCCGGAGCGCGGGGGTCCTGAAGGCAGGCGTCAAGGCCGGGTTGAACCGGGTCTTCGAGGTGCGCGGGCCGCAGGGATCGCCGTAGGCGGCTCGTCGGGAACCTGGAAATCAGGGCCCCGCGTGCTTGTCCCGCCAGCGCAGGAAATCCTGGAACAGCGCCTGCTGCCGCGCGGCATCAAGGCCCTCGATGGATTGGCCGGTCTGGTTGAGATAGGTGTCGAATGCGCGCCGCAGGTTGGCCTCCAGGCTTTGATCCTGCTTGCTCACCAGGGCCTGCGCCTCCGGATAGCGCGTCCAGCCGGGAACCCGGGCGGACAGGCTCACCTCGGACCATTTCGGATGAAAGCCGGGTTGGCTGAACTGCCCGAACCGGTCGAACAGCAGGTCAACGAAACGATTGACCCGTTTCGCCCGCAGGCTGTCGGACGGGGTCGCCAGGGTGATCAGAACGGCGCCGATCGCCACGGTATCGACGGGATGGTCGATCGTCACCAGGCTGGGATATTCCCGGGAGTCCAGGCTGGTTGGCAGGAAGCTGTCCACGAGTTCGGCGTTCAGCGCAATCGGCAGGAAGTGCAGCCCGGTGCCGGGCGGCACGGTCTGCAGCAGCGGCACCGGCTTGCCGCCGACGACCACCATGGCCGCGATTTCGTTACGCCGCAGCCGATCAAGGGCGCGCAGATCGGTATCGTGAAGAAATGAGGCGTTGAGGTGCAGGGCCTTGAACAGTGTTTCAGCCGTGAGTTCCGTGCCGCTGCCGGCGCGGCCCGCGTTCACCGGCCGGCCGTTCAGATCCGCCGGGCTGACGATGGTCTTGGCCGCCAGGATATGGATTTCCTCCTGATACAGCTTGGCGATGTACTGCACCGAGCCCTCTTTCGGGATCGCGTTTTGCTGCATGGTCTGCGCCAGCGCGTCGGCGTGCACGATCGCCACGTCGACGCCCTTCAGATAGATCAGGTCCGCAATGTTCGCAACCGATCCGTTCCCCAGCATCGGCAGCACCCGCAGCCGATCGGCGTCGTCCAGGACGGCGGCGATGTCGGCGGCGATGCGGGCGTCGGTGCTGCCGGCGTCGCCGCCGATCAGCCCGACGGTGGCGTTGGACGCCTGCGCGATCCTGACCGGATCGGCCGCCCGGGTGTCCGCGCCGGTCGCCGGCGCCGGGCACGGCAGCGCCAGGACGGCGATCGCGCAGAGGCGGCCGATCATGCGATTGCGACGAATGACTGCAATCGCCGGGTTTCCACGCCGCTTCATAAACAAAACGAAACCCCGTTGCTTTTGGTCCGCCGCGGATTCAGTATACCCCGACAGGCAGCCCGGTCTGTTCAGTTCGAGGAGAGCACCAGTGAGCGACAACCCCCTCCGCCCGGCCCTGTTCCGCCCGGACGCGATCGCCGCCGACACCGCCAGGGTGAACGACGCGATCGTCGAGCTGATGACCGGCCTGCCCGACTGGTGGACCGTCGGCGCCGAGGTGGTCCGCGAAGGCCGCCGCAAGGGCCTCGGCCCGTTTCCTGCCCCTGTGAAGTCGCCGCGCGCCCGGACGATCGCGATCACGGGGCGCGACGGCAACGAGATTCCGCTGCGGGTGATCGCCCCCGGGGCGCCCCCGCGCGGCGTCTATCTGCACATCCACGGCGGCGGCTGGACGCTCGGTTCGGCGGATTCGCAGGACCCGATCCTGGAACACATTGCCGATAGCACGGGCCTCGCCGCGGTCAGCGTCGAGTATCGCCTGGCGCCCGAGCACCCCTATCCCGCCGGCCCGGACGATTGCGAATCCGCCGCCGCCTGGCTGGTGAAGCATGCTCAGGCCGAGTTCGGTTCCGGCGTGCTGACCATCGGGGGGGAATCCGCGGGCGGGCACCTGTCCGCGGTGACGGTGCTGCGGTTGCGCGACCGTTACGGCTACACCGGGTTCCGCGGCGCCAACTTCGTCTACGCACCCTTCGACCTCTCCCTCACCCCCAGCCAGCGCGCCTTCGGCCATCGGCGGCTGGTGCTGCGGACGATCGACATCCTGCAATTCGCCAATGCGTTCCTGCCGGCGGTCAGCGACCGCCGCGTGCCGGACATCTCGCCGCTGTATGCGGACCTGAAGGGATTGTGCCCGGCGCTGTTCAGCGTCGGCACGCAGGATGCGCTGGTGGACGATTCTTTGTTCATGCATGCGCGCTGGATCGCGGCGGGGAATGACGCGGACCTCGCGGTCTACCCCGGCGGCGCGCACGGTTTCACGCTGTTTCCGAACCGTCTGGCGGACGAGGCGGCGGCGCGGTCGGAGGCATTCCTGCGGTCGGCTACGGAGTAGCAGATAGTTGCCTACCGAATAACCGCGGAACCGGCCGGTGTTTTGCTGGCGTTGTCCCGCCATGCGTGGCGCGGTGTCGCATCCGGCCGGAGCAGGGAGGAATACAAATGCGTATGCGGGCGCCTTGTTGCAGGCCGCGCGGGTCAGGTCGCAGAAAACCGAATGGTCAAATTATTCTAATAAAAGTACAAAATGGGCGATCGATCCCCATAGTAGAAGAAATACCAGCGGTATGCAAAGTACTGCCGCGTTGAAACTATTAAACATGAGCCTCTGTATAAAGGTCCACTCCTTTATGCTTTCGATGCCTATGATGTCGCTTAGATGTTTGTTGGAACACTTCAGCTCATGCCACTTTCCACATGTTGCCTCTATCGCCATCATCGGCACCAATATTGTCACGAAATGCACAAACGACATTATCAGACCGATGAGCGGCAGTACAAAAACCAGATATGACACATAATGCGCGGCCGGCTGAGATGCGATCGGAGGACTCTTAAGAAAATCAACGCAAAGCAGTGTGAAGCTGCCCAGTAGAAACGACTGCGCCATCAGGAACCAACTGGACCGTTGTCCAATCAGATTATCCTCATGTTCGATTCTATCTCTGTATATACCATGCAATGAATAGCATCCCTGCCGTATTTCCTGGCACGGGGTAACCAAATTCGCATCGGCGCGCCAGCATTTGCTCGGAGTGACCGCCCCGCGCACCGGCGGTTCCCCATGTTCCGTCGACATGATCCGACTCCATTGCGTAACGCATAACGGTACGCGTTATGTCGCAATAATAGATTTATTAGACCATTCCAGTATGCCAGTCAATTGCCAATCTTGCCGCTTTGCAGCATTTTGTCATCCGATCAAGCCGCAATCGCGGCGGCAACCGAAAAGCCCGGAGCGTGACCGGCCGATTGGCGCTCGCCGCCTTCGGCATCGAAATTGCCGAACGCCCCTTCCTACTTCTCCATCTCCCGCAGCTTCGCCACCCCGGTCTGCAAATAAACCGCATACAGATAAACCGTCTCATCCTGCTGGTTCCAGCAGACATACCCGCGGCAGTCATGCGGCCGGGCCTCATACACCGTGCACAGATGCCGCTCGTCCAGGAACTGGCAGGTCTTCCAGCCTTCCTTGATCCGCTTCTCGCCTTTCGTCGTCACCTCGACGATGTGCCGCTGCTCGAACGCCGGCACCGTCATGTCCAGGTGCTTCGCCAACCGCCTGATGTCATCCCGGCTGACGCGCACATACCCGGCCATGCGGCAGCACAGGGCGGGACATTTCAGGCAATCGAGGCGCTCATGCGAAGCCATGCCGCCGATATGGGGTCAGCCAACGTCCTCCGTGGTGAAATCCGCCGGAACGATGATCTCCAGCACTTCGCAGTCGGGTGAGTAGTCCAGCACCGTGTGCTCGATCCCGGAGGGCTGCAGCCAGCAGCTTCCGGCGGACATCATCTGCTCGCCGTGGCCCTCGAACTCGTTCTTGATCCATCCCTGCAGCACATACACAAGCTGGAGGTCGGTGCGGTGGACATGGCGCTTGCGCACCTCATCGGTGCAGGGCGGAACGAAGCGGATGACATGCGCCCGCGCCAGTCCTGCGGTGGCCGCCGCGATGCCCAGGTCGCGATAAAGCGCATACGGCCGCAGCCCGTCCGCCCTGAAATCAGCCTCCTTCAAGTGGCTGACGGCGAACACCTGCTTCTCCTTGCCGACGACCCTGGAGGTTGAAAGGGCCTTCCGCGCCGCCGGAGCAGGGCGGCCGCGCCGGGCGGCCGGAATGGGCGTGGCGACGCGCACTTTCGGGCGGCGGGGCGCAGCCTTGGTCACCGCCACCGTCTTCGCGGGAGCCGCCGGGGCGGCCGCCACCGCCGGCGATTTCTTTGCGGAGCCAGATTGTTTCGCCGCGGCCGTCTTCCCCGGCGCCTTCGCCGCCGCCTGCATCTTCGCCGCCGCCTTGACCGGCGGCGGCTTCCCGGCGGCAGCCGCCGGCTGCTTTACCGCAGCCGCCGGCTTGCCGGACGCCTGCTTCCCGGCCCCAACCTTCGTGTCCGCGCCCTTTCCAGCCTTGGCCTTTTTGGCATCCGCCTTGACCGCATCGGCCTTTTTCGCCGCCGTCCGCTTTCCCTGTTCGCCAGCCGTGGCCTTCTTGCGCGCGGCGGCGCCCGGAGCCGCCGTCTTCCTGGCGGACCCACCGCGTCCGGGGCTTGCTTTGGCCATGGGCGACATCCTCGTCAAACGTCTCGGTTGAGAACAGTATCGACAGGATGCCGTCACGGTTTCAAGGCCCGGTGGAAAAAAACCGCGGAATCGCGCCGCCCGTCCATGCCGCCACGCCGATCAGACCGCCGCCTGGTCCAGGATGATCCGCGGCATCGCCGGATCGTCCGTGACGCACCCGATGAAGCGCACCGCCAGGCCGCTTTGCCCCCGCGCCGCCTGCTCCGCCGCGACCAGAGCCGGCACGTCGTCGCGCACATGGCCGCCCGCTCCGGCAAAGAAGCCCACAACCATGACGGGATGGTGCCGCAGCGCGCGCAAAGCCTCGGCGAGGAACGGCGGTTCCTCCAGGCAGGCCGATTCCACCCGCGCGAACAGGGTGGTCCAGCCGACACGGGCGGCATGCTCGTGCAGCGCCAGCGTTCGGCCCGGCGCGCTGGCGGAACCATGCCCGGCAACCAGCACGGCGGCGTCCCGCGGCGAGATCCCCATGGCCTCGCAGGCCGCCAGCGCCTGCTGCTCGATCAGGCCCGCCATGCCGTCATGCATGCCCACCGGCGGGCAAAGGCGAACCCGCGGGTCCAGGCCCAGCGCGCGCGGGATCGCTTCTTGCGTGAAATAGCCCGCCTCCATGAAAAACGGCACGACGCGCACCTCGGCCGCGTCGATCCGCGCCAGCGACCCGGGGACGGAGGGCGCGCCGTTCAGCAGCCCCACCTCCACCTGACGGAATCTCCCCTCTGCCCGCAGCGCCGCGGCATGCCGGTGCACTGCGCCGGCTGCGTCCGGATAGCGCAGAGAACCATGGGCAATCAGCAGCAGGGCAGCGTTGGCGGACACGGGCGGCACTCCGGGATGCGGTCTCAGGGCCATCTTCGGCGCACCCGCTTCAGGCGGCGCCGTTACGGTGGCCGGGACCCTTGCCGGTCAACGTAGGGCGATTCCCGGCCGAACCAAGCAGTCGCGGCCTCACTATCGGCGCGGTTGGTGGCCGGCGCTCAAACCTCGCAGCCGCCGATGCGGATCGCGGACACCGCGAGCCGGTGGGCCGGAGCGCACAGAATCCGCCCCCGGTTTGCCCCTTACGGCAAACTGGAGCACAAGGCCCGGGTTCAAGACAGTCCTGACGGCAAGGAGTTGCACATGGCGGAGGCGCTTCCCCCGCGCGAAGCAATGGAATTCGACGTGGTGATCGTCGGCGGCGGCCCTGCCGGCCTGTCCGCCGCGATCCGGCTGAAGCAGATCAACCCCGGGATCTCGGTCTGCCTCGTGGAAAAGGCGGGCGAAATCGGCGGCCACATCCTGTCGGGCGCCGTGATCGAACCCCGCGCGCTGGACGAACTGATCCCCGACTGGAAGGACAAGGGCGCGCCGCTGGACACGCCGGCCGGCGAGGACGGGTTCTACTACATGACCGAAACCCGGGCCTTCAAACTGCCCACGCCGCCGCAGATGCACAACCACGGCAACTACGTCGTCTCGCTCGGCGATGTCGTGCGCTGGCTCGGCCAGCAGGCGGAAGCGCTCGGCGTGGAAATCTATCCCGGCTTCGCGGCGACCGAGTTGCTGGAGGAGGACGGCCGCATCGCCGGCATCGCCACCGGCGACATGGGCATCGGCAAGGACGGCAACCCGACGGACAACTTCCAGCGCGGCATGGAGCTGCGCGCGCCGTACACGCTGTTCGCCGAGGGCTGCCGCGGATCGCTGTCCAAGCAACTGATGGCCCGCTTTGACCTGCGCGCGGGCAAGGACCCGCAGACCTACGGCATCGGCATCAAGGAGCTGTGGGAAGTCCCCGCCGCCAACCACAGGCCGGGGCTGATCGAGCATGCGCTCGGCTGGCCGCTGGACTCGTCCACCTACGGCGGATCGTTCCTGTACCATTTCGGCGCCAACCTGGTGGCCTACGGCTTCGTCGTCGGGCTGGACTACCGCAATCCCTGGCTGTCGCCGTTCGACGAGATGCAGCGATTCAAGACTCACCCGCATATGCGCAAGCACTTCGAGGGCGGCCGCCGCGTCTCCTACGGCGCGCGGGCGCTGGTCGAGGGCGGCATGCAGTCGCTGCCGAAGCTGAGCTTCCCCGGCGGATTGCTGCTCGGCGATGCGGCCGGGTTCCTCAACGTGCCGAAGATCAAGGGCACCCACACCGCGATGAAGTCCGGCATGCTCGCCGCCGACGCTCTGGCCGAGGCGCTGGCGGGCGACAGGCCCGCCGAAGTCGCCGGCTACGCCAGCCGGGTGGAGCAGAGCTGGGTCTGGCAGGAACTGTCGAACGTCCGCAACGTGCGCCCGGCCTTCGCCAAATACGGCCGCTGGGGCGGATTTGCCTATGCCGCGCTCGACACGGTGCTGCTGCGCGGCAGGGCGCCCTGGACCTTGCGCCATCCGCACGGCGACAACGAGACGTTGCAGGACGCCGACAAGGCGCCGCGCATCGCCTACCCCAAGCCCGATGGCGTGCTGACGTTCGACCGACTGTCCTCGGTGTTCATCAGCAACACCAACCATGAGGAAAACCAGCCGCCGCATCTGCGCCTGGCGGACCCGGCAATCGCGATCGAGGTCAACTGGAACCGCTATCGCAGTCCGGAGACCCGCTATTGCCCCGCCCAGGTGTATGAGATCGTCGGCGCCGAGGAAGGCGCCCCGAGACTGCAGATCAACGCGCAGAACTGCGTGCACTGCAAGACCTGCGACATCAAGGATCCAACGCAGAACATCGACTGGGTGCCGCCGGAGGGCGGCGGCGGCCCGAGCTATCCCGGCGGGATGTAGCCCGGCGGCCTTCCGGTTCGTCATGGCCCTCGCTGGATAAGCCCTGCCGGGCCAGCCCTGCGGACTCCGCGCGGCCATCGAAAATGGCCAACGCGCCGGGCCGCCAGAGGGACCGTCATGCGCCGGAGGTCTCTTGCAGCCGAAATGCAGTGCATCCGTTCCCGGGACCCGGGCGGCAGGCTGCCGGATCAACTTCGCGCCAATATCGAACCGACGCCCTGCGATTGCCGAACCGCCGAAGCGGCAATCGCCAGCGTCAGAGGCTTCGGCCACGTCGCCGCAACCCATTCCCCGGCATCGCAAGATGAATGACATCCCGGAAAACGCCTGATAGACTGACACAATGCAACATGCCCGCGCCGCCCGGCGGTCCGTTCTCCTCGCGCTTACGCTGCTGTCGGCCTGCGCGGCATCCGAACCCTCTTCCGACGGTTCGTCCTCCCCACCTGTCGGCAACGGCGTCATCGGCAACTATCTCGCGGGGCGCTTCGCCCTGTCCGAAGGCGATTCCGCGACCGCGGCCAACGACCTGCTGAGGGCGGTGGCGGAATCGCCCGGCGATCAGGAGCTCATCCTCCAGGCCTTCATCGCCTGCCTGGACGCCGGCCGGCCGGAGGCGGTCAGGCTGGCGAAGCAACTGCCCGACAGCCAGATCGCCCAGCTTGTGCTGGCCGATGTCGATATCAAGGCGGGCCGCTGGCAGGCGGCCGAGCAGCGCTTCCGCGACCTGCCCCACCAGGGCGTGACCCAGTTGCTGCAGCCGCTGCTGCTGGCCTGGGCGCAGCTTGGCGACGGACGGGTCGATTCGGCCCTCTCCACGCTGCGGCCGTATGTGGAGAACCCGCGCTTCCGCGGCGTGTTCGCCTTGCAGGCCGCGATGATCGCCGATGCCGGCAACCGCCCGGATGTCGCCGCGCCGCTGTACCGCGTCGCCGAGGCCGACATGAACGAGCCGAATCTGCGCCTGGCGCAGGTGCTGGCCAGTTGGCAGTCGCGCTCCGGCCAGCCGGCCGAGGCGCAGCGCATCCTCGCCGCCCTGCCGCAGGCTGCGCCGGATCTGGGCATCGCCATGCCGGGGCTGCTCGCCAACGTCACCAGGCGTCCGGTGCCGCGCGCGATCGACGGCGTGGCCGAGGCCTATTTCACCTTTGCGGCGATGCTGCGCTCGCAGGACGCCAATGATTTCTCGCTGGTCATGCTGCGCCTCGCGCTCGACCTGCGCCCGGACTTCACCGCGGCGCGGCTGCTCGCGGCCGACATTCTGATGAGCGACCACCATCCCGCGCTTGCGCTGCGCATGCTGAACGATGTGCCGGCCGGCGATCCGCTGTTCCCGGTGGTGCAGCTCAAGCGGGCGGCGCTGGTGGACAATCTGGGCCGCTCGGACGATGCGATGCGCGATCTGGAGCGTCTGGCGAAGGACTACCCCGACAGCCCGCTGCCTGACGAGCAGCGCGGCGACATCCTGCGCATCAAGCAGCGTTTCCCCGACGCTGTCGGCGCGTACGACCGGGCGATCGCGCGGATCGCCACGCCCGGCCCGAACGACTGGGTGCTGTTCTACGATCGCGGGGTGGCCGAGGAGCGCTCGCATCTCTGGCCGAAGGCCGACGCTGACTTCCATCGGGCGCTGGAACTGTCGCCGGATCAGCCCTTCGTGCTGAACTATCTCGGCTACTCCTATGCCGACATGGGCCATCACCTGACTGAGGCGCGCGACATGATCCAGCGCGCGGCCGAGCGGCGGCCGAATGACGGCGCCATCGTCGATAGCCTGGGCTGGGTGATGTACCGCCAGGGCGACACCAAGGAAGCGGTGACGACGCTGGAGAAGGCGGTCGAGCTGGAACCGGAGGATTCGACGATCAACGGCCACCTCGGCGACGCCTATTGGGCCGCCGGCCGCAAGGTCGAGGCGCAGTACCAGTGGCGCCGGGCGCTGACCCTGAACCCGCCGCCGGACGACGCGGCCAAGCTGGAGGCGAAGCTGAACACCGGCCACTCCGGCCCGGTGCTCAGCGGGCAATAGCCCCGGCGCATCACCATGCCGTCGGAGCGCGCCCGCGCGAAGATCAACCTGCACCTGCACGTCGTCGGGCGGCGGCCCGACGGCTATCATCTGCTCGACAGCCTGGTGGTGTTCGCCGGGGCGGCCGATGGCCTGACGGTGGAACCGGCCGATGCGCTGTCCCTGTCGGTGACGGGACCGTTCGCCGCAGGGCTGGACGGAGAAGCCGACAATCTCGTGCTGCGCGCGGCGCGGGCGCTGGCGATGCACGCCAACGTGCCGCCCGCCGGGCGGCTGGTGCTGGAAAAGAACCTGCCGATCGCGTCGGGCATCGGGGGCGGTTCGGCGGATGCGGCGGCGGCGCTGCGCCTGCTGGACCGGTTCTGGCGGATTGGCGCGGGGCCGCGGACGCTGGCGGCGATCGCGGGCGGTCTCGGCGCCGACGTGCCGGTCTGCGTCGCGAGCCAGCCCGCGTCGATGTCGGGCATCGGGGAGATCCTGGCGCCGGCCCCCGGGTTGCCGGAGGCTGGCATCGTCCTGGTCAATCCGGGCGTCGCGGTTTCAACGCCCGCCGTGTTCCGCGCCCGCAACGGCGGGTTCTCCGCCGCCGCCGTCTGGCCGGCGGAGGGGTGGCGGGATGCGGCGTCGCTGGCGGCGAGTTTGCGTGGCACGGGCAACGACCTGGAGGCGCCCGCGCTGGGGCTGGCTCCGCTCATCGGGGAGGCGCTGGCGGCGCTGGCGGCGGACCCGGATTGCCTGCTGGCGCGCATGAGCGGATCGGGGGCGACGTGCTTCGGGCTGTACGCCGATTCGGCGGCGGCGCAGCGGGCGGCCGTGGCGGTCGCACGTCCCGGATGGTGGGTGTGGGGCGGCGCGATCGATGCCGGATAGCGGTTCCGGCTTTACGTGGGCCGCTGGCGGACCTATCACGTCGCGACGTTGGGGCGTCGCCAAGCGGTAAGGCAACGGATTTTGATTCCGTCATTCGGAGGTTCGATCCCTCCCGCCCCAGCCAAACAACCGCCTTTGCTACTCTCCGGCCCGAAGGCCCCGGGGCCTGGAATGGCGCGGCTGGCGCTATTTCCGGCCCTGAGGCAATGGCAGCCGGCCATGCCGACAGAGGGTGGCCGGATCGCTGTCAGCCGTTGCCGGGCGGCTGCGCCGGAGCCGGGCTGCAACTCACCGGGACATCGCGTCAATGTCCACGGCAGCCCCATCGGACAGACTCTCGCGCCTCGGCGCGCGGGATCGGCGGTTCATGATCCAGGCCGACACAGCTTCAAAGACATCGCCCGGCCGACTGCGATGGAGGCGCGAGCTGCGGCGACCACCTCGGCGTCAAGGGCGTTTCCCGGGATGCCGCCGGCCGTCTCGACCCGCCCGGCGCGAAGGCCACTGCCCGCAGCATCAAAGGAATGCGTGGGCAGTTTGGAGCCGAATGGGCAGCCGGTATTGCGACTAAACTCCAGGCGGCGGAGACGCTGGAGCGCGCGGCTGCCAAAATCCCGGCCATCGAGCAGGCGGCCCGCTCGGCAGGCTGAACCGCCGCCGTCGGTGGAACAAGCCGGTCAAACGCCCTGACTCGAAGGGGCGGGCGGCCTACCCGGGGAGCCGATCGTCTGCTCGCCTGCACGCACATGCGCCTGGAGCGTGTTCAGGCTGACTAAAGAAAGCCGGCGGACCCTGCCACACCGTCATGGCCCGGCTTGTCCGGACCACCCCTATGCCAGCACCCTGCCGTGATAGGTGGCCCGGACAACAAGCCGGGCCATGACGGATAGGGTCATCGCTAGGCGTTGGCCAGTACCGTCCGCTGGCTGGTCTGCCGCAGTTCCCCGATGGCGGCGCGGACGTTTTGCCACCGGTCCAGGCCGGCGCGGTCGCCGGCCAGCCGAGCCTCGGAAATGCGCTCCTGCACCACCGCCTGGGCGCGCAGGCCGTGCACGCTGATCAGGTTGCGCGCGATCTGCTTGTTTTCGTATGCGAGCATGTCCGCCCTCCGAGCTACCATTATGCCAACCGACATGGTGCGGGCGGACTGCGATCTCCAGTCATTTGTCCGAGTTATAATCACCGCCGCGTCCTCAGTTCGTTGCGGAATGCGGGTCGAACCCGAGGAATCCGGCGCTCGGCAGCGGCGCGCCTCCGTCATTGGCGAACAGTTTCGGCGTCGCGACGGGCTTGACCGCGACCGCCGCCGCACCGCGCGCAATGCCTGGCTTCGATTTCGCTTCACGGGCGGTTTTCTTCGACGCGGGCGCCGCTTGCGTGTCATGCGCCACTGCGCGCGAGCCGCGGCCGGCATCCTCGCCCCGCATCGACAGCAACAGGAAGGAGATGTCATTGCGGCCCAGATCGACCGACAGCTCCATCGGGGTCATCCCGAGCACGTTCACGCCGTTCAGATCGGCGCCGCGATTCAGCGCATCCCGCGCCGAAGCGATGTCGCCCCGGTTGATGGCGTCGAACAGAGCCTCCGTCGGCGGCATGTCGGCTGTCGGGCGCGCGGCCGGAGCGGCCGGCGCCCGCGCCTTGGCTCCCGGCAACACGTCGGGGGCCGCTTCCGGCGGCTTTTCCTGGGCGCCCTGCGTGGCCGTGCGCTTGCCGATGCTGCTGACGCCGGGACCGCTTGCCGGCAATTGCGCCCAACCGGCGGAGGCAGCGATCACGCTCAACGTCACACCGAAGCCGAGAGCGGAGAAGTGCCGGCGGGCAGTCTTGTTCATGACACGGTCCATCAGTGGCTTATGCAAGCCGGCTTCTAGCAGCGTTTGCTTCGATCCGTCGATATGCCCGCGGCTTTCGCCGCTCTGACAAACGCCTGGATCATGGCGGGATCCTTGACGCCCCTGGTTCGCTCGACGCCGGAGGAAACATCGACGGCCCTGGCACCCGCCTCCTCGATCGCGGTCGCGACATTATCCGGTGTCAGTCCGCCCGCCAGAAGCCATGGCAGGGGCGCTTGCCACCCCCTGAGAATCCTCCAATCGAACCGCGCCCCATTCCCCCCGGGCCGATCGGCTTCGGCTGGCGGCTTGGCTTCGAGCACCAGAGCGCCGGAGAGTCCGGGATCATCAGGAAGATCGTCCGGCCTGCTGATCCCGAAGGCGCGCCAGACAGGCAAACCGAATCGGTCCCGGATGGCGGGCAGGTGTTCGGCCGCGCCGTAGATCTGCAGGATATCCAGCCCGACGCGATCGAGCGCCTCGGCGATGACGTCCGGCGCCGGCTCCACGAACAGACCCACCCGGAGCGGGCCGCCGTGGATTCGTGCTGACAGGCTGGCGGCGGCATGAGGGGTGACGAACCGGGGGGATGGGGGGAAGAACACGAACCCGATCCAGTCGGCCCCGGCCCCGACCGCGGCGTCGAAGCCGGCCGGATCGTTAATGCCGCAGATCTTCACGCCGATCATTGGATCGCCGCCGCGATCGCCGCCGCCGCCGCGCCCGGGTCGGCCGCCCCGGTTATCGGCCGGCCGCAGACGATCCAGTCGGCGCCTTCGGCCACCGCGCGGGCCGGGGTCATCGTCCGCGCCTGGTCTGCCGCGGCGTGTCCGTCCGGCCTGATGCCGGGCACGACCAGCTTCACGGCCGGCCCGAGAGCCTGCCGCAGCATCGCGACCTCCAGCGGGCTGCACACCAGCCCGTCCGCACCCGATTCAATGGCCAGGCGCCCGAGGCGAAGCACCTGCTCGGCGGGGGTGGCTGCGACGCCGAGGTCATGCAGCGCCGCCTCATCCAGGCTGGTGAGCACCGTCACCGCCAAAATGATCGGGCCATCGGCGCCGGCCGAGCGGGCGGCCTGGTGCGCGGCCCGGATCATGGCCGAACCTCCGGCGGCGTGGACGGTGAGCATCCGGGGCCGCAGCGGCAGCACCGCACGCACGCCACCCGCCACCGTGTTCGGGATGTCGTGCAGCTTCAGGTCGAGGAAAACCGGCGCGCCGGTGATCGCGCGAAACCCGGCGGCGCCGTTTGCCAGAAAGAACTCCAGCCCCAGCTTCAGCAGCCCGGCATGCGGTGAGACGGCATCCGCCCAGGCCCGCGCCCGTTCGGCCTCGACCGTGTCCAGAGCGACAATCAGCCGCCCGCCGTCCGGCATCACGCCGCCGGCGGCAGCGATGCGGCTGAGCCGGTGCGGGCCTTCAGGCTGTCGACATGGGCTTCGAGCAGACGAACCTTGCGTTCCGCCCGCCGCGCCCGCCGCCGGTGCGTCAGCGCCGAGAACCAGACCACGAAAGCCCCCAGCAGAAACCCGAGACCCAGGGCCACCAGGATGGCAATCGCAAGCGGCACCTCGATGCTGTAATCCGTCGGCCACAGGGCAAGCGGCACAAGCTCTTGATTCGAGAGCGCGAACAGCACCAGCGGCACGGTGATGATCAAGGTAACAAGCAGGAACAGCATGACCGCCGAGAACTCCTTTGTCAGGCCTGTTTGCGTGCCGCGGTCACCGCCCGGGGCGATTTGCCGGCGTTGACGCGCTGCCTGAGTTCCTTGCCGGCCTTGAAGAAAGGAACCGATTTTTCATCCACCGCAACCGATTCGCCGGTGCGCGGGTTGCGCCCGGTCCGGGCCTCCCGGTGCTTGACGGTAAAGGCGCCGAAACCGCGGAGTTCCACGCGTTCTCCCCGCGCCAGGGCATAGGAGATCTCCTCGAAGATCGTGGCTACGATGGTTTCCACATCCTGCCCACGAAGATGCGGATTGGCGGATGCCAATTCCGCGATCAGCTCAGATTTGGTCAAATGCGCCCCCGAGAATCAGTTCCCGGAACGTTGCCAGATGGCCAAGGGTCCGTCAAGACTAAGGCTTTGTGAAATCAGCATTTTCCAAACGTCTTGAAATATCGGGCCAAGCTGCCCGGAGAGCGCCTGCCGGGCGAATCCGGTCGTGGAGACATCCTCCACCGGCAGGCCGGCCGAGATGCCCTTTTCGGAGGCGAGCCAATCCTTCGCCTCGCGCTCGCCGCCGATGGCGTCGATCAGGCCGAGCGCCAAAGCCTGGCGGCCTGTATAGGGACGTCCATCGGCCAGTGGCCGGACCTTGGCCGCGTCCATGTGGCGGCCGGTGGCGACGATGGTGACGAACTGGTCGTACATGTCGTTGACCAGGCCCTGCAGAACGTCCCTCCCGGCGGGCGACAGCGGCCGGACCAGGCTCGGTTCGTCTTTGAGAGGACCCGAGCGGATCACTTCCGCCGCAATGCCGACCTTGTTCAGCAGGCCGGAGACTTCGCCGGTTTCCAGCAGCACGCCGATGGAGCCGGTCAGGGTCGCCTCGCGCGCGAAAATCCGGGCGGCCGGCACGGCGATCATGTAGCCCGCCGATGCGGCCAGCCCGCCCATCACCGTGACGACCGGCTTCTTCGCGGCCACCCGCTCGATCGCGTCATGCAGGGTTTCGCCGCCGGAGACGCTGCCGCCCGGGCTGTCGATCGACACGATCACCGCCCTGACCGAGCTGTCGCCCGCCAGATCGTCGATCGCCTCGGTCAGCTTGTTGTCCTCGGTGATCAGGCCCTTGACCGTGACGCGCGCGATATGCGCGCCCCCGGGCGTCAGGCCCGCGCCCTTCATCCCGGCGAGCAAGGCTGCGACCACGGCGATGACCGCGGCCACACGCCAAAAGTTCAGGCGGCGCTTGAGGCGCCGCCTGTCCAGGAGCAAATCGGTCTCCAGCGACATGCGCCGGCGGCCTTCGTTAGCTGTCCTGCGCCAACTGGTTGCGGCGACGGATCGCAGCCCCCAGGATGTCGCCCAGCGACGCACCGGAGTCAGACGATCCGAACTCGGCCATCGCCTGCTTCTCCTCCTCGACTTCCTTGCCCTTGATGGTCAGGGTCAGCTTGCGCGACTGGCGATCGACCGCGGTGATCTTGGCATCGACCTTCTCGCCGACGGCGAAGCGGTCGGGGCGCTGATCTCCCTTGTCGCGCGCCAGTTCGGCGCGGCGGATGAAGCCGGTCAGCACGTCGTTGACCTTGACCTCGATGCCGTTGGCCTGCACCGCGCTGACGATGCAGGTGACGACGTCGCCCTTGTTGACGGTGTCGAGCACGCTGCGCGCCGGGTCATCGCGCAACTGCTTGATGCCGAGGCTGATGCGTTCCTTCTCCACGTCGACGTCGAGCACCTTGGCCTTGACGGTCTGGCCCTTTTCGTAGGCCGCCATCGCCGCCTCGCCGGCTTCGTCCCAGGACAGGTCGGACATGTGGATCATGCCGTCGATGTCCGCCGACAGGCCGATGAACAGGCCGAATTCCGTGATGTTGCGGATTTCGCCCTCGACCTCGGAGCCGATGGGATGCTCCTCGACGAACTGCTCCCACGGGTTGCGCTGGACCTGCTTGAGGCCGAGCGAAATCCGCCGCTTGGAGCTGTCCACGTCGAGCACCATGACGTCGACTTCCTGGCTGGTGGAGACGATCTTGCCGGGATGGACGTTCTTTTTCGTCCATGACATCTCGGAGACGTGAACCAGGCCTTCGACCCCCGGCTCCAGCTCCACGAAGGCGCCGTAGTCGGTGATGTTGGTGACGCGGCCGCTGTATTTCGCGCCCGGCGGGTACTTCGCCGCCACGCCTTCCCACGGATCCGCCTCAAGCTGCTTCATGCCGAGGCTGATGCGCTGGGTGTCGGAGTTGAAGCGGATCACCTGCACCTTGACGGCCTGGCCGATGGTCAGCGCCTCGGACGGGTGGTTGATGCGGCGCCAGGCGATGTCGGTGACATGCAGCAGGCCATCGACGCCGCCGAGGTCCACGAACGCGCCGTAATCGGTGATGTTCTTCACCACGCCGTCGAGGATCATGCCTTCCTTGAGGCCCTGGATCAGCTCGCTGCGCTGCTCCGCACGGGTTTCCTCCAGCACGGCGCGGCGGGAGACGACGATGTTGCCGCGGGCGCGGTCCATCTTGAGGATCTGGAACGGCTGCGGCGTGCCCATCAGAGGGCCGACGTCGCGCACCGGGCGGATATCGACCTGGCTGCCCGGCAGGAAGGCCACGGCGCCGCCGAGATCGACGGTGAAGCCGCCCTTGACCCGGCCGTAGATGGTGCCGTCGACGCGCTTCTGCGCCTCGAACGCCTTTTCGAGATTGGTCCACGCCTCTTCGCGGCGGGCTTTTTCCCGCGACAGGATGATCGCGCCGTCGCGGTCTTCATACCGCTCGACATAAAGCTCGATCAGGTCGCCGGGCTTGACTTCCGCCTTGGCGCCGGGCGGGCCGAATTCCTTGAGGGCGACGCGGCCCTCGGACTTGAGGCCGACATCGACGATGGCGAATTCGTCGGTCAGCCGGAGCACGCGGCCGGTGACGACCGAGCCGTCGAAACTGGTATCCGTGCCGAGTGTTTCGTCGAGGAGCGAGGCGAAATCCTCACCCTGGAAATGGTCTTGCACGGGTTCTTGGACACGCGCGGAGGCGGATGCTGCCATGAGGTAGATGGTTTCCGTTACGGATGGCCGGGCGGGTGCCCGGTGATTGCCGTTGGTATGCGCGTTCCCGATGGGGCGGAAACACGGCTTGCCCGCAAGCCGGAGGCGCGGGCCGGGTGACGGTCGGAACCCGGGCGGGATTGTCCGGGCAGGGTGGTCAGATAAACTTTTGGACGGGAAAGTCAAGGCAGGCGTCGGTCGGGGCGACCATGCGGAACTTCGATGCGCTTTACGCCGACAGACATGTGGCCGCCCGGGGCCTTCCCGGGCCGGCCGCCATTGCGGCGCAAGACGGGGAGTTCCGGGGCTTGCTGTTGAACCGGGCGGATCTGGCCGATACGCCCCCTGCGGAAAAGCCGCCGGTCAAGATTGTCTGCTGCGACGTGCTTCGGGTGCCGCGCACCATGGTCCTTGAACTCGCCGGTCCGGGCGTCGAAGCCGCGCAGTCGGCTTCCAAGGGCGTGGCCGGACTGTTGGGACATACTTCCGGCCCGGATATCTGTTTTTTCCGATACCGCTTGAAGCGTGATATGGGTTATGCCGAATGGGCACTGCCGGAGGTCTTGATCAGGATCGGTGTCTGCCCGGGCACGCCGGGATTGCATTCAACAGATCGATCCGCATCAGAAATCCATATCGCCTTCCTCGACCGCCGCGCGCGCGACGTGCGGGCTGTCGTCAACGCGATCCTTGCACGGCAATGGTCCGTAATCTATAGTTCACAGGTGACCGAAGTCCGGCAAACGCCGGTTTTCCGCAAACGGCTCGACGGCCTCGGGGACCGGCGTGCAGTCGAGCGCATTGCGCAGCGGATCGTGCGTTTGCAGTCCGGGCTCATCGGCGATGCGAAACCCGTCGGGGGAGGCGTCTGCGAGCTGCGGATCGACTACGGGCCTGGATATAGAGTCTATTTCGTGCAGCGTGGACAGGTGTTGATCATTCTGCTTTGCGGCGGGTCCAAGCGATCGCAGTCGCGGGACACTTCCAGGGCCAAGGCCCTGGCAGCGGAACTGGAGGATGACGGATGGCCAGGACTGAACCGTTCGACGCGGCGCTGTATCTGACCTCGCCGCAATCGCAGGAGGAATTGCTCAACGACGCTTTCGCCAGCGGAGACGCTCGCTATGTCAGCCAGGCTTTGGGCGTGATTGCACGGGCGCGCGGTATGACGGAGGTGGCGCGCGAGGCGGGGGTTACCCGAGAGGCCCTGTATAAGGCGCTGAGCGAGAACGGCGATCCGCGTTTGACGACCCTACTCGGCGTGGCCCGAGCGCTTGGGGTGACGCTGAAGGCCCGCGTGGAAGCCAGACCGTAGTTCCGGAGCCACCGTAAAAGGGCGGACCTGACGGCCCGCCCTTCCCATAGCCCCAGCAGCGCGGGGAAACGGATCAGAAATCCATATCGCCCATGCCGCCCATGCCACCGCCGCCCGGCGGCATCGGCGGGCCCTTCTTCTCCGGCTTCTCGGCCACCATCGCCTCGGGCCTCGTCCGTCTGGCGAGAGAGGGCCACGTTCCATTGGGCTGCGTCGGACATGCACAAGATCTGGGCGATACCGTCCTTGAGTGCCAGCGATTGCGGATGCTGCGACGAACCCTCGGCTTTTGTTCGGTTTGCAGGTCCGCGCCGGCGCGACACCGGCGCCCGGAACGATGCCCTCCTCGACCGCCGCGCGCGTGTCGTCCCGTTGCCTCCGGAGCAACTCGTAGCTACACTAATGGCGCTACAAATCGAGATCGGCGGAACAACCGGCGGCGCGATGGAGTTGGGACCCGGAAAAGGCTCGGACAAACCTGTTGAATCACATGGTCAGCTTCTCGCTGGCCGAACGGATCTTTGGCGACCCCGGGATCGCGACCAGGTTGGATCACTATCCGCACGAGGAACGATGGCAGTCGGTCGGGAAGCCGAGCGCGGACAGCCACGTCACGCTGTTCGTGGTGCATACCGAACCCGTGAGCCAGCCGGACGGGGAGGAAGAAGGCAGGATCATCTCGGCCCGGCGGGCCACACCGCATGAAAGGAGGGCGTATGAAGAAGGGCAATTCTGATCCGCTGCCACCCGATCTGGCGGCGGAACTGGCGGCTCTGGAAGCCATGCCTGACGACACGATCGACACGTCGGACATCCCGGAGGTGCGGGACTGGTCCGGGGCCGTGCGCGGGCAGTTCTATAAACCAAGGAAGTTGCAAAAGACCTTGCGGATCGATGCCGATGTGCTGGCCTGGTTCGAAGCCCAGGGTCCGGGGCATCTTACGCGCATGAACCGAACCCTGCGGGCGGCGATGCTCAGAGAGATTCGGCGCAAGAACAAGGGTGAGGCGGCGTAGGTTTCCGCAACCCGGAACGAGCTTGCTTCTCAGACGGCGCCTATTGGCTCCCCGGCAACAAAAAAGGGCGGACCTCGCGGCCCGCCCTTCCCGTAGTCTCAGCAGAACGAACCGGATCAGAAATCCATATCTCCCATGCCGCGATCCCTGCGCTCCTTCACTTCCACCTCGGTGCTGCCGCCGACGCGGATGACCGCGATGCCGTCGGCCAGCTCCGCCAGGTGCTCCTGAAGCTTCTCGCGGTCGTAGTCCGAGGTGGTCTCCACGATCTGTGCCCGGATCTGTCCGCAGCGGCCCTGGATGTCGTTCTTCTTGCCGGCACCCTCGAACGTGCAGCGCCTCTTCCGGGTCGACTAGTCGAAACGTTTGGAAAATGCGGTCGCGGTGACGATCTGCGCGCTGGCAACACTTCCGCGGCTGAGTATGCCGGCCTTCCTGTCGCCGGTTACAAGGAAATCGGCTTTCCCGACGTCCGCAAGCGAAAGCAACCAGGAATCATGCGGATCGTCGGCCTCGTGCAGCGGCGGGAGGCGATCAACGACCACCGCACGATGAAGATGGTTGATCATCCGTCCAACGTGGTGCGATTCAAGTATCGCCCGCAGCCTTGGATAGCGGCTGGCGCGGCGGAGCTCCTCCAACTGAATGCCAGTCGTAATCAGATCGAAATCGCCGTTTCGCCACGCCTGATAAATCCGCACGGGTGGGCTGTCGCGCGAGATCAGGGCACTCAACAAAATGTTGGTGTCGAGGACGACGCGCATTCACGGCCGCCGCGCCCACTCCACGGCCTCATCGACGAGTGCGTCGATTTCGTCGGGGTTGAGATGCGCCGTCCGCTGGCGGGCCCGGGCAACCGAAAGTTCGAACATGCGCGACCTCACCGCGTCCTCGACGAACGAGGACAGATCGCGGGCCTCCCCGGCCGCCTCCCCGGCCAGGAATTCGCGTACGGCCTGATCCGTCTGGCGGGAGACGACCACATTCCATTGGGCTGCATTGGACATGCACAAGTTATAGGCGATAACGTCCTTGAGTGCCAGCGTCCGTAGATGTCGCGTTCGCAGATGTCGCGACGAGCCCGCGGCTTTTGTTCGGATGCTGGTCCGCGCCAGAGCGACGCCGCCGCCCGGAACGATGCCTTCCTCGACCGCCGCGCGGGTGGCGTGCAGGCTGTCGTCAACGCGATCCTTGCACGGCGATTGTCCGTAATCTATAGTTCACACGTCACCGGAGTCCGGCAGACGCCAATTTTCCGGGAATGGCTCGGCGGCCTCGGGGACCGGCAGCGGATCGTGCGTTTGCAGTCCGGGCTCATCGGCGATGCGAAACCCGTCGGGGGAGGCGTCTGCGGGCTACGGATCGACTACGGGCCCGGCTACAGAGTCTATTTCGTGCAGCGTGGACAGGTGCTCATCATTCTGCTGTGCGGCGGGAACAAGCGATCGCAGTCGCGGGACATCTTCAGGGCCAAGGCCCTGGCGGCGGAACTGGAGGATGATTGATGGCCAGGACTGAACCGTTCGATGCCGCCCGGTATCTGACTTCACCGCAATCGCAGGAGGAATTGCTCAACGACGCTTTCGCCAGCGGGGACGCTCGGTATGTCAGTCAGGCTTTGGGCGTGATCGCACGGGCGCGCGGTATGACGGAGGTGGCGCGCGAGGCGGGAGTTACGCGGGAAGCGCTGTATAAAGCCCTGAGCGAGAACGGCGATCCGCGTTTGACGACGCTGCTCGGCGTGGCCCGTGCGCTTGGGGTGACGCTAAAGGCGCATGTGGACGCTGGTCGGTAGTCCCGGACCCGCCAATCGGCCGGCGCATCTAACCCGGTGTGCGTTATCCGCGGTTTCGCTTGACACGCGAAAGGCTACGGGCTACAGATTGCTATGATCCGGAGCTTTCGGCATCGAGGCCTTAAACGACTCTACGAGCTTGACGACAAAAGCGGCATCCGTCCCGATATCCTGTCGAAAGTCGAGAACATCCTGGCGGTGCTGGATCGTGCCGGCGGCCCCGGCCCCGGCCACATGAACCTGCCGGGGTTCCGGCCGCATCCTTTGAAAGGTGATCTGCATGGATTGTGGGCGGTAACCGTTCGGGCCAACTGGCGGATCGTCTGGAGGTTCGATGGTCCGGATGCTCTGGACGTGGATTTGGTCGATTACCATCAGGAGATTGCGATGCCGATGAAAAACCCGCCGCATCCCGGACGCATCGTGCTTGAGGAATGCATTCATCCGCTTGGGCTCAGCGTCAGTGCCGCCGCGAAGGCGCTCGGCGTATCGCGCAACGCCGTATCGGAACTGGTGAACGGACGGCGGGGCATTTCCCCGGAGATGGCGATCCGCCTGTCGAAGGCTTTCGGAAGCTCGCCCGAGACGTGGGCGGGGCTGCAACTGGATTATGATATGGCGCGGGCGATGAAGGACGCGGACCGGATCGAAGTCCAGCGCGTGCCGATGCCTGATGCGGCCTAGGCGGGACGCTCGCAGGAACAATGCCGCCGGCCAGCTTGGCCAGGCCCGCCTGCAACTTCTCGCGGTCGTAGTCGGAGCTGGTCTCCGCGATCTGCGCCTGGATCTGACCGCAACGGCCCATTGCATCCGGAGCAGGCCAACACCGCATGAAAGGAGGGCTTATGAAGAAGGGCGAGGCGGCGTAGGTTTTCCCAACCGGCAAGGAGCTTGCTTTTCAGACGGCGCCTATTGGCAGCTTCCATAACGAAGCGGGCCGCACCCGCCGGATGCCGCCTGCTTTGCGCCGTCACCCTGAAGCGATGGATCAGAAATCCATGTCGCCCATGCCGCCGCCGCCCGAGGGTAACGCCGTGCCCTTCTTGTCCGGCTTCTCGGCCGCTACGATGATGACAATCCGCGTCGCTCTTTAAGCCGAACCGGCGGTGCACATTATGCGGGGGCAATCAGTGCCCCCCGGCTGCCCCTGGTCAAGCTCGATCAACTCAAACGGGTTAGCTCCGGCAGCTCGATTGTGGCAGCACCGACCGCCCCCGCCCTAGGGCCGAGAACAAAGAACACCATCAAAAGCCGGATAGCCGTGACAGCAGGCATACGTTTCACATTAGGCTCGGTTATCCCCTCGAGTTTTGCGAAATCCGCTACAAGCCACTCGACCGTCATGACATAACATTGGACGCGACCACCCGCGGGCACGTTACGGCCAAACCTTCCGGAAATCCCGGGTATCCTGATCACCGCTGCCCCGGCAACAAAAAAGGGCGGACCTCGCGGGCCGCCCTTTCCCGTACTCTCAGCAGAACGATCCGGATCAGAAATCCATATCGCCCATGCCGCCCATGCCGCCGCCGCCCGGCGGCATCGGCGGACCCTTCTTCTCCGGCTTCTCGGCCACCATCGCCTCGGTGGTCACCAGCAGGCCGGCGACCGAGGCCGCATCCTGCAGCGCCGTCCGCACGACCTTGGTCGGGTCGATGATG
>CAINOE010000090.1 GCA_903851415.1 uncultured Rhodopila sp. | reverse complement strand
TCGATATGCGGGTTCAGTTTGCGGAAATGCAGGCTCGCCGGGATCGCCTGGTGGCGCAGCATCAGCACCGCCTTGATCAGCCCGGCAATGCCCGCCGCCGCCTCGGCATGGCCGATGTTGGTCTTCACCGAACCCACCGGCAGGTCCCGCGTCCGCCCGCCGAACACCGCCGCCAGCGCATGCATCTCGATCGGGTCGCCCAGCGCGGTGCCGGTGCCGTGCGCTTCGATGTAATCCACCGCATCCGGCTGCAGACCGGCATTGGCCAGCGCGGCGCGGATCACCGCCTCCTGCGCCGGGCCGTTCGGCGCGGTCAGCCCGGCGCTGCGGCCGTCCTGGTTCACCGCCGAACCGCGGATCACCGCCAGCACCCGGTCGCCGGCAGCCCGCGCCTCCGACAGCAGCTTCAGCACGAGGATGCCGCAGCCCTCGCCGCGCACGAAGCCGTCCGCCGCCGCGTCGAACGCCTTGCAGTGCCCGTCCGGGGACAGCATGTGCAGCCGTTCGAGCGCTGTTGTCGTGCCGGTGCCGAGGGTCAGATTCACGCCGCCGGCCAGAGCCAAGCCGCATTCTCCGCGCCGCAGCGATTGTACCGCCAGATGCACGGTCACCAGCGAAGACGAGCACGCGGTATCCACCACCATCGCCGGTCCGGTCAGCCCCAGCAGGTAGGCGATCCGTCCCGCGGCTATGCTCGGCGCGCTGCCGATGCCGGCATAGCCGTCGGCGCCGTCAGCCGCCGCGGCGAACTGAGCGTAGTCGTAGTTGCACATGCCCAGGAAGACGCCGGCAGCCGTGCCCGAGAGGCCATCCGGCGGGATCAGCGCGTCCTCCAGCGCTTCCCACGCCACTTCCAGCAGCAGGCGGTGCTGCGGGTCCATGAACACCGCCTCACGCGGAGCGATGCCGAAGAATGTCGGATCGAAGCCGGCGACATCGGGCAGGTAGCCGGCCAGTTTCGCCGCGCCATCCGCAATGGCCGCGTCCGGACGCTCCGGATGCGAGATGATTCCGTCGCGGCCAACGGTCAATGCCTCCCAGAACGCGGCGGGATCGGCGCCCCCGGCAGGCAGGCGGCATCCCAGCCCGACGATCGCAATGGGTGCGTCCGCGGCGGCGGCCCGGACAACCGGGGGCGCGGCAGCCGCATCGCCGGCAAGATACGCCGACAACGCGGCCACGCTGCTGTGCTCGAACAGCAATGTCGAGTTCAGCGCGCGGCCCGGCAGCCGGCTCTGCAGTCGGTTGCGCAGTTCCACCGCCATCAGCGAGTCGAGGCCGAGTTCGAACAGGTTGGCGGCGGGATCGACCGGTTGCCCGGGCGGGTAGCCGAGGACCGCCGCAGCCTGGGCCGCCACCATCGCGGCCAGATCGGCGGCATCAGCCCGCCGCCCAGCGGGCGAGGGATCGGGCGATGCAGCAGACGGGCGCTTCGCCGCGGCCGTCTGCCAGCCGCGCAAGGCGGCCGGCGGGCGGCCGCCATCAAAGCTCGCCAGCAACCGCGCCCGATCAATCGGCAACACCGCAACCGCAGCGTCCGCGGCGCCGAGCGCCCAGCCCAGCACCGCGGCGCCGGTTTCGTTAGAGATCGCACCGAACCCCCGTTCAGCCATCAAGCCAATCAGCGCGCTGCGATCGGCCGCCGAACCGATCTGGTTCCAGGGCCCCCAGTCCAGGCTGACCGCATGCTGGCCACGCCGGCGGCGGGCGGCCGCCAGCGCATCCAGGCCGACGCTGGCCGCGACATGGCTCGCCTGGCCGGCCTGGCCGAACAATCCGACAGCGGAGGAGAACAGCACGAAGAAATCCAGCTCCGGGAACGCCGCATCCAGCGCCAGCGCCGCGTCCAGCTTGGGTGCAAGCACCGCGGCAAACTGTTCGGGCCGCGCCTGCGCCAGGACTGCGTCGTCAAGCACTCCCGCGGCATGCACGATGCCACCCAACCGCGGCAGCCGGCCGATCAAGGCGTTGCGGGCGGCCGGCTCGGCGAGATCGCATGCCTCCAGCCGCAGCTCCGCCCCGGTTGCACGCAGGGCGGAGACCCAATCGGCGTCAGCAGCAGTACGGCCGCTCAGCACCAGCCGCCGGGCGCCGCGGCGCACCAGCCATTCCACGGTGAAGCGGCCCAGCCCGCCGAACGCGCCGGTCACCAGCACCCAGCGATCCGGATCGGTCTCCGCGGAGACACCGGGTGAAGCGGGCACCAGCCGAGGCACGAACCGTTCGCCGCCAGCGAAGACGACTTCCGGCTCCGCCGTCATGCGCTCGGTGACCAGCGCCGCTTCGGCATCCGCGCTGTCGATGCAGCGCACCTCCAGTTCCGGCCGTTCGAGCCGCAGGCTGCGCATCATGCCCCACAGCGCCGCCGCTGCGGGATCGCTCACCGCCGAACCCATCGCGCCGCTGGTCAGCAGAACCAGACGCCGTTCCTCCAGCCTCAGTTCCTGGATCGTCCGCAGCAGCCCGGCACAGCGATCGGAAGCCGAACCGCCGGTGTCGCGGTGGATTCGCTGGACCGCGCGGCGGCGCGCCAGCACGACCGTGTGGCCCGGCAGAGCCCGGGTTTCGACATCCAGTCCGCGCGATTCCAGCAGCGTCGCCCACGCGTCCCGCGGCAGCAGCGGATAGTCCGCCCGCAAGGCGTGGTCGGAGAAGCGCCACCAGCCATCCGTCAATCCGAACACCAGGTCGATCCAGCCGGCCGGGGGATCGCCGGACGGTGCGGTCTCCAGCAGCAGCAGGCGGCCATCCGGCGCCAGGACCCGCAGCAGGTTGTCCACCGCGGCACCCAAATCGGCCGTTGCGTGCAGCACGTTGGCGGCCAGCACCAAGTCGAAGCCGGTATCCGGAATCCCCTGCTCCCGCAACGGGCGCTCGGCGTCACAGCAGACGAAATGCGCCGCGGGGATGCGCCCGCGCGCCCGCGCCACCAGTGTGGGGCTAAGATCGGTGAACCAGTATTCGGTCCTTGCAAGGTCCAGCGCTGCCAGAACCGCGAGGCTCGTGCCACCGGTGCCGGCGCCGATTTCCAATACGCGGACCGGACCGGTGGGCGGCAGCGCAGCGGCGGCCAGGCTGGCAACCACGTCATTGGCCGCACGATAGCCAGGCGCATCGCGATAGATACCGGCCACCGCGTCGTCGGCGAACAGCAGCGGCAGCGGGTCGAGGGTGCCCCTCAGGACCTCGGGAAGCGCAGCGCCGCAGCGGGCGAGAAGTTCGCCCTCCGGCCCCGGCGGCACGACATCGGCCGTTGGCCTGGCCGCCAGCCGGGGGAGATGCCGCCACAGCCTGGCATGGCGCGGCGCCACTTCGGCGGCAGGTACCTCCGCGAGTGCCTTGCGTGCATAGCCGGATGCGACGGCATCGAGCGCGGCTTCCAGTGCGTCGGCGCCGGCAAGATGCGCCTGTCCGACGGCGCAGGGATATGGCGCGGGCACCCACTCGGTCACATGGAGGAACTGGCGCCATCCCTCCGCGCTGCCGGCGGCGGCCAGCCGCAGTCCATCGATGCTGGCGAGGACGGTGCCTTTGTCATCCAGCAGACGGATATCCATCACGCTCAGGCCGGCGGATTCCTCGATCAGGCTGGCATGGGCCCAGAACGCGTCGCCCGCTTGCTGCCCTTCGGGGCCGGATGGGCGGCTGTAGCGTTCGATGCCGATCGGCAACCGCGCTGCGCCGTGCGTCCCGAACGCAATCGCCCCGGCGGTCCGCAGCGCGCCGTCGAGCAACGCCACGAACGGCGACGGCCGCAGCCGGGCGAGCGCCTGCGAGCGGCCGCGTGCCAATCCTGTGATGCAGTCGTAGAACGGACCATACTCCAGTCCGGTATCGCGCAGCCAGGCAGCGAAGCCGGCGGGATCGATCGGTTCGCTGCAGGCCGAACGCAAAGCCTCGATATCGGCTGATTCCGGCGGATCGCCTGCCTCCGCGCGGGCTGTGGCATGACGCTGCCAGGCGTCGCCGTCACGGGCGAACAGCACCAGCGGATCGCTGGCGGAGACCTGGACGGTGCGTGGCGACACAACCGGCAGCGCCCGGTCGAAGGTGATGTCGCTCAGGGCGCTGCCCAAGCCGGTAAGCTCGGCGGCTGCGCGCAGGCGTTCGAGCATATCGGCTGCCGGCAGCAGGCATTCGCCGAACACCCGGTGGTCTGCCACCAGTGGCGCGTCCGGCAGCAGCTTCGCCTCGAACAACGGGACGTCACCCGCCCGGGCGATGCGGCGCCCTGGCAGCCGTTCGCTTTCGTCAAGCCAGTAGCGCTGGCGTTGGAACGGGTAAAGCGGCAGGTCGATCCGCCGCCCCGGCTGCGGCGGCAGGTCGGGCGGCGCGGCGTTCGAGGGTTCGGCCGTGACGAGGTTTTCGACATCGGCAGCAGAAACCCACCACGGCAGCCGAGCGCGCCCGGCCGCAGCGCTGTGGCACACATCCGCGAACGCAACGCCGGTGGCCAGAAGGGCTCGGTAACGGCCGATCAGGTCGCTCAGCGCCTGCGGCGTGCGGGCGGAGATGAACAGACGGGGGTCCGCCGCCGGCCCCGGTACGGCCCGCGGGCCACCATCCGCGTGCTCCGGCACGACACCATCCGCGCGCTCCGGCACGACACCATCCGCGCGCTCCGGCACGACACCATCCGCGCGCTCCAGCACGACATGCGCATTGGTGCCGGAGAAGCCGAACGAACTCACCCCGGCATAGCGCAACGCCCGCGGCGTCAACCCCGCAGGCACCGTGATCGGCACCCCGCCGAGGTCGATATGCGGGTTCAGTTTGCGGAAATGCAGGCTCGCCGGGATCGCCTGGTGGCGCAGCATCAGCACCGCCTTGATCAGCCCGGCAATGCCCGCCGCCGCCTCGGCATGGCCGATGTTGGTCTTCACCGAACCCACCGGC
>CAINOE010000089.1 GCA_903851415.1 uncultured Rhodopila sp. | reverse complement strand
GGTGATCCCGGTGGCGCCGGAGCCGCTGGCGTCGCCGCTGAGCGTGATCGTCTGGTTGGCGCTGATGTAGCCGCTCGGGTTCGCCGCGCTGTAGGGGGTGAACCCCAGCGCGGTGGTAACGTTGCTGCTGCTCAGCGATCCACCCGCCGTCACCCGGCCTTTCGCATCGGTGGTGACCGACTGGTAGGTGCCCGCCGTGCCCACCGAGGCCAGGGTGACGGTGATCCCGGTGGCGCCGGAGCCGCTGGCGTCGCCGCTGAGCGTGATCGTCTGGTTGGCGCTGATGTAGCCGCTTGGGTTCGCGGCCGAATAAGGGGTGAACCCCAGCGCGCCCGTCACGTCCGCGCTGCCGATCGTCACGCTGCCGTAGCGGCCGTTGACGCTGGTGACGCCGGTCGCTGTCCGGTCGACGCCGTTCAGGTCCAGGATCGTGCGGTTCACGCGACCACCTGGTAGAGGGTGATATCCAGCGCCACCGCCGAGGCGGCGCTGCACAGCGCATAGATGACGTCGCCAGGCCCCACGATCAGCTTGTCGTCCCAGCCCTGGTCGCCGGCATTCAGCAGGATCGGGCTGCCGATGCCGTGCGGGTCCGTGGTGCCGTTGCGCCAGAAGGTCAGCGTCGCCGTCGAGACGCTGCGGTTGGTGTAGCCGATCGTCACAATCGCCTGGCCGGTGCCAGAATTGCTGATGATCGCCGCCGCGCTGCCGTTCGGCGCCCAGCCGTTGGCAAGGGAAAGGAACCCCGTGCCACTCACTACCGCACCGCGCCGATGAAGCTGGCCTCGCAGTCGGCAACCGTGCTCGCCGGCGGCGTCACCGTCAGGCTGATCGCGCCGTTGACCGTGTCGGCCACGATCGCCAGCGACGCGGCCGACATGCCGCCGGTCGAATAAGTCGGCGCGATGCCGGCGGTGCCGGGCTGGGCGACCGAGAGCGTGCCGGCGTTGCGCGCGGCCAGGTCGACCTTCCAGCAGGCGATGTCCGTCGTCGCCGGGTTGACCGCCAGCACCGCGACCGCGCCGAACAGCGCGTGGCCAGCCGCGACCGGCCAGGAATTGCCGGCGCCGGCGGCGTTGCCGTCGGCGGTCAGCCGCACGGCCGCGCCCGAGGCGCTGGTGCCATAGAGCTGGCCGAGCTGCTGGCCCTTGGCCTGGCCCTGCGCGCTGAGGCGCACGGTGCCGTTGCCGAAGACGAGCTGCTGGTCGGCGCCGGGGCCGCCGGCGGCGATCGCATTGCCCTGCGCCAGCCGGAACGCGACCGCATCGTCGAAGGTCGCGGCATCGGTGCGGATGCCGTGCTGGAACGCATTGCGCATGTCGATCGGCGCGAACGGGTGCACCGAGATGTCGGCGTAGGAGCTGCCGCCGACGAACAGCCCGACGCCGCCGGGCGCGATCGAATCGAGCGCCGCGTAGAACACATTGAACGAGCCGGCCGAGACGCCGCCCGGCTGGAACGTCGCCGACAGGCCGGCCGGCACCATGCGCAGGAGATCGAGCGCGCGGCCGGTCACGTCCTGCAAGGTCACCGTCCCGCCGGCGGTGTTGCGGATGCCCAGCCGGTTGCCGGTGCGGATGAACGCCTGCACGTTCGGGATCGCCGCCGCCTGGATCGCCGCCGCAATCGCGGTGCTGCTGCCGGAGACGGCGACGTTGGTGCCGTTGACCTTGATCACGCAGCCGGCCGGGACGGTCGCCGGATAGGTGTCGCTCCAGGCCGTCGCATAGGCCGCCGGCGGCCCCGCCGGATAGTAGGTGCCGGCCGTGAGGCCGAGCAGCGCCACGCCCGTCCCGCCGATCGTCAGCGACGGGAACACCTGGCCGGACCAGTAGGGCGCGGCGAGCTGCTGGGAGCCCGCCCACGCCTCGATCACCAGATAGCCGGCGACGTTGACGCCGGCGGTGATGCCGGTGATAGCGGCGCCGTTGATCGCGGCGGCAGCGGCGGCGCTGGTGCCGGCACCGCCGACGACGATCGTGTTGCCGTTCAGCGTGATCGTGGCCCCGGCGGCGCCGGTGATGTTCTGGCCGCCCTTGACGGTGACGTATTGCGTCTGCCGGGGGGTGAAATAGGTGCCGGCGGTGTAGCCGAGCGTCGCCAGCCCGGCGCCCGCCAGCGTGATCGAGCCGAGCCAGTTGGCGACCGTGGAATAGATCACCAGCCGCGACAGCGTCCCGCCCCAGATGTTCACGGCCGCCGCCACATGGGAAATGCCGGCGGCGTTGATCGCGGTTGCCCAGTCGCTGAGCGCGCCGGCGCCGCCGACGGTGACCACCGTCGGTCCCACCTGGTTGCCGGCGCCGTCGGTCGCCGTAATGGTGATCTGCGCGCCCACCCCGGTGCTGGCGTTGGTGGCGGAGAACAGCGCGGGATAGGTCCACCAGCGCTGCGACAGCGAGCCGAGACCGGTATTGCCGCCGCTGACGCCGCCGGCGCTGCCGAACGCCCAGCGGATATGGTCGCCGAGATAGGGAAAATTGCCGCCGGATGGGTCGACCGCCAGCCCCGCCGCCGGCGTGCCGATGCTGTCGACGACGGTGTAGCCGGTATTCGGCCCGTTATTGACGACGTCCAGCTCGCCATACTGGCAGGAGCCGGCATAGCCCATCGTCGCCGCCTCGTTCTCGCCGTAGATGCAGCTATTCACCACCTCGAACCGCATCCACTGGCTGCTGCCATCCATCAGCGTGAAGCTGTCGACGATCGCCTGGAACGCCTGGTCCTGGGTGCCCCCGGTCGTGGCGTAGCGGTTCGTGTTCTGGATGCGGCGATTGAGGACGGTGCTGTTGACCTGGACGCTGTTGGTGACGTTCTTGGTATCGAACGCGGTGAAGCTTCCGGTCGCCTGCGAAATACCGAAATAGCCGCCGCCCACCTGGTCGATGCTGTAGGCGCCCTTGCTGGCCACCTCCCGCGTCGCGCCGAAATAGCCGGGGGAGCCCGCCGCGATGTCGGCGCCATCGTCCATCAGGATCGTCGCCAGCCGGCCCTGCGTGTTGATCACGCTGTTCAGCAGGTAGCTGCCGCGCGGCACGCGGATGCGGATCGCCTGGCCGGAGCCGACGCTGGTCAGTGCCGCGTTGAAGGCCGGCGCGCTGTCGCTCAGGCCCGTCGGGTCGGCGCCGAAATCCAGCACATCCACCCAGTCGCCGGCGCGCGCGGCCAGGCTGCGGGCGATCGTGGTGCCGACCAGCGTCACCGTGCTGGCGGAGATGTCGCCGGTCGCCGGGCCGCCGCTGCCGAAGGCGCTCGCCAGGATCTTCACCAGCGCGCCGTTGCGCTGGATCAGCACCAGGTCGCCGGTGGCGAGCGCGGTCTCGATCGCCGCAGTGTCCAGGCTGGCGCTCGATCCGTTCGGGCCGAAACCGAGCGTCTGGCCGAGCGGCGCGCCGGTCGGCCGGATGAAGACGTTCATGCAGCCACGCCCCGCTCGATGATGATCGCGAACGTGTCGCTGATCTGGGTGATGCCGCCGGCTGTCACGCTCGCCTGGCACGGCAGCGCGCCATAGGGCCAGCCGGCGGTGGCGGCGACGACGGTCGCCCAGCCGGTCTCGCCGGCGGGCGTGATCGCGGGGGTGGCGACCTGATTGCCGAACGGATCGCAGATCAGCAGCCCGAGCGAGCTCGCCTGCGTCAGGTCGATCGGCGCGCCATTATCATCGGAGAAGAACAGGTCGAGCGACAGCGTCGCCCCCTGCTTCAGACGCAGCAGATAGGGGAAGGCGCCCGACATCAGACCTCGATCCGCACGTAGCCGGGCGCGCCGGCGCCGCCGGGGCTCGCGCCCGAGTTGGTCGTGCCGCCATAGCCCCCGGCGCCCGCGACGGTCGGGGTCAAGGGTGATCCGTAATTCGGTTGCGACATCGGCAGGCCGACGCCGCCGGGCGACCCGCCCTGGGGGGGAATATAGACTGAGGACAACAGGAACGCCCCGCTGCCCTGGGTCGCCGGATTGGTGCCCTGCAACAGGGCATAGAAGCCGGAATTGATGGTGAAGGCCGAGGCGGCCCCAGGCGTGGCGCCGCCCGACGCAGCGGCCGAACTGGCGGCGGCGCCGCCGGCGCCACCTGTGCACTGGCACAACACGGTGCCCACGCCAGGCCAGACCAGCGAGCTGGTGCCTCCGGTTCCGCCGGCGGTCGGCCCCACGCCGCCGGCCGTGCCGCCGGCGCCGACATTGACGGTCAGTTGCTGACCGGCGGGGAAGAAAATCTGGAATGTGGCCAGCGGGCTGCCCGCGCCGCTGGCGCCGGCCGCCAGGATGCCGGCGCAGGCCCCGCCGCCGCCGCCACCGCCGCACATCGTCACGCGCGCCGTCGTCGCCCAGGCCGGTGGGTTGAAGGTGAAGCTACCCGCGCTGGTCCATTCCTGCCAGGTCAGCGGGGCCGGCGACAACGGCGAGAGGAAGGCGAACCAGTATGCACCGGTGCCCCCGGAATTGGGGATCAGTTCGACGCGCCAGCCCTCGGGCAAAGTGAAGCTGGTCGTGGTGTTGTTGCCGAAGCTGATGGTATCGCTGCCGGCCACGTGGATCGTCATCGTGTAGCTGGTCGCGTCAGCGCGAATGATCCGCAGCGGCCGACCGTCACTGAACGTCTGGCCCTCGGAGTTGCCGCCCATCGATATGGCAGGCGGCAGCGTCAGGGTCGCATTCGCCCCCATCCCCGTGACGATCCAGTTGCCCGTCGTGCCATTGGGCAGTGTCGCTCCGGCGGAGCCGCCGGCGACGACGTTGGTGCCGGCCAGATTCCTGATCGCCGCATAAAGCTGCCAGTAGCCGGCGTTGTCACCGAACGAGGCATCGGACAACGTGATCCCCGCCGCCTCGATCGCCGAGCAGATATTCTCCTGCACGTCGTTCAGGAAGGCCGCGTTGACCAGCGTGCCGAGCGGCTGCGACGGCGGGTTCTCGTCCGCGAAGCCGGTGTTGCTGCCGACCAGCGTGACGGTGTTGGAGCTGGCGATGCGGAGCATGCGCGGGTCCTAGTGGTACTGGAAGACGACGTTGGTGTGCGAAGGCGCCTCGCCGGCGATGGCGGCGGCGACGGTCGTGCTGCCGGTCGGCAGGGAGACGATCCAGGTGAAGCCGAAGCTGAGCCGGTGGCCGCAGCGCAGCACGCCCGAGATCGAGGCGCGGCCCTGGGTGATCGTGATCGTCACCCCCATGCTGGCGGCCAGCGCGATGTAGTCGGATGGCGCCATGTTGCCGGTCTCGGTCCAGCGGAGCTGCGCGAGGGCCTGCAACTGCGCCGTCGTCAGCCCGAGGCTGGTGGCGTCCCGGCCGTAGGGATCGGGGCCGAGCACCCGCTGGTAGTCGGGCAGCGTGTAGACCGCCGAGCCCGGCGCGATCTCCGCCACCATTGCCGCCGCCGTCGTCTCGATCAGCGCGAACTCGGCGGCGATCGGCGTCAGGAACTGGCCCCAGACGCTGGCGCCGTAGCTCGGCAGCGCCCAGCCCTTCGGCGTCAGCTCCAGCAGCCCCTGGAGCACCTGCGCCTGCGTCCGGGGCGGCTGCATCACCATCAGACGAAGGTCACCGTGCCGGCCACCGCGATGGTGCCGGTGCTGATGACCACGTCCGACGCGGGCACCGTGCGGTCGAAGGTGAAGGCACCGCCCGAGCCGCCGGCGATGGCGCCGTCGATCGAGGTGACGTCGATCGTCGAGCCGCCAGCCCCGGCGATGGTGGCCGACTGGGTGATGAACTGGCTGAAGGCGTTGCTGGCGGCGGTGCGGTTGGCCGAGGTGTCCGGCGTCAGATGGATGGTGGCGTTCACCGTCTGCAACGCCGCCGCGTAGACGACGACATAGGCGGTCACCGGCGCCACGCCGCCGCTGGCATATTGCGCGCCGAGATAGGCGCCCACCGCGTTCAGCACGCCTGAGCCCAGCACCGACGGGCCGACGCCGGCGACGAATACGCCGACCGTGCCCGGCCCCTGATAATTGGCCACCGGCGTCACGTAGGCGACCGAGGACGAGGCCGCCTGCGTCCATTGCGTATAGTCGGCATTGTTGCCGCCACGCCCGCGCAGCCGGATGCGCGAGAGCAGCCGGCCGCGCAGCGCGGTGTTGCTCTCCGCCACCGCCCCGCCGCTGAACGCGGCTGACGGGATCACCTGCGCCTGCCCGGCCATGCCGGTGACCGGCGAGAGCGGCGTCAGCACCGTGTTGGCCGCGAGGTTGCCCTGCGCGCCGGCGGTCGCCGCCGTCGCCGTCAGCGTGACGTTGCCGGGCGTGACCGCGCCGCCGGAGGTGGTGATGTAGGAGTTGCCGAGCGGGTCGGTGAAGATGATGCCGGTCGGCAGCGTATGGGCCGCCGAGCAGACCCACAGGATCGAGCCGGTGGCGACCGAGGCCGGTATCCGCGTCAGCCCCCAGTTGCCCGCGTGGCGGTCGAGATTGTCCTCCGTCGTGTCGGGGAACAGCTCGTTCATCACGTATCCCTGATAGAGATACAGATCGAACGCGGTCATCCCCAGGATGCGGCTGGTCGCCCCGATCACCGTGTTCGGCGCCGACGGCTGGAAGCTGGGGAACTGGGCGACGTAGGCGGTGCCGGCACGGTTGTAGACGTCCGTGGGCTGGGAGATCGGCCACGGCATCAGCCGGTCACCGGCGCCGTGAAGGAAATGCCGGCCTTCCCGGCAACAGCCTTCCAGCCGAGGATCATCGGCGCCACCCAGACCACGGTGAGCTGGATCGGCACGTTGAAGCTGGTGCTGACCTGGTCGAACGCCTCGGCCAGCGCCGCCTGCACGCCCTGCCGCGTCGCCTCGTTGGCCTTGCCGCGCTTCGTGTAGACCCAGGCGCGGCTGCCGTTGCGTCGCCCTTGCGCATCGAGCGCGTCGCCGGCCCAGCCGCCGCGCAAATCGGCATAGGCCGCGCCCGCCGACCAGGCGGCGCCGGTCTCCGGCAGCCGATCCTCCGGCCGGGCGCGCGCCTCACAGCCGGCGGCCATCAGGATGGCGCTGACGGCGGTCGTGTCGACCTGGATGTCGCCGTTGGCGAACACCAGGTCGCAGCACTCGTTGGCGGCGTTGTAGGCGAGCCCGATGTCCAACGCGGTATTACCGGCGCCCACGGCCACGAGGCTCGCATAGGTCGTGAGGTTGCCGGACATGCCGCGCACAGTCGCGCGCGCGCGGGGCCGGCATCATGACCACGGCCGTGGTCTAGCCGAAGAAGTAGCTGGCCGCGAGCGAGCCGCCGCCACCCCCGCCGCCGCCGCCACCGCCCGAGCCGCCGACCGGCGGCCCGGATGTGCCACCGCCGGTCTGCACGCCGGTATGCGCGTGATCGGAGCCGACATCGACGCCGTTGTCCGTCAGCGTTCCCGTGACCGCGACATTGCCGACCAGGCTGATCGCCGGCGCGGTGATGCTGACCGAGCTGGCGCCGACGATCTGCACCAGGCCGCCCTGCCGCAGGGCGAAGCGCTGGCCGCCGGCGTCGTAGATCACCACCTCGTTCGGAGCCAGGCCGCCGTAGCGCGCCGCAGGGCAGACCGGCGGCAGGGCGATCAGGTCGCCCGGGTCGGCGCCGATCGCCGCGAGCTGCACGACGCTGCCGATCGCCGGCGCGCAGGTCGCGAACCCGTAGAACTGGAACACTTCGATCCCCTGGCGCAGGAAGCCGTCGTGGGTGATCACGTCGACGGTCTGCACCTCGCCGCCGTCATGCACCGCCTGCACCAGGCCGCGCATCGCAGCACCCCGCAGCTCCTGGATCGTCTCGGCGAGCCGCGCGGACATCGCTAAGCGTTGCCTTTGACCGGCTTTAGCGGCCGTTTGGGCGTGGCTTCATCGATCCGGTCGAACGCCGTCAGCCCGACGACGGAGATGTCGGTCATGAAGCCCTGCGCCGACATCCGGTAGGTGACGCCACGGATCAGCATCAGCTCATCGATCCCGGCCCACGGGTCGAACACCCGCGCCACCGTGTTCGGCCGCCACAGCGCGTTGCCGGTCCCAGCCCGCCAGTCCAGCACCGTGTAGCTCAACGTCGTCGACAGCCCGCGCGCCACCCGCACCCGCCATTGCGCCTGCTGGGTGACGCTCGACATGCCCGACTGCGTCCGCGTCAGCACCACGCCGGGCCGGTAGCGGGTGACCTCCTGGTCGACGGCGTGGCCGGTCATCTGGATGCCGGCCGCCTCGATCGTGCCGGCATTGGCGGGGATCGCGGGCGAGCCGGTGGCGGCGGAGGCATGCGACAGCGATGGCGCTACCTCGGTGCGGGCGCCGGCCGCCTTCTCCGACTGGCCCTTGACGTAGACATCGGAATAACGATGCGTGTCGTCGAAGCGGAAGCCGGCGCGCTGCACGTTGAATCCGACGCGGATGTCGGCCGGCGCCGCGCTGCGCCCCCCCGTCGTCAGCACCAGGCCGCCGACGCCGTCGGAGACGACGAGCACGGCGCGCTGCCGCGCCGCCTTCTCCAGCAGCGACAACGCCGATTCGTGCGGGTTGAGCGCGAGGCGGGTGAACGGCGCGCCGACGGCGGTCTCGGCCCGCACGGCGATGCCGAAAGGCGCGCAGATTTGCTGGGCGACCTGCAACAGCGTGACGTTGCGCCATTCGGCCGGCCCGGTCGGCGAGGCCGCGCAGTCGGCCAGGTCCCCCGTCTTGTCCCGGCCAGAGATGCTGGTCGCGATCGAGCTGCCGTCCCATTGCCCCTCCATGCCGTCGATCCAGCCGGTCAGCACCGTCTCGCCATCGAGCGCCAGCGCGCAGGACTCTCGCCGCCCGATCGCGGGCGGCAGCGGCGAGCTGCTCGGGTTCGCCGGCATCCCGGCGGCGGCGCGGGCGGCGTCGAAGTATTTGACGGAGAACCGGCCGGCGATGTCGCCGACGTCGCGGGTGAGCGAAAACTCGCTCCACCGGCTGTAGGGCGTGCCATTGACCGTCAGCGTCACCCGCCCGGCGCCGCTGCTCCAGCTCACGCCGCCGAAGCCCCCGGCAGCAGCGTCGGCAGCGCGGCCGGCAACAGCAGCTCCAGCGTGCCGGGTGCCACGATCGCCGGATTGCGCACGCCGTTGCGGCTGATCAGGTCCTGGTACGCCGGGAAGATCAGGGCAGGATTGTCGCCGGCCAGCATGTTCGCCAGCGTCCAGGCGGAAAGCTGGGCGACGGTGCCGACGGTCTGCACCTGCGGCAGCCGGCCGATCACCTGGTTGAGGTCGGTGATCAGGCTGCGCCTGGTGTCTTCCAGCGCCGCCCACAACTGCCCGGCCATGACGCTCGCGAGGCTGGTGGAAACCGTCGGCGCCGAGGCAACCGCGGCCTGGACGGCGGCGGCGTCGAGTGCCGCGACCAGGGTGCCGAGCGCGGTCTCGGCTTCCTGCGCACTGTCCCAGGCGATGCTTGTGGCCGCCTGCGCGGCGGCACAGGCGGTGATCGCGGCCTGCGCCAGCGCCAGCGTCAGCGTGGTGGCGGAGGCGGCGCTGAACTGCGCGGCGGCGGCGGCCGACGCGGCGACCAGGGCTGCCATCGTGATCCGCCCGTCGATCGGCGTCGCGGCCACGGCGGCATCGCCCGGCCCGACGGCGGAAGCCTGCACCGGCGTGCTGGCGGCGACCACGGCGGCGGGCACGGCGGCCAACAGCGCATAGACGCCATTACCATAGGCGATTCCAGGCGCCACCGTCTCCACGGTCGCGAGTGCGGCGATCGGCGCGGCGCACGCGGCGGCGAGCTGCGGGTTGCCGGGCGCGCCATAGGTCGGCACCGCGCCGGTGTTGATCTGCCAGTAGCTTTGCAGCGTCGAAAAATAGCCCTCGACCTGGCCGGCGAGCGCGATTGCGGTCGCCACCGGCGCCAACGCCTGGACAAGATAGGCTTGCCCGGCCGCGTAGGCGGCGGTGATGTCATCGAGCAGCGCATCGAGCGAGGACGTCGCCGGCGCGGCGGCCGGGTAGAACGGCACGAACACCGCCTCGAACCGCACCATCCGCAGCTCGCGCTGCGAATAGGTGATCGTCGCCGGCTCCAGCAGCACCATCTTCAAGGCGCCCAGCCACGGATGCACCAGCGTGCCCGGACCTGCGGTGCGCAGGGCCTGCTCGATCTGCTGGCCGTAATGGATGTACCGGTCGCCGATCAGCAGCCCGTTGATCCGCATCGGCCCGTCGAACGCGCCGAGGTCCTGGAAGGCGGTGACGTCCTGGCCGGGGAACAGGAACCGCTGCAACCGCCGGCCGACCTGGTGCCGGCTGTCCGGCATGTAGAACGGCACGCCGTTCCAGGACGCGTCGGCGAGCGCGCCGGTAATGGCGACGATGTCGGTGATGAAATCCATCAGGGCCTGTCGATGACGCCGTTGAGGGTCGGGTCGTTGTCGGACGAGTAGATGCGCACATCCGGGTCGCGGGTGCGGTTGGTGATCCTCAGGCCGTCATCGGCCGAGATGTGGAACTCGATTTTCGGCACGCGTTCGCCCAGCGCGTTGCGGCGCGGCTCACGGCTGGCCTCGGCGGCCAGGCCAATGCGCTCCAGTAGTGAACGATCCTTTGGCTCCGGCTTCAGAGCCGGATGATCCGTCGGCAGCACCTTCAGCGCCACGTCCGGGTGGTTGGCGAGCCAGGCGATGCCGGCCGCCATGCCGCTGACGCCGGCTATCGCCAGCGCTTCCGGCGTGGCCAGCACCGCGATGACCGCGCCCATCGCCTCCAATCCGCCGGTGACCAGCGGGACGATCGCGCCGAGCGCGCCGAGGCCGGCGACCAGCGCCAGGAACCCGCCCGTCGCCTTGCCCATCGCATTGGTCAGGCCCGGGAAGTTCGTGTGCATCCAGTCGAAGCCGTCCTTCACGCCGCCCAGCGCGCCGGCGACCTCCTTCAGCGTCGGCGCGAACATCTCGCCGGCCGTGCGGTTGAGCTGCGCGAGATTCTCGTCGAACAGGCGCAACTGCACGATCGGGCCGGCAAAGGCGGTGCTAAAGTCCGTGGCGACGGCGGTCGCGTCCTTCGAATCCAGCTTCTCCTTCAGCGCGATCAGCTCGTCGCGGTGTTGCAGCAAGGCCAGCAACGCCTGCTCGGCCTGCTGGTTGTGCAGCACCGCGTGCAGGGTCTCCGCCATCTCGACGGGTGACTGGCCCTTGGTCATCTCGGCCAGCTTGTCGAGGATGGTGTCGATCGGGTTCTTGCCCGCCTTTTCGCCCTGTTCCAGCAGCGCCGGCAGGTCGATGCCGGAGCGGCCGAATGCCAGCTTGGCCGCGTTCCCGGTCAGATAGTTCAGCGCGTCGACCAAGTCGGCCGCCGCCTGGCTGGGCTGCGAGGCGTTCTTCATGACGGTTTCGAGCGCGGCGAAGCCGTAGTCGGCACCCTCGCGCCCGGTCATGCCCAGCGTGCTCATGAACCCCGAGACGCCTGGCAATTCGCGGGCAAAGTCCTCGACCTTGAAGCGGCCGGACTTCGCCGCCTCCGCCATCGCGCCGATCGCCGCGCCGATCGCATCCTCTGGGATGTGCAGGTTCTGGATCAGCGCCAGCACCGCCGGGCCGAGCGCCTCGGGGCTGATATTATAGGCGGTCGCGGCAGTGGAATGCTGGCCGATGATCCGGTCGATCACGGCTGCCGGCAGTCCAGACGTGGCGAAGTCATAATAAGCCTTGGCGATGCTTTCGCTCGACTGGCCGGTCCGCTGCGCATCGTCGGCGATCAGCTTGGTGAGCCGCGCGATTTCGGCGGTCGCGGCGTCGCCCTCCAGGTGCTCGGTGATGGCGATGTGGCGCAGGATGTTCTCGAAGTCGGCGTAGCCCCGCACCGGCTCGACGATCGAGACGCCGGCGCCGACGGCCCCGAGGGCGCCGATCTTGCTGGCGGCATTGCCGAGCGCGCTGTTGCCGATCGTCTCGGTCATCGCATGCCATTTCTGGCCGATCATCTCGATCGTGCGCGCCAGCGGGTTCAGTTGCTCCTCAAGCTTCTTGACCGCTGTGCCGGCCTTCTCGAACGGCTCGTCGATACGCAGGCCGTTGAACGCGCCGGTGAGCTTCTTCAGCGTCTCGTCCAGTGTGCCGAGCGTCCTGAGCAGGTTCTCCAGGCCGCCGGTGAGCTGGTCTTCCAGCATCAGCAGCAGGGATGCCTTCATCTCGCCGGCGCCGCTGGTCATCCGAGGTCCGCCCCTTGCGCCTTCAGGCCCGCCGCCGCGTCATGCCACCAGCGAGCCTCCCTGGCCGTCAACGCTTCCAGCTCGGCGCGCGGCCAGTGGTAGTGCCCGCCGATCGCCGCCAGGATCAGCGGCCAGTCTTCAGGCCATTCCCCAAAAAATGGCCGATCACGACCCCCGCCGCGACGGTGTCGGCCGCGTCCATCCGGTCGAACAGCCGGCTCATCAGGCCGAAGCCGAGCCGGGTTGACCGCGCAATCGCCATCACCGCCTTCGATCCCGCATCCGCGTCGCTGATCGCCCGCATGTCCGCGCCCAGCAGCCGGTGGAACGTCAGCTCGTTGTATTCCTCGGTCTTGGTGGGCGCGTCGGCGCTGGTCTTGTAGACCATCTTCACCGGATAGCGCAGCGGCAGCCTGACGCTGCCATCGGCCAGCCGTACCGCCCCGCGCGGCAGGCCGCCGCCGGTCTCGTCCTCGGCGACCAGGTCGACCGCCGGGTCGGCCTCGACCGGGCCGGCCTCGTCGATGATCTCGACGTCGATCGCGCGCCGGCCGGCGGGGTTGATGTCAGCCATTGGCCACCTCCAGCGCCACCGCGAACGCCCATTCCACCTTGACCTTGCCGCCCTCGCCGGCGCTCCAGTTCATCATGTTCGTGATGAAGGCGTCCGGGGCGACATAGGTCTGGCCGGTGTCGCACTGCATCTGCAGCTCGTACTGGCCGGTGACGAACACGTTGGCGAGCAGGTCGCCGCGCAGCAGCCGCATCGTCACGGATGCCTTGCCGACCGACATTTCCTGCGCGGCATCGACCTGCTGGCCGTTGATCACGGCCTTCTGCATCAGGCCGCCGTTCTGGAAACTACTGCCCTTCTCGACGGTCAGCTTGCTACCGTTCCAGATCACGTAAACAAGGCCGAGTGCCTGTGCCATGCTTTACCCCAGGGCGCCCACTTGCGGCGTCGCGACGTTGAATTCGATACGCCCAGCCAGGACCATGAGGTTGTTCATGATCTGCAACTGCTGGCGCGCATCCATCTGGTTCGGGTTATTCACGTCGAGCTGGAAGATGCTCGCCGCCGCCGTCGCCTTGCTGTTCTGAATCCAGCCGAGCTGCTCATACAGCTTGCAGCGGCTGGCCCAGGCGCTGGCCATGCGGCGCGGGGTGACGATGTTCGGGTCGTATTCCGCCGCCAGCGAGCCGTCGGCGGTCATCTTGTTGCGCGGATAGACCATCCGCACGTAGTTTCGCCAATCATAGCGGATGCGCTGCAGTATCTTCGCGGTCATGATGTCGCGATAGCTGGCATCCGGCACATTGCCGGCGGAATACTGGTAGGTGCTGATCGCCCGCTCGATCCGCACCGTGCCGTCGCGGTTCACCACGAAGGTCGCCTGCCCGCCGACGAGCTGGGACTGCCGCTCCGTCTCGATCAGGATGTCAAGCGTCTGGGGTGCGACGATGCCGGGCAGCACCAGCGTCTGGAGCTGCCGCGCCGGGTCCTGCAACAGGTAGTAGCTGGCCACCGCGCCGTAGGTCGCGGCCAGCAGATAGACCGGGCTCGGCATGTTCTGCGCGCCCAGGTAGCTGGCGAAGCGGCTGTTCAGGCCGGAGGTGTCGGCCAGCAGGGGGGTGAAGGTGGTCTCGCTGAAGGCGCCCCAGCCGCAGGCATCATACTCGACCATCGCGCCGAAGCGCCGGTCCAGCTCGGTCTGCAAGGCGGCGGTCGAGGCGCTGTCGTTCCACGGGCAGACGATGTCGGTGGCCGGGAAGGTCGGGATCGCCGCGAAGGCGGCGGCGACGCCATGCACGCCGGTGCCGGCCGTCTTGGCCACGCTCTCGGTCAGGCCGGCCGGCACCGAATCCTGCGGGTTGAGGTTGTAGCGCACGTCGATCTGGTTGCCGATCGTGCCCTTGTCGCGTGCCGTCAGCGTCACGTAGCCGCCGGTGGCGTTGCTGGCGATCACCGGGCACAGCGGGTCGGCGTTGATCGCGTTCAGCAGGTTGGTGACGGTGGTGTTGCCCGAGTCGACGCCGACGGTGCAGGCCACCGCGTAGCTCTTGCCGTTCACGTAAAGCGCCGCGTAGCCGTTCTGCGACAGGCTGGCGGTGTATTGCGCCTGCACCTGCCAGCTCGCCGCCGTCGCGCCGCCCGGCGTGACCAGCGACATCGCGAACAGCGGCGAGAAGGGGTTGGCGTTGATGAAGGCGCGTATCATCGCATCGCCGATGCCGCCCGGCCCGGCCAGAGCCGAGCCCTGCGTGACGGTGAACACCTGCGTCGGCGTCAGCGGCGCCAGCGTGCCGGTGCTCAGCACCGGGATCATCAGCAGCGCCGCCGCCTGGTAGCCGACCAGGCCGCTCTGGTCATAGTTCGGCGCGATTTCGGTGTAGACGCCCGGCACCTGGATGCCGAACGGGATTTCGTTGAAGGTGATCGTGATCGGGGCCTGGTTGGCCGCCAGCAATGCGCCGCTCATGCGCCGTCTCCGGTCGGGGTCTCAGGCGTGGGCAGCGCCGCCGGCCCCTCGGCCAGCAGCTCCAGCTCGCCGAACATGATCCTGCGCCGGTTGTGCAGATTGTCCGGCACCAGGTGCCCTTCCTTCGGGCTCCCGGCGCGGCGCAGATGCACGATCTTGCTGCCGTCGTGAGTCGGCACCGGCAACTGGCCGGCGGGCAGCACGCGCAGCATCGCGGGCGGTTGCGGGGCCATCAGCTCGCCTCCATGAAGGTGTCCGTCCAGGCGCCGTGCGGAGAGAAGCTCCAGCTCACGGCCAGCGCGTCGAAATGGTTCGGCGTGTCCAGGCCGGGCGGCAGCGCCTCCTGATACGGCACGCTGAAGGAAATGCCGGCCGCCGCCAGCGCCTCGTCGGTCCAGTCCTCCGAGGTCAGCGCCGAGATGTCTGATATCTCCACCGCGCCGGAGGCCGCCCACGGCGTGTCCGGCGGGTCGATGACGAAGCCGTTCAGCGCCAGCGTCGCCGCGCGGACCAGTTGCAGCACGCCGGCGCCCTTGGAATCGCCGAGCAGCCGGTATTGCGGGCCGCCCTGGTTGCGGGTGACCACGGCAAGGAACCAATGGCTGCGGCCCTCGAACGCCTCGCCGTTGGTGCCGCTGGGGGTCACACCGGCCCAGCCGAGGCAGATCGACGGGCAGCGCCGCGTCAGCGCGCCCCACTGGCCCTTGCTGATCTTGCCGTCCAGCCAGTGCCAGTCGAACAGCGTCGCCGGGAACACCATCTGCAGCCGCTCTTTCAGCGCCAGCGCTGTGAAATGCAGCGGCCCCTCGCCGGAGAACGCCTCCAGCCCGCCGGTCGGCCGCGCGTTTGGCGCGGATGTGCCCCAGCCTGTCGCGCTCATACCGCGCTCCAGAAATCGCCGGGCGTGGGCCAGCCGCAGCCGGGCTGGCTGGCATCGCGGTAGACGGGGCTGCCGGCGTCCTGCACCTGCCCGAAGCTCTCCTGCCCGGCCGGCGTCGCGTCCGCCAGCAGCACCATTCCGTCGCGCAGCTTTTCCAGCCACGTGACCACGTCCTTGCGGGCGCTTTCCATCTGCGCGGTCGGGTTGGTGCCGTCGCCGTGCGCCAGGTCGTAGCGAGCGAGGATGCAGCAGGCGCGGATGAACTCCTGCGGCACCGGAGAGACCGGCGTCAGGTAGCGGCGGCGGGCATAGCTGTCGATCATGGAGGAGGCATCGGCCAGCGCCGCGTTGACCGCGTCGAGGTCGATCACGTCGAGCGGCAGGCCGTCCTGCACCGTCAGGCGAAGCATCTCCGCCTGGCCGAAGCGCAAGACCATGTCCTGGGGCGCCGCGTACGCCATCACTTCTTGCCCTTCGCGGCCGGCCCCGCCTCATGCACCGTCAGCGGCTTGCCCGCTTCCAGCGTCGCCACGTCATCCAGCGTCAGCGGCCGGCCGACGACGACGGCGATCTCCGGCTCGGCCAGCAGCTCGCGCAACTGGTCCGGGCTGAAGGCGCCGATCAAATGCTCGGCGACCTTCGGGTGGCGCACGCCGCCCCGGATCAGGCCAGGGCGGGCGCAGGCGATGACCAGGCGAGGCATCGGCACGCCTCCGCCGTCAGTTGATCCAGGTGTTCTCGACCGCCTCGAACAGGCCGCGTAGCGGGTTCGGCGCCAGGGTCGCAGCACCCGAGACGCTGTCGATCGGCACGAACTCGTTCTCGGCGTAGGCGCGCGCGTCGGGATACAGGGCAGTGCCGGTGACCAGCAGGTTCGGGCGGATGCCCATCGGCGTGCCGTCCGGCCGGCGGATCGAGGCCATCGCGGTGCGCGCGGCGGTGACGTTGGCGATCGTCATCGGCGCGGTGCTCATGAACGCGAGCTGCCAGAGGCCGTAGCCGGCATTGGCGCGGCCATCGACGCCCCACTCGAACTCCTTGTTCCAGAACACCTGCGGGTCGGTCATCGAGAATTTGGGGATGACCAGGAACGGCTTGCGCGTCTGCCAGATGAACGGCTTCACGATCTTCGTCGTGTCGAACAGATACCACGGCGTTCCGCCGCCAGCCTGGTAGTTGGCGACCGTGGTGCCGCCGGTGCCGGCCGCGTTGTTCGGGTTCGGGTGCGCCAGGTCGAAGAAGTTCTGCCCGTCATAGGTGATCGAGGTGTGGCCGCCGAGCATCAACTGCGCGATCAGCAGGTCCGGCAGATGCCGCGCGTTCATCGCGAGCTGCTGCGCCGCCTGGGTGATGAAGCCATACTGGTCGTCTTCGATATCGTTGCGGAAGACGCCGATCGTCTCTTCCCAGTCCTTGTTCGTGATGCTGAACGTCGCGGTCGAAAGCTGGTTGACGACGCGGTCGCCCAGCCACTCGCGCAGGCCCGGCAGCAGGTTCAGGCGGGGATAGACCTGGATGCGCCCGGTGGACGGGCTGTCGAAGGTCCACCGGTTGTAGATCGTCGGCGTCTCGAAGAACTGGGTGTTGTAGGCGAGGCTGACCGCGTCGTTGATCGACTGGAGGGCCGGGAAGGTAATCTGCACGGATCAGGTCCCCTTGATGCGCACGCACGGCGTGCCCTTGTCGAAGCCGGAGAGCGTCCCCAGCAGGAACGGCGAGGTGTTGCTGGCGACCGGGATGATGAAGCTGTCGCCCGAGACGAACGCCGTGCCACCCGCCGTGATGGTGAATTGCAGGCCGCCGTCGCGGTAGGCGGTGCCGGTGGCGCCCGCCGTGTTCAGCTTGGTGCCGTCCGGCTTGTAGACGGCGAACACGGTGGCGGCGCTGAACAGCACCAGATAGCTGCCGGTCTGCGCCGTCTCCGCGGCCGTGACCGCGCCGAAAGTGCCGTTGCCGGTATTCGCCCCGGCCGCGCCCAGGCCGAGGAACGGCGAGCCGGCGGTGGCGAACTGCGCGTTGCCGGCGACCGGCGTTGGGTTGGCCGCGCCGCCGCCCGGCACCGACATCGTCGCGGTGCCGTCGTCGGTGGCATAGACCGGCTGGTCGATCAGCGCGGCGGTGGCGCCGGCGACCGGCATCACCCAGAAGCCGCGATTGACCACCACCCAGTCGGGCGAGACGGTGGCGACGCCGACGTTGCTGTAGTCGCGCTCGGCGATGCCGACCAGCACGACGGTGCCGGCCGTCTGCGCCCGCTGCAGCGTGCCGGCGGCGTTCAGGCCGACGATGCCGCCGCCCCAGATTTGCTCGCCGGCGGCGACCTGGTAGCCGTAGCTGCCCGGCCCGAGCGGCCCCCGGCGCTGCAGCGGATTGAATGCCGTCAGTGCCATGTCAGGCCGCCCTCATCTTCTTCTGGTGCTCTTTGAACTTTTTCGGGTCGATGCCCATCGTCCGGCAGACCGCCGACTCCGTCTCGGTCAGCATGTCGCCGTCGCCGGCGTCGTGCAGCGTGATGATGGTCGGCCCGGCGCCGCCGGTGTGCAGCGACGGCAGCTTCTTCAGCTCGGTCTCGACGCCGGCGGCATCCGCCATGTGGCGGGTGATGTAGTGGTCGCGCAGCGGCGCGATCGGCTTGCCGGCGGCGATCTGCCCGTCGACGAACGCCGTCGCGCGGGTGCGGGCACCCTCGTTGCGCAGCTCGGTGATCTGCGCCTGGAGCTGGGTGACCAGCTCCGGCTTCACCGCCGCCTGCAACTGCGTCTGCAGGCCGGCGATCTGCACCGCGTGCGCGGTGCGCTCGCTGGCCAGGCGTTCGGCGGCGGCCAGGATCGCCGCCTCGTCCGCGTCCGGGCCGAGGCCGAGATGCGTCCGCAATGTCGCGAGGTCCATCGTGCGTCCCTGTTGGTGAAGCGTTGCGAGCTGGGTCAGGTTCGGGTTGTTGGTCAGCGCCGCGCGGACCAGCCGCCGGACGATGCCGGCCCTGTCGGTCTCGAACACCGGCGAAATGCCGCGATAGGCGCGGTCGGCGAGCAGCGCCCGGCCGCTCTCGTTCCACTCGACGCGGCCCCAGATGCCATCGGGCCGCGCCTGCAGCTCGACGATCCAGCCGCGCGCCGGCGCCGCATCACCACGCGGGGCGGCGAGATCGGTCGCGTGGTTCTCGTCGATGGCAAGCCGCCCGCCACCAGCCACGCTGGCGGCGATCAGCGCCTGCGCGTCGGCCACCTTGTAGGGGCCGCGCCCGTCGGAGCCCGAAAACGTGCCGGCCGGCACGAGCTGCACCCAGGGCGGCGCGCCGTCGCCGTCGACCGGCAGGGCGAAATGGCAGGAGGTGAGTGTCACGGCCGGCAATCTGGCGCGCGCGCGGCGGCCAGGTCATGCCCACGGGCGTGGGCGACGGCGAAGGCGACGAGGTGCCCGGCCTGCACAGGATAGGCGCGCGCGAGCGCCGACGCCAACGGCTCCGGTAGCCGGGATTTTCCGCCGCGCGCCGTCCTTGCCCCTTTTACGGCCTCTTATTCGCCTCTTAAACGGGGGATCGCCTCAGCCGCGCCGTGCCGCCAATGCCTGCCGCAGTTCGGCCAGCACGATCTCATGCACCGCCGCCCGGTCGGCCGGGCCGAAACCGAGATACGGACGGGCGGGAATCGTCACCTTCTTGGCATGCACCGGGAACACGCGGCCGCCGGCGCCGCCCACGAAGAAGAACAGCGCCTTTGCCTTCACCGGCACGATCGTCGCGCCGAACTGATGCACGCCGGCATAAATCTTGTTGCTGCCGACGCGCACGCCGCGCCCATCGACCGCGAACGTCACGCTCTGCATCAGCCCGCCGGCGCCGCCGCGCCCGCGCAGGATGGAATTGCTCTTGGTGATCGCGGCGTAGCCCCGGCTCCACGGCTTCCAGGGCTGGCCCTGCGGGTCGCGGCCACGCTCGAATCGCTGGTGCGTCGTCTCCACCAGCGCCGCGCCGATCGCCCGCAGCATGCCCGCCGGCTCGTGGCCGAGCTTTTGCAGCGCGCGGAATCCGGCGGCGATGCTGTCGCCCTTGAACTCGACCTTCATCTGCCCCGCCATCACCTCCCCCCGATCAGCGTGATACCGGCCTCGATCAGCCGCGCCAGTGCCGCCGGCGTCAGCTTGCGCAGCGCGTTCACCCGGGCGACGCCATCCTTCGCGTCGAGCAGCCCAGCCAGCATCTCGCCGCCGATCGGCACGGCGGCCGTCACGCCGCCGGCGCCGATCGCGGCGGCCGTCGGCTCGCCGACCAGCAGCGGCAGCAGCAGCAGCTCCTGCTCGGTCACGCCGCGCGCCTTCGCCCGCGCCACGGTCTCGGCCGGCAGCATCGTCTCGGTGGCACCGCCGAGGCCGGTGCGCAGCGCCTCGGCCGGGCGGCCGAGCGGGTGCTCGCCCTCCGGCCGGGCGATGAACCGCCGCAGCGCGTCGATCTGCTTGTCCGAGGGCTGCACCGGCGGCGCGCTCGCCGGGCGCAGCTCGGGCGCCTTCACCGGCAGCTCGGCGGCGCGGCCGGCCTGCCATGCCTTGCCGGGATTGTAATCGAAGCCGGGGTCGCAGCCGACCGCGACCTGCTTCACCTCGCCGGTGCGCGGGTTGGTCCAGGGCTTGGTCAGCGTGCCCGGCGAGGTGTCGGGCCCGGTCTTGCCCATCCGCCGCAGGCCGCCTTCCGAGACGATGCTGACGCGGCAGCCGCAATGCCAGCCGTTCGGCGGATAATGCGCGTCCCACCACGGGTCGTCGGCCCGCAGCGTCAGCCCGTCCCAGGCCAGGTGCATCAGGCGCGGATGCCGGCTGCCGGAGTGCCGGTATTGCCAATACGGAAAATGCCGCAGCGTGTCCGGGTCGGTCTGCTGCGCGTAGCGGCCGGCGGAATAGGCCATCGACAGGTTGGTCTCGTAGATGATCTGCGCCCGCCAGCCCGGCTCGCCGGTGTGCTGCCAGCCATGCGTCTTGACGATCCGGTCGAAATCCTTGCGGAACTCGGCGAGGGTGGTGCCGTGATCGAGCGCCTTCTGAATGGCCTGCTGGAAGTCTTTCAGAAGGCCATCGCTGGTGGCGCCGGCGACCATGAAGCCGCGCGCATGCGCCTCCTTCCACAGATCGTCCCAGTGCTCGGTCGGCACCCGCACCTTCTGGCGGAAATAGGCAATCGCCTCCTCGAACGGCAGGCCGATCGCCTCGGCGGTGGTCGTCGCCATCGCTCAGTGCCGCCGCGCGCCGATCTCCGACAGCAGGTCGGCCTGGCCGACGAGCTGGGCCAGCGCCATGCCGCGCGCCATCGCCTCGGCGAATTCCCGCTCGGGCAGCTCCAGCCGGGCAAGCCGGTGGGCCAGGTCGTGCATGTCGCTCGCCTGGTCGAAGGCGTGGCGGACCTTGGCCGTCATCCCCGCCAACGCCCCCGCCGCCTCGCCGGCCAGGCGCTCGGTGAGCTGCTCGACCAGCTCGGGCGCGGCCTCGGCATGCAGCGTCAGCAGCCGGCCGAACAGGCGGCGGGATTGCTGGTCATTGGTCGGGTCGTCCGGCAGCGGCGCCACCGGCGTCTTGCCGGGTGCGGCGGCCGGGGCGGCCAGGACCTCATCGCCCGGCTCCGGTGCCTTCAGGCCCAGCCGTTCGCGCACGTCGTCCGCGCGCACCCGCATGCCCAGCGGCACGCCGGCGGCCACGCCGGTGATGAACTCGTTCAGCGGCACCTGGTCCGGCTGGCCGATCTGGATGGTCGGGTAGCCCTCGGTCTGCGGGCCGAAGGTGAAGCTGATCATAGGCTGGACGAGCTGGCGGGTGATCGTGGTGCCGAGCAGGCCGGCATCGAACCGCTCGACATCCTGCTCCACCTGCCGATGCTGCCGCCCGACCGCATGGCCGCCGCTGATCGCGTCCGTGCCCGCCGTGCCGCCCAGCACCACCTTGCTGACGGTGCGGTCCAGCCAATCGAGCCGTTTCTCGTACAGTTCCGCGCCGGCCTTGCGGTCGGTGTCCTTGGCGAACTCGATCTCCATCGACTTCGGGATGATCGCCGCGACGTCGCCGGCGATGCTGCTCACCGCTTTCCACAGCACCGACTTGTCGGTGGCCGACGCCTCCGGCCCATAGCGGCCGACGCGCAGCGGCATGCCATACGCCTGGGTGAACAGCGCCCAGTCGCGCAGCGTGAACATGGAATACATCCACAGGAACGCGACCACGCGCGTCAGGCCGGCGCGGATCAGCAGCCCCGACTTGCTCTTGTGCCGATGCACCACGAACTTGTGCGGGATCAGCTCGGCGAACCCGCCCAGCGTCTCCGGTGTGGCACCGCTCATGGTGCGGAGCCAGATGGTGTCGCCGTCGCGCCAGGAAGTCTCGAAGAACCGCCATTCGCGGAACAGCAATTCCTTCGGCTGCACCGCAGGCTTGCCCTTCCAGGTCGCCGTGGTGTCCCAGACGATCTCGGTGACGCTGCCGCCCTTGCCGATCGCGTCCGTGACGTCGAACAGCGCCTGGTGCAGCAAGCCGCTCTTCAGCCAGTCATCGATGAACGCCGCGTGCCGCAGATGCTCAGCGCTGTCGCTGGCCGGCCGCACTGTCACCGGCAACTGGCAGACGCCCCTTTTCCGCTTGCCGAGCACCGCGTGGTAGTGCGGATAGAGTTCCTCGATCTCCTCCTGCACGATCCGCCATTCCAGGCTGCTGCCGTTGTCGGCCGCGCGGATGATGCCGCCGAGCAATTCGGGTCGCATCCGCGTGGCGAAATGCCCGGCGAATGGCGGGCGGCCCTCGATCGCGTCGGTGTTGGCAACTTCGGCGCGCATCGCCGCGATGACGGATCGCTTGATCGGCCGCCCCGTCACCGGATCGATCAGCCCGGAATCGTCCTCAGCCATCGAGCTTCACCAGCGGCACGTCGCGCCATTCATGGTCTTCACCGTAATTCTTGAGCCATTTCTGCTGGAGGATGCGCCGATAGTGCCCGGTGCCGACCGCATGTTCGACAAACCGAAGTTCTGATGATGCAAACCACACGTCGTTGTCGCCGTGCGTCAAGTTGCATTTGGACGTAGCTTCAGACATGCACTTCGCCTTTCCGGTCCATTTCGCGGACGATCGGGTCTTCGGGGTTGCATTTCGGTGCCAGGTGCGCCGGCAGGTAGCGGCGCAGGCGCCAGGCGACGCGGGTGACGTGCTCGCGCTGCCGCTCGCTCAGCATGTCGGGCTGCATGCGGCAGACATAGCCGATGAAATCCTTGTCCTTCCCCCAGAACGGGATCGGGATCAGCACCAGCGCGTTCATCACCACGCCGAGCGCCTTGTCCTGCGCCTTGCGCATCCGCGCGCGGTCCTCGGCCGTGACCTCGACCATCAGATCAGCCCCTTTTCGGATGCCAGCCACTCCGGCACGTGCATGACCTTCGCACCCGCGTCCCACTCGCACTGCGACTTCGGCAGCCAGACGGTGACGGCGCCGTCGTGGAAGCGGAACGCGCGCTCGCGCTCCTCCAGCACCTCGCCGGCGATCTCGACGATGTCGCGGGTGCGGCTCATGTGCCGTCCGGCGGGTAGAAGCAGTAGACGAACGGCGGGCGGCTGTTGTCGACCGGCCCTTCCATCGGACTCATGTAGGCGCGGCCACCGATCCACTCATGCGGCACCGCCAGCCACAGGATCGGGAGCCCTATCGGATTGCGGCCCTTGTTCACCCGCTCGTCGGGGATTTCGATCCAGCGGTCGGCGATGCCGGGCCAGTGCGCCGGCGTCACGTGCGCCCACCAGTGCTGGCCCCTGATCTCCGCCTCGACCGGGCGCCCATCCGACCAGTCGCAGCAGCTCCCGCCCGAGCCGGCGGGCTGTTTCTGGTCCCGTATCCAGTCCTTGAATGGCGCCATGATCTTCCAGTCCTCGCTGCCTTCCGGCGGTGGCGCGGCGAGGGCGGAGGGGACGCGCGCCGCGATAACGGCGATTGTGAGCAGCGCGGCCACCGTTATCGAGATAATGTTGGCTTGTGAACGATGGGAGGATGCCATGTCGCATGCCGCGCTCTGGGTGGATTTGCCGATGATGCTGGCACTGCCGGAGGATGCCGGCCTGGTCCTGGAAGTGACCTGGAACGAGCGCCCGTTGGCGCTGCGCTTCTCTCCCGGGGCGACCGACGTGCTCGCCGACAGCCTCGCCGAATGGCAGGCGCGGCGGAAGCTGGCGGCGGCTTCCAAGGCGCCGGCGTGATCGTTCACCATGCTGTTCCCCTCAAGGACGGCATCCAGCCGCCGCCGGCCGGCTTGTCCTCGTCGTCGAAATCGTCCCGCCGGTTGCGCCAGCGGGTCGGCTGCGGCGGGCGCAGATGCGCGGGCGGCGCGGCCTCGTAGCCGAACGCCTCGAACTCGGCCCGGCTGGCGGCGTAGGCGAGCACGCTGGCGATTGCGGCATCCCCGTGCCGCTGCGCGCCATCGTCGTTGCGCCGGCGGTCAGGGATGCGCGCCACGCCACGCACCAGCTTGACCATGCGCAGATCGTCGAGCACCTCGGCGTCGCGCGGCAGCGTCAGCATCGCGTCCTCGATCGCCGCCTTCCAGGGCGGCATGTGCTCGCGATACCAGGGCTCGGACATCATCACCGGCTCGATCATCTCGCCGAACGCCTGCATCATCGCCTCGGCGACGAAGCTGCCGTTGCCGGTGGCGTCGAGCTTGCCGGCGCGCAGGCGCGGCAACCGCTCGCAGATGAATTTCAGGAACTGCAACTGCTGCTCGTGCGGCACCTGGCGCAGCTCCAGCACCAGCACCGTGCGGCGCACCAGGTCGCGGCCGATCGCCAGGAACCAATCGACCGTCAGGTCGCGCACGCGGGCGAAGTCGCTGCCGAAGACATGCGCCTCTTCCTGATTTAATGATTTCATGATCGGTGCGAGTTCCGCCTCGCAGAACCGCCGCACCTCCGCCTCGCGCAGATGCGCCGCCCACATCGTGAAGCCCGGCGGCGCCGCCCAGCGGATCACCGGGACATCGGGAACGCTGCGCGCCTCGATCAGCGGGCCGGGCAGATAGACGCCGCTGGTCGGGTTGGGGATCACGCCCAGTTCCTCGTCGGCGTTGTCGCGGTAGGTGGCCTTGATCTCGGCGATCCACGCGGCCTCCGCCTCCGGCGACCACGGCCGGCCGAGCTTCAAAAAGATGCGCCGCGCCAGCCCTTCCGCGCAGGCGTCGTCGAAGGTGATCCGCGTCAGCCCGGCATTGGCCTGGCGGCCGGCGCGGATGTCGGTGATCAGGCCGTTGAAGGCGTTTTCCTCGCCGTTGTGGGTGGAGATCACCACCACCTTGCCGCCCCACATCAGCAGCGCGAGGGCCGCCTTCAGCACGCCTTCGAGATCGTCCATGAAGGCGGCTTCGTCGAGGATCACCAGCCCTTGCTTGCCGCGCAGCGCGCGCGCGACCGAGGGCAGGCCGACCACCTCGAACCCGCTGGCAAACTTCACCCGGAACGCGCCGAGGCTCTTCTCCGGCCGCTCAGGATCGGCGAAGACGAATTCCTCCATCTCCGAGGCCGCCACCTGGAACGCCCGCGCCCACTCGCCGACATAGCCGATGAACTCGCGGCCCATGTCGGCCGAATAGCCCATGTAATAGACCGGCATCCCCCCGGCCTCGCGCCCCGCCGCCGCCGTCAGCGTGGACAGCGCCGCCGCCGTCCAGGTGAACCCGGTGCGCCGCGACTTCTCATGCACCGACAGCGCATGGGTATCCACGCACTGCCAGAAGCGCTGCTGATAGGGGAGGAAGACGTCGGGGAGGGGCGTCACGCCACCGCCTCGTCGCCATCCTCGATTCCACAGGCGTCCTGAAGCCTTCTGTCCCCCTCGAACAATCCGCACTTCCGGCACCGGTCGATGCCGGCCTCCATGCACGCGGCCTCGAACGCTTCGCCTTCTTTCGATGGATTGTCGCCGCCGTGAACGGATTGGATCAGCCCGACCAGTGCCGCGCGCAGTGGGGTCCGATCGGCCTCGTGACGCGGATACACAGCCCTCGGATCGAAAGCCCGGCCGCAACGCGGGCAACTCCGCTCGGGCACCTCACCAAGCGCCGCGTTGCAATCGTGAATTCTTCTTTGCAGGACCAGCTTGCGCGCCGGACTGAAAGGCTCTTCTGGCCACTCATTCGCGCAGGTCACGAGTGCCGCTCGCGCGCGAATCAAGGCTTCGCGAAGCGCGGCCTGCTGGTCGCCCATTCGGGCATCCTCCCGCGTCATCGCGCCGGTGTCGCCGGCTGGAGCGGGATAAAGGTGGTGCCCGGCTGCGGGCCGAACGGCGGCAGGTTGTAGGTGGGAAAGACCGGCGGGGCCGCTGCCGCCACGAACGGTCGGTGGTATTCGACCCGCTTAATCATGCCGTCCGTGAAGTATTCGACGGCCGCGATGCGCGGGCACTGCAATCCGTGGTTCAAAGGCGATCCGCAATGCGGACAAGTCTGAGCCATCTGCGTTGTCTGCGTCATCTGCGGATAACCCTTTTCTTCGCCTACGCCGCCCGCACCCCGAAAATCCCCGCCTTGATCGCCTCCAGCGTCTCGCCGGAAATGCCGCGCTCGCGGGCGACGGCCTCGACCGCGACGGCGGCCTCTTTCTTCGCCCGCGTCGCCGCGCGTTCCTCGGCGAGCCGGATGAAATCGACGTTGGTCTTGCTGGCCTTGCTGAGGTGATCCAGCGCCTTGGCCAGCATCATCACGCCCTCGGGGTTGCCGGCGAGCGCCGCCGCGCCGTCGCCGTCCACCGGCTCGCCGTCGCCGGCCTTCATGAACAGGTCCATGACGGCGCCGTGCAGCAGCTCGATGTTCAGCCGCGCCGCGCGGCTCTCCGGCGCGTCGCCCAGCTCGCGCACCAGCGCCTCGGCGACCTGGCGGGACCGGCGCATCCGCTCGCCGAGCTTGTCCATGCCGGCGATGTGCCGGCCGAGGGCGGAGCGGCTGGGGGCGCTGTCCAGCAGCTCGCGCAGCTTTTCGAGTATCTGGTCGATGGTCCAGCCCATGCCGCGCAGCCGGCCGATCTCGGCGCGCACTTCCTCCGGCAGCTTGTCCACGCTGGACGGGCGGCTCATCAGTCGGCCCCCCGGCGCGCCACGCCGATATGGGTGGCGTTGCCGGCCGCCACGTCCTCCCCCAGCGCCGTCAGCGTCGCCACCCACAGCTCGCCGCGCTCCGCCTTGATTTTCTCCACCGCCAGCAGGCCGTGGCGGGCGAGGTATTCCAGGTGCGCGCGCACCATGTCCTGGCCGATCCGGTGGCCGAAATGCTGCACGCCGGTCTTCAGCACCGCCTCGTTCAGGCTATAGCCTGGCACTTCGGTCAGCGCGCGCAGGATCACCAGGCGCTGATCGCCGGCCAGGATGTCGGCCATGCTCATGCGTCGTCACCTCGCAGCGCGTGTTGCAGCAGCAGCTCGACGTTGCGGCCGATGCCTTTGATGCTCTCGCGGATGTCGTTGACCGAGGATTGCAGCACCGCGCCGCCCGTTTCCAGGTGCGCCACGCGCGTGCCGAGGCTGTGGAAATCCTCCTGGCCCGGCAACGCATCATGCGACTGTTCCAGCGTGCCGACGCGCCGCTCCACCGCCGCCACCGAATGGGCGCTGGCGAATTCGCTGCGCAGCCACCGGCGGACGAAGACCATCAGCACGCTGCCGATGGCACCCAGCAGCGCCGCCAGCGCTGCCCATTTCTGCCAGTCGATCTGCTCGATCGAGATCACGGCTTGTTCGCGGGCGTCGAGTTGTAGAGCAGGTCGGTCTTGCGATCCGACCCCGCGCTGCTGCCGACCCAGTAGCCGACGACGCTGGTCGCCATCGCCGCCAGCGTGCCGAGCAACATGTTCAGGATCGTCTCAGACCCCGGCGGGAAGGCGTGGTTCAGCGCCTCCCACATCACCAGCCCGAAGGTGGCGAGCACGACGGCCGAGACGATCGGCGCCGCCCACTGCACCGCGCTTTTGCCCTGCGCCAGCGCGATGGTCTGCTGGCGGGCGTTCTGCACATCGCCGATCCGCGCCTTCAGCGCCTCCAGGTCGGCCTGCCGCGCCGCCTGCTCGGCCTGCGCCGCAAGCTGCGCGAGCTGCACCCGCACCTGCGCGGCGAGGTCCGGGTTCTTGGCCAGCGCCGCCGTGGCCGCGGCATCGTCCGTGGTGCCGGTGACCGTCTGCACCACCTGGGCCACGGCGGCGGCCGTCTGCTCGCCCTTGTCGCCGAACAGCCATTTGCCGATCTCGGGCGCCAGCGTCAGCGCCAGAGGAATCAGGGCACCCATCAGCTCGCCTCCGTCAATGTCAGGGATTGCCAGGGCAGCGCGCACAGCCGGCGTGCCCAGCCCAAGCCGAACAGCCGCCAGGTCGGCAGGCCAGCCATGAAGGTCAGCCGCAGCGCCATGAACTCGGTACAGATGTCGACGCCGCGCCGAGCCTTCACCGCCGCCAGCGTGGACGGGCCGATCACGCCGTCCTCATCGACCTCGCAGGCCGCCTGCAGCCAGCGGACAGCGCGGGAAAGACCGTTGTTGACGGCGGCGTCGAACACCAGGATCGCCAGCGGCGGCGGCAGCGCCTCGCCTTGCACCCGCGCCCAGTAGTCGCGGCGGTAGATCGCCTTGGCGTCGTCGCTGGTCAGGTGCTGGATATCGAGGTCGGAATAGACCGCAGCCGAGATGCCGAACTTGCTGCCCTTCAACTCGCCGCAGCCGACCGCGCCCTTGGTCCAGTTGCCGGGGTCGCCATAGGTGCGGTCCCAGGCATCGCCCTCGTGCCCGATGGTGATCGCGAAGGCGCGCTCGAACGCGTCGGAAGCCGCGTCGCTCATCTGATCTGTCCCGTGCCGAGGCCCGCATCTTCCGCGCGCGCGCGGGGTGGCGTCATGCCACCGGCCGTGGGCAGCGGCAGGCTGAGCTGCGCGGTCTCGCCGGCGGCGTGCAGCCAGCGCCAGACCGAGCTTTCGGTCGCACCCAGCTTGCGCGCGATCTGGGCGTAGGACAGGCCGCGCGCCTTGTAGAGCCCGCAGCGCCAGCGCCGCGCGGTCGGCACCTTCAGGTATTCGCCGCCGAAGGCATCCGCCAGCGCGGCGGCCGTCGCCTCGCAGAACATGTTGGCCATGTCGCCGCCCTGGCGGGCGACGTAGAAGCGGGTGCCACCGAACTTTTCGACCAGCGCCAGCGTTTCCTCTTCCCCGATCAGGCGGATCAGGTGCTGTGGCGCCGCGACGGTCAGGGACAGCGGCGGCGCGCTCATGGCATCCGCCGCACCCGTAGCGACAGCGTGGCGCTGTCGCGGGTGCTCTCGTGCCGCCAGACGAGCTGCACGGCGAGGTGGTGCGCGCGGTCATGCACGCGGGCGCGGTCCTGCAGCACGAAGCCGTCGCGCGTCAGCGTCTCGTGCAGCCGCAGCGCATGATCGAACACCAGGAAGTCGGCGGCGGCGCAGTTGCTCATGCCGCCCTCCCGGCCTCGCCAACGGCGACGGCGCCAGCCGAGGTCAGCGCCACCGCGACGTTGAACTTCCGATCGCCGGGGAACGTGCGCGTGACGCGTACCAGGCCGCGATACCGAAGGTCCTCGATCCGTGCGAGGTCGCGCAGGACATCGGCGGGCACGCTCGGCCGATGCATCGGGATGTTCGCCGAGGTGCCCGGCAGCCGGCGCAGCAGCGCCAGATCGTCAGGGCTGAGCATCCGCCGCCTCCCGGGCGAGCCGCTCGCCCCATGCCTTCAGCCCCTCGATCACCTTGTTCGCCTGGGTGGCGTCGAGCCATTCCGGGCTGCCGATGCCCTCCGGGTTCACCTTCGACTTCGTCTGTCGCCGCACGAACGCCCGCAGCGCGGCTTCGCTGCCGTCGGCGAGATGCGGCTGCATCGCCGTCCACAGCGCATGAATTTTCCGCACATGCGGCACGCCGCTGCTCGGCCGCTTGCTCTTCGGCCGCCAGCCGAGCCGGCGGAACTCCGCCAGCACCGCGTCGAGCTGTTCGTCGGTGCAATCGCGGGCGCTGTCCCGCTTGGCGATCCGCAGCAGGATGGCGCGATAGCTCTCCTCGGCCAGCGCCAGCTCCTTGCGAGCGATGTGCAGCTTGCAGATCATGGCCCGGCGCTTGGGTTCGATCATGGCAGCCACCCGAGCGTGAGCCACCGCGCCACCGCCATCGCCCGCCGCAGCTTCCGGCGGCGCTTGATCGTCAGGATCATGCGCGCCTCCCGTCCAGCGGAATCGGCGCGCGCGCCGGCGTCGTGCCGGGCACGCCGGCGCTCAGCACGCCCTTGAATGGGGCTTTCGCTGCCTTCAGAAGCGGCTCGGGCGGCGGAATCGGCGCCGGTTCGGTCGCCCTCGGCCGCGCCCAGTCTGGCAGTTCGATCTCGATCGCGCCGGAATCGTATTCGAAGTCGCATTGCGTTGACCGGAACTTGCCCGGCCGTACCGGCAGCACGGCGGCCAGCATCATCGAGCGGATGAGCACCAGCCCCTCGACGCGCCGGCCGGATGGCTTGCAGACCCGCGTCGTGCCGCCCGGCTCGATCCGCAGCTTGTGCGCGTCCGCGCCGGCGCCGCGCAGCAGCCGCACCTTGGCCTCCGGCACCAGCCAGGCGCATTCCGGCACCGCGCTGCGCCGGATGACGAGGAACAGCGTGCGCGGCAGGCGCGAGGTGCCCTCGGTCAGGCTCATGGACACGTCCGCGAGCTTCTCCGCGCGGCCGGGCTCGATGATTTCCTGGAAGCTCATGCCGCGTCCTCCAGTTGCGTCTGGAACGGCTCGACGACGAACAGCTCCTCCTGCTCGATCCGCACGCCGCGAATGCCGTCGACCAGCGCCGGCTCGGCCAGGATGGCTTCCTTGTCGATTTCCTCTTTCTTGCGGATCAGCCCGAACAGGCCGCGCGCGCGGAAAATCTCGATCACCGTCTCGGCGCCCTTGATCACCACTTTCGGCGGGCTGAGGCGCCACTTCACCTCGCCGCTGGCGAGATTGGCGGTCTTGGTGCGGCCGTTGTCGGTCAGCTCCGCGCGGTGCGCCTCGCACCAGATTTGCACGCCCTCGGTGAGCTGCTTGATGCGCTCGGCATGCGGCGCCGCCTGCGACTCGAATTCCTCGCGGATCAGCGCCAGGCGGTCGTTCATCGTCGCCTCGATCCGCGTGCGCTCGCGCATGTGCTCGCCGATGCAGCGGATCGCCTGGGTCACGTCCGCCCGCGTTTGCGGCACGAACACGGTGGCGGCCGGGGCCTTCGCCTTCGCGGACTTAGCCATGCGCGGCCTCCCCATCGATCATCGCCAGCACCGCCGCGCGCAGCTCGCGCAGCGCCGCATAGGTCTCCGCCGCCGCGCGCCGGCCCGAGAGCGTCGTCGCCTCGGCGACCCGGCATTCCTCCTCGTCCATCCAGGCGTTGATCGCGCCGACGCCCGGCGCGGTCTCGGACAGCGGGAACATCCCGTCCATGATCACAGCTCCTTTCTGCTGGGTTTTGCGTCGCCGGCGAGCTCTGCCAGCACCTTGTCGGTCGCGTAGCCGGGCACGCGGCGGGTGAAAGCCAGCGTTGCGTGCTCCGCGCAGTAGACGCAGCGCACGGTCTCGCCGGCCTTGTCGGTCCGCAGCCGCACCGGGGCGCCGCACGACGGCTGCTTCCCGTCACGCAGCGCGGCGCGATAGGCGGCATCCTTCTGCGTCCAGGTCGGCCAGAGGCAGCCCGCCGCCGGCCCGGCCCGCACCGGCCGTGGCGGCGGCGGTGGCGCCTGGATTGTTGCGGGGCGGGCGATCCGCAGCACCGACAGGCCGCCATGCCGCTGCGGCGGCGGCGGCGACGGCGGCGCGGTATCAGGCACCGAGGCCAGCTTCGGCAGCGCCGTCGCCGGATGCTCCCGCTGCCGGCGCGGCGCCGGCGCCTCGCCGGCGCGCCGGATCGGTGACGGGCGCGCCGGCAAGTGCAGCCGGTACGCCCGGCCGACCACGGAATTCTTCGTCGTGCCCATCCGCCGACCGATTTTCTGCGCGGAAAGCTGTTCCGCCCAAAGCGTGCGCAGCATGAAGTCGGCGGCGACGGTCCACCGCATGTGTTCCTCGGCCATCACGACGCCTCCGCCGCGCCGCCGTGGTCATAGAGGCGCGCCGCCGCCGCCCGCAGATGCGCCTCCGTGATCTCCCCGCCCTCGGCCGCCGCGATGATCGCCGCCACCCGCAGCGTCTTGGCCATGCCGCGCAGCGCGCCCGGCTTGCCGGCGATCACCCGCAGCAGCCTGCGCTCCGCCGCCCCGGCCACGCCGGTGGCGTCCAGCAGCGCCTCCACATCGCCGGCCAGCGGCTTCTGCCGCGCGACGCGCATGCCGACGCGGCTGCGGAACTGCGCGAACAGCCCATGCCGGCTGTCGCCGTCGATGCGCGCGAACACCTCGGAATTGCCGGCCACCGCGATGCCGATCCGCGCCACGTCGTGGATGGTGCGGAGCTGGTCCAGCGCCTCGCTGCGCAGATGCTGCGCCTCGTCGACGATCAGCAGGCCGCCCGAGCCCTTCGCCCGGCCCAGGATCGCCGGGCTGCGGCGGGTGGTGATGGTGCGGATGCCCATCGCCTCGCAGATGCCTTCCAGCATCGCGTTCATGCTGGCGCCGGCCGGCTCCGCCGTGTGCATCCACACGTTCGGGTGCGTCGCCCGGTATTGCTCCAGCGCCGTGGTCTTGCCGATGCCGGCGCCGCCGGTGATCAGCACGATGTCCGGCACGGTCTGGGCGAACATCAGCGTGCCGAGGATCGTCTCCGCCGTCGGCGTGGCGATGAAGTCGGGCAGCACCGGCGTCGCCGCGCGGTGCTGCGCCTGCTCCTTCGCGTGGTTCAGCCAGGTGCGCGCCTGCTCCGCGATACGCGCGTTGTCGCCGGCATATTTGCCGTTCAGCCAGGCCGCCAGCGTCGACTGGGCGATGCCGCTCTGCCGCGCCGCCTCGGCCACCGAGATGCCGCGCGCCGCGATGGCATCGCGCGTGTCGCGCCGGGCGGCATCGATCTCGGGGGTGCTGATGCTGTCGCCCATGTCAGGCCCCCATCCGGCGCGCGGCGATTTCGGTGCCGACCAGGATGCGGGCCGCCTCGTCCTCGTCGCCGCCGACCGTCGCCGCCAGCACCGTCACCGCCTGGGAGTAGAGAGCGCAGGCCAGCATCACCAGCGCCGCGCACTGGTCCGTCGCGTGCGCGACATGCTGGTTGAACAGGGTGACGCGGGCCGAGACCACGTCGCCGATCAATGCCTCTTCGTCCATTTCCATCGCCGTTCCTTTCACTGGGAGTCCGCCTGCGCCCGCACGATGCGCAGCCCGCGCATCAGCAGGATTTCCGCCTCGCTCTGCTCGGCCAGTTCCTCGCGCGGCTTCAGCGCGGTGTTGCCGAAGACAGGCCGGACGATTTTCGTGTTCGGGGCCGGCGCCGCCGCCGGCGCGCCCGGCAGCAGCTCGGCGACCTGGCCGATCGTCATCTTCCGCTCGGCCTCGGCCTGCATCCGCACGCCGCGCAGCCAGGCGTTGCGCGCCCGGTTGTGCGCCCGCGCCGCCTCCGCATCGTCGAAGCCCACCGCCTCGACGCAGGGCGCGGCGCCGAGATAGCGGCCGTCCAGCCCGTAGACATGCAGGTCGTCGTGCAGCGATTGCGGATCGAACCGCACCGACACCCGCGCGCCGCGCTGCCCGGCCAGGAACTCCGCCCAGAAGCGGTTGCCTTCCAGCCGGATGCTGCCGTCGGTGCGCGCGCACAGCACGCCCTCGGCCGCCAGCAGCCACAGCCGCCGCTGCGCCGGCGCCGCCTTGCGAATGGGCGCGGTCGCGTAGCTCTCGGTGAACGCCTGGTCGAAGGACCGCCCGTTGCAAACGGCGGTATCGCGCCCCGGCCGGGCGTTGTGCTCGGCCACCGCCTCGCCCAGCACCCGCAGGAAGGTCTCCAGCGGCACGGCGCTGCTGCCATAGTTCTCCGGCTTGGCCATCGGGCTGTTGCCGACATAGGCGCCGGCGAAGGCGGGATGCTTCGCGGTATCGCCGGCGAAGTCGCGGAACGCCCGCTCGATCGGCTTGGATTGCCCGCTATACGGGTTCGTCCAGTGCGCCTGCACGCCCAGCAGCGGCAGCAGGCCGACCGGGTCCTCGTCGCGCACCTTGAAGCGGTAGCGGGTCGGGGTGCCGCCGGTGATCCACTTGCTGGCGAACGCCCGGCCATTGTCCAGCCAGCAATGCTCCGGGATGCCGAACTGCTCGACCAGGTCGCCGAACGCCAGCCGCGTCGCTTCCTTGTTCTCCGACTTGTCGATGCGCCACGACAGCAACTTCCCCGAGTAAAGGTCCTGGAACGCCACCATCAGCGGTCGCAGGATTTCGCCGTCCGGCCACTTCACGAACACGTCCCACTTGTGGCCGTCGACGTTGATCGCCTCCAGCGCGTGGAAATGCGCGCGGCTGCGCTCCTGCGCCGGATACAGCCGTTTCAGCGCCTCGGCGCCCTGCCGCGCGAACACCCGCGTCGCCTCGGGGATCTCCAGCAGCCGCCGCTCCAGCGTCCGCGCGCTCGGCAGAGTCCAGCCCTTGGCCTTCGCCGCCATTTGCAGGCGGCGGTGGCAGGCCGCGAACGAGGGCCGTTCCAGCCGCAGATAATCCGCCCGCAGCATGTCCCAGGCTTCCGCCGGGCAGTCCGTGCGCTCGGCGGTGGCGCCCCATCCGTCGGCCAGATGCGGCAGCCAGTCGGCACGCGGGATGCCGTGCGTGCGCGCTTCCCAGTTGTAGAGCGAGGATTTGTTCGCCCCCGTCTGCCCGGCGACCAGCGCCATTGCCGCCAGCTTGCTGGTGCCGCCGGCGACCAGCTTCCCCACCGCCTCCAGCGCCGCCAGCCGGTCGCGCGCGCGGGCCTGCAGCGTCTCCGCCTGCCGCTCGAACCACTCCCAGCGCTCGCTGCGCGCGCCATCCGGCCGGGTGGGCGCCGCCGGCGCCAGCTTTAGCGCCAGCGCCGCGCGCTGGTCTGCCGACAGCCCGGCGACGTGATATTCCGTGCCGCCGCCCTTGCCGGCCCGCTTGCGCTGTTCCCAGCCCTGCCGCTCGGCAAAGGCCCGCAACGCCGGCAGCGTCGCCGGCAGCCCATCGAGCGCGTGCGCCAGCAGCTCGGCGGCGGACAACCAGTGGAGGCTCACTTCCGCTTCTCCTGGAGAAGCATTTTCGCGAGCGCCTCGATCTCGCCGGAAATGTCGCGCAGCATCGCCACCGTCATTGACAGCACGATCTGCAACCGCGCGATCTGTTCCTGCGGCGTCTCGCCGGGCGGCGGGGCGTGGCCATTGTCGTCCGTCACACCACACCGTCCCGCGCCACCTGGTGCGCCAGTTCCTTCGCCCGCCGCTCGATCTGCGCCGCATGCTCCCGCAGCGCCCCCAGCTCGATCAGCGGCAGGAACTTGCGGTCCACCACCGCCCAGCCCATCGGCTCGGCCAGCAGCTCCAGCAGCCGCTGGTCGCGCGTCGCGTGCAGCAGCGCCACCAGCCGCGCCACCGGGATCGAGTGCGCCTCGCGCGCCTGCGACGCATAGGCGTTCAGCATGTTCAGCGTGACGCGCTCGCCGAGGAACTCGCTCATCGCGCCGGCGATCTCCTCGCGGGTGCGGCCGGCGTCGTCGGCATCGTGCAGGCAGGCGGCCACCGCGCGCGTCATCCGCTCGCGAAAGCTCGTGGCCCGCACGCGCGGTTCCTCGAACTTCCGCACCGGCTCGGGCGGCTGCCATGCCAGCAAGTCCATCTGGCGGCTGGGCGCGCGCGGTGCCATCTCAGCCCTGAACCGCTGGATGAAACGGCGAGGCAGAGGAAACCGCCATGACCGTGCGAGACAACGCCGTCGCCACCCCCGCCAACGTCATCGGGGAAGCCGCCGCCTGCTGGCTGATCCTGGAGGACCTGATCATCGAGCTGATCCGCCAGGGCGCGCTCGACCGCGACAGGATGGTGACGATCATTGATGACCGCCTGCTGCAGATGACGCGTCCGGATGCCCAGGTGCGCCCCGATCCGGCGGCGCTGCGCAGGCTGCAGGAGCTGCATGCGCGATGCCGCTCGATGATCGGCTGACGCGGCCGGCCAGCGCATCGCGCATCTCGGCGCGCCACGCCGCCCGCATTTCCCCGAACGTCGGCGCCGCCGGCCGCAGCGCCCGGCGCAGCGCGGCGCCGAGGCCCCGCCACATGGTCAACACCCGCGCCGGCGGCCGGCGATGCGCGATCTCCGCCACCAGCGCCTCGACCAGCGCCACATCCTCGACGGCGCCGAACAGCGCCATGAGCTGCTCCAGCATCTCGTCCGCCACGCCCTGCGGCAGGCTCGCCTGGTGCCGCGTCGTCAGCACCATCATCCGGCAGGCGGCGGCGGTGAGCCGTTGATGCAGGGAGAGGCTCATGCCGAGACCCGCCCCGCACGCGGCTTGATGTGCTCGCGAAACCACGCCTTGTCGGCGGCGCTGCCCTTCTCCCACTCCTTCGCCATGTCATCGCGAAGCGCCACACTCCGCAGTGCGCTGTTGATGACATTCAGTTGCTCGACCATCAGGTCCAGCACGTCTTTGGGGACCTTGGCGAAATGCGAGGATGCGAGGGCCTTCAGTTCGGACGCGGCGGCTGGCAGCCGCTGCTTGTGCTGCACGCTCATTGCCCGTCCCCCTTCTTCCGGCGGCGCGCCTTGTCGCGGGCGATGTAGCGGTCCACCTCGTCGCGCTCGGTCGCGTTCATCCGCGAGTAGATCGCCACGAACTGCTCGAAATTCGGGCGCGCCGGCGGCTTCGACCGCCCCATCAGCTCCCGCATCTGCGGAATCCTGATGTCCGGGTTGCCTGTCAGCGCCTCGGCGAGGCTGCGCTGCCGCGTCTCGTCGAGATCGAGCAGCGAGTCGAGGAATGCGCCATTGTCGGCAGCCGGGTGGCCTGCCAGCGCGGCCCGCAGAAAAGGCGGCAATGCAGCCCGTTTGATGGCGCGGTCGAGATGGCTTGGCGCCATCCGCAGCCGCTCGCTGACCGCCTCGGAGAACCGCAGCGGAAATTCACTCAGATCTGATTGAATTTCCTTTTTCGGCCTTCCAGGCCGCTTTGCGCCGGTCATCTCCGTGTAGACGCGCTTCCACTCGGCCAGGAAAACCGCCCGGTCGAGCGCCGTCAGATCGTGCCGGATCAGGTTTTCCTCGATCTCGATCAGCCGGCGCTCGTGCGGGTCGTCCACCGCGCGCACGAACGCCGCGATCGTGGCGCCCCCCAGGCTCTTCACCGCCGCCAGCCGGTGCGCGCCGGCCACCAGATCGTAGCGGCCGGCGGTGGCCGATGGCGTCACCTCGATCGGTGAGAGCAGCCCGCGCGCCTCGATCCCCGCCGCCAGCGCCTCGACATGCGCCGGATCGACCGCGCGCAGCCGCTCGCCGACATCGATCACGTCCAACGTGATCGATTGCACCGTTCTGGCGTTCATACCGCCTCCAAAATTTGACGCTGCTTGCGGCCGGGG
>CAINOE010000088.1 GCA_903851415.1 uncultured Rhodopila sp. | reverse complement strand
TCCGAACCACCCCGGCCTGGCGCGATGGGCGGCGCTGGAGCGGCGGGACCCGGCGGGGCTTCAGCTCCCGGTGGCGGTGACCCGCATGCTGGGGCGCGTCGGGCTGGATGTCCGCATCGCCGAGGACATCTCGGAGCGGCATATCGGCCAGGTGGTGCAGGGCTGGCGGACGGTGGTGCGGGGCCTGCGCGGCACGCGGCCCGACCGGGCCAACGCTGCCCAGCTCGTGGCGGAGGCGGAGCGGTGGCTGCTGCGCTGGCGGCTGGTGAAGGAAGGGCGGCTGCGCATGATGCGCTGGCACGCGATCAGCCGCGGCGGCGGATAGCGTCCTCCGTCATGGCCCTGCTTTTTGTCCGCGCCGTGACGGTATCGGCCGCCGCCGCGATCGTGCGGAGCGTGCGCTGAGCCGCTCGCCCCGGGCCTGAAGGCGCGGACCAGGACGTTCCCCCGGGTTCATGATCCGGCCCACCCGGCAAGATCCCGCGCGCTCAGCAGGATCGCCGCCAACTCCGGCTCGTCGACCATCGATGCCGCCTGCTCCGGACTCAGCCAGCGCGTTTCGCGCTCGGTCTTTTCCGGCCAGGTGTCGAGTTGCCGCTCGACATGCAGCAGGAACACTTTGACCGTGATCCTGACCTCCCCGATGTCCAGCCGTTTCGCGTAATGATAGCGGCCGACGGGTCCGGGCGGCTGAATGATGCCTTCGATCCCGGCCTCCTCAAAAGCCTCACGCGCCGCCGCGGCGCGCGCGGTCAGTCTGCGTCCGGGCCAGCCCTTGGGGATGATCCACCGTCCGGTATCGCGAGACGTCAGCAGCAGAACCTCCAAAACCCCGCCCTGCCGGACGCGGATCGGCAGCGCGGCATATTGTTGCTTCCCGGCGGCTGGTTTGGCCTTCTTCACCGGCTTTGCCTTTGACATGCTGCAGCGTTAAACCCTTTCGGGAACAGCGTCAGAAACCGATGGGTTGTCTCTGCTTGCATACGGCGCCTGGCCCGAGCGTATCATGTAGCGCGCCGCGGGCGCGTTGCGACACAAATTGTTCCGAAATTGACGCGCGCCGGCGGCCGGGCTGCCGCCGATAGCCGTGGCCGTACAAGCCGCACAGATGCCAACACTATGGTTGGCGCGGACGTGCCGCGCCGAGACTGGGGAACTTTGCGACGGCAACCCGCACGCCGGCGGCGCAGGCGCTGCCCCGCGTCATGGCCGGCCTTGTGCCGGCCATCCACGGCTTTGCCTCACCAGGCACCGCAAGTCGTGGATGGCCGGACCAGGTCCGGCCATGACACAATGGGCCGGGCCGCCGTCTCCCGGGTCAAGTGAGCGCCTATGGGCCGGCACCCCTGGCGATATTTCTCCCGCCAACCGAACCCGCGCCCAATGTCTATGCCCATTTTGGTCTATGCCCATTTTGGGATAGCCTGGCAGGAACCGGGGCGAGGGGGCATCAGCCCTCGCGCTTCGCCCGCAGACCGGCCAGCCGCAGGACGACCCCTTCGGGACTCGTCCGGCTCGGCAAACGTTCGACGGTCATGGACCAATCCTTTCCGGACGCAGCCAGTTCGTCCTCCGCCTTGGCGCCTTTCAGCAGCAGGCAGACGCCATCCTTCGTCAGCAGGCGCGCGGCCATCGGCAGCAGGCGGGGCAGGGGAGCCAGCGCCCGCGCCGTCACCAGACGGGCCGGAGCCACATCGGCGTCCTCGATCCGGCAGCAATGCACCGTGGCGGGCGCGCCGGTCTCCAACACGGCGGTGCGCAGGAAGGACGCCTTGCGGCGGTCCGACTCGATCAGATCGAACGGCACGCCGGTGGCGATCGCCAGCACCAGCCCGGGGAAACCGCCGCCGGTGCCGAGATCGATCCCGCGCGCCACGCCGGGCGGCATCAGCGGCGCAAGCTGAAGCGAGTCCGCGATATGCCGTTCCCACAGCACATCCGCGTCGCGCGGCGCGATCAGGTTCAGCGAGGCGTTCCAGCGCAGCAGCAGGTCCGCGAACGCAAGCAGCCGCGCATCGGCCGTCATGGCCCGCATCCGGACGCGGCAGTCATTGCGCGCATCCGCACGCGGCAGTCATTGCGCATCCGCGCGGGGCCGTCATTGCGCGCCTCCGCGCGGGGCGGTCATTGCGTCTGCACTTCCACCGTGACGTGGGACAATGACGAAAAATGGCGCAGGCGCCGGCGGTAGTCCTCCGGCCGGCGTTCCTTGCCGGTGACCACCGACAGCACGGCGCCCAGATGCCCCGGCCCCAGCCGCCAGACATGCAGATCGGCCAGGCGGTCGCCGTCCGCCTCGATCTCCTGCCGCAGCCGGCTGGTCAGGCGCGGGTCGGGGTTCATGTCGAGCAGGATGCTGCCGGTGTCGCGCACCAGCCCCCACGCCCAGCTTGCGATCACGCAGGCGCCGATGATGCCGGCCAGCGGGTCCATCCACAGCCAGCCGAACGCCCGCGCCAGCAGCAGCCCGACAATGACCAGCACGGACACGGCGGCATCGGCCATCACGTGGATGACGGCGGCGCGCATGTTGTTGTCCCGGTGGGAGGCGGCGTGGCCGTGCTCATGCTCCTCGAACACCGCGGACGCGGTCGCCTCGCCATGCCGGAGCTGCACGGTGAACGCGTGCGGCTCGGGGATTTCGTCGGTGCTTTCCAATATGCCGCCGATGGAGCGGAACGCGAACGTCTGGCGGGCGCCGCCGGGCCGGACGGTTTCGGCGGTGAGTGCGGGAGCGGAGATGTCCGCGTGCACCCGGAAGCGGGGCGGCACGCCGTCCTCGTAAATCTCCAGCGTGACCGGGATGCCGCCGAGGTCGACCGTCCGCGTCTCGTCGCCGTGGCCGTGGTCATGCCCGTGATGGTGGTGGTGATGGCCGCCGCTGAGCAGCCAGGCGCTGGCGACATTCACCCCCAGCCCCAGCGCCGCGATCGGGATCGCCTCGGCGAACGCGATCGGCACCGGAGCGAGGAAGCGGGTCACCGCCTCCCAGCCGATGAGCAGCGCGATCATTGCCAGCACGATGGCGCTGGTGAAGCCGGCGAGGTCGCCCAGCTTGCCGGTGCCGAAGGTGAAGCGCGCATCGGTCGCGTGCCGGCGGGCGTAGCTGTAGGCCAGCGCGGCCAGCAGCAGCGCGCCCGCATGGGTGCTCATGTGCAGCCCGTCGGCGACCAGGGCGATCGAGCCGAACAGCATGCCGCCGATGATCTCGATCGCCATCATCGCGCCGCAGAGCCGGATCACCCACCAGGTGCGCTTCTCGGCATGTTCATGGCCTTCGCCCAGGAAGACGTGGCTGTGGGTTTCCATCTGCCTGCCTATTTCAGATAGGTGCGGACGACTTCGAGCAACTGCTCGACGGCGTCGGTGTTCAGCGAGCCCGGATGGGCGGCGGTATCGACGAGGTGAGTGCGGACGTGGTCCTCCACGACCTCGGCCATCAGCCCGGCCATGGCGCCGCGGGCGCCGGCGATCAGGTGCATGACCTGGTCGCAGCCGGACTCGCTGTCGAGCGCGCGTTCGATCGCCTCGATCTGGCCGCGGATGCGGCGGACGCGGGCGAGCAGCTTCTGCTTTTCCCGGATCGTGTGGGTCATGGATAGGGGGCTACCCTATCTGGCCGGTGGCAGGCAAGGCGAATCATCAGGCGTCAGGGTGGCGGCGGCCGGGATTTTGCCGCGCAGCCGGTCTTATCCGGATACGTAACGATTTGCCGATCGGCGTGGACGCGTGCCGCGCCGGCGGCGGTGGCGTCGTCCGATAAACGTCATGGTCCGGCTTGTCCGGCCACCTGTCGCGGCACGTGCTGGAACAGGTGGCCCGGACAAGCCGGGCCATGACGAATAGGGCGAAAAACCGTCAGGCGGTGCGGGCCGATCCCGTCGCGCCCATCAGCTTGCCGAGAATGCCGGCGAGGTCGACCATCTGCGGCGGGGTCTGCGCCGGCACCTGGCCGCCGGGGGTCAGGTGATCGACGACATGCGGGATCGCCTGCGCGAGCACGCCGCGAATCGCTTCGGGTGTGGTGCCGGCCTGCTGCGCCCAGCCCTGAATCTGCTCCGGCGAGAAGACCGAACTGACATGATCCACCGTAATCGGCTGGTTCGTTCCGGTGCCCACCCATGACTGCACATAGGTGCCGAGGCCGGCGTTCTGGAACTTCTGGATGATCGCGGCGACGCCTTCCTTGTCGCCGTCCTTCACCGCCAGCACCTGCTGCAGGACGCCGGTCAGGATGGAGGAGGACTGCGCCTGTCCGCCGCCGCCGAGAACGCCTTGCAGTATCTGACCGACAAATCCGCTCATGGTCGTGTATCCCCGAATGTGGTTGATGCAATGACGTCAGGAGAACCGCGGGCCGCCGCCGGGGCCGGCAGGGCGGCCGCGGCGGCTGAGGTAGAACCGGTAGGCGGCCAGGATGATGATCGCCCCGACGACCGAGCCGACGAACCGGGCGGTCTGGTCGCCGCGGTACCAGCCGATGGCGCGGCCGAGGAACGTCGCGAGCTCCGCGCCGAAAACGCCCAGCAGGATGGTGACGATGAACCCGCCCGGATCGCGGCCGGGCATGATGAACTTGGCGATGGCTCCAACAATGAAGCCGACGATCAAGGCCCAGAAAAATCCCAGCATTCAGTCCCGTCCCCTGATCTATACCGGCCGGTTGGCCGGGGTTGTTGCTTGCTGTTAGCAGGAGATACCAGTGCGCAGCAGTCGGGATTATGAAGATTGCCCGCCTGTCACGGTCAATTGACACCGGTGGGCGGCGCGTTTCCCGGGTCGGATGCCGGAGCGAACCTGTTGGGCTCAAGGCGCGCCGTTGCGCGATGGTCGTGCGCTGCCCAACCATGGCGGTGCCCGGCGCGGCCACGAAGACGCGTTGAAACGCGGGCTCCATCCCGCACGCCTGCGAAACCGGTTCACCTCGTGCAACCAGGCGCAGAACGGCCAACACCGTCCCGGCCGAACCCGCCGGCCGCGTCGCCGCCTTAGCACTTGCAACATCGCCGCGAAGCCACAGCTTGTCTCTCGTCAAATGGGGTGAGCATGGCCGAAGACGGCATCGAGACAACAGGCGCGATCCGGGACAAGCTGATCGCGCGCAAGCAGGACTGGGCGCGCGAAGGCCGCCTGCTGACCGGCGCGACGGCGGACCCCGGCACCGTCCGGCTGCCGCCCGGGCAACGTCTGGTGCGGGACTGGCCGGTGCTGGACCTCGGCCAGCAGCCGAACGTCACCGAGCAGAAATTCCGCCTCGACGTCGACGGCGCAGTGGAAAACCGCCTCAGCCTGCGCCTTGACGAGTTCATGGCGCTGCCGCAGTCCGAGGGCTTTTCCGACATGCATTGCGTGACCCAGTGGTCGCGCTACGACAACCACTGGCGCGGCGTCGCCGCCCGCGCGCTGCTGGCCATCGTGCGCCCGCGCCCGGAGGTCCGGCATGTCATCTTCACCGCCTATGACGGCTACACCACCAACATCCGGCTCGACCAGTTCAACCAGCCGGACGTGTTCCTGGCGCACCAGTGGGAGGGCAAGCCAATAAGCCGCGAGCATGGCGGGCCGGTGCGCATGCTGGTGCCGAAGCTGTATCTGTGGAAGTCCGCCAAGTGGCTGCGCCGCATCCACTTCACCATCAGCGACCACCCGGGCTTCTGGGAGACCCGCGGCTACCACAACAATGGCGATCCCTGGACGGAGGAGCGGTATGGCTGAGCTGACGCGACGGATTTTGCTGGCGGGTGCGGCGGGGGCGCTGACGATGGCGGCGGACAAGGAGCGAACCGCCCGGGATTTCAGCTTCCCGGCGATCGACGGCGGGACTCTGGATTTCGCCGCCTACGCGGGCCGCGTCCTGCTGGTGACCAACACCGCCAGCTTCTGCGGCTACACCTATCAGTATGAGGGCCTGCAAAAGCTGCATGCCGCGCAATCCCCGGCCGGCCTGACCGTCATCGGCATTCCCAGCCAGGACTTCAATCAGGAGTCCGCCGACAACGCGGCCGTCAAGACCTTCTGCGAAACGCGGTTCGACATCGACTTCCCGCTGTCCGCGATCTCGCATGTGCGCGGCGCCCGGGCGGCGCCGTTCTACGCCTGGGTGAACACGCAGCGGAACTGGCAGCCCGAATGGAACTTCAACAAGGTGCTGATCGGCCGGGACGGCCGCATCGCCGGCACCTTCGGCTCCGGCGACGAACCCGGCGGAGCCTTACTGATGGGCGCCATTGCCGGTGAGCTTGCACGAACGGTGTGACGGCGCGTTCTTGTCCAGCAGGACCAGCAGCGAGTCCGGCTCGACGATCAGGTCCGCCAGCGTGTGGCTGTCCAGCACCGCCATGAACGCGCCAAGCGCTTTGGTCAGGATGCCGCTGAGCACGCAGGCGGGCTGAATGCCGCAGGTTTCCGGAGTGCCGAAGCAGGCGGTCTGCGCCGCGTCCGACTCGGTGCGGCGGACGACGTCGCCGAGCCTGATGTCCTCGGGCGCCCGGGCCAGCCGCAAGCCGCCGTGCGGTCCGCGCAGGGTGACGACATCGCCGGTCGTGGCCAGGGCCTGCACCACCTTCATCAGATGGTTGGCCGAGATCGCATAGGCCGACGCGATCTCATTGATCGTGACGAAGCGGTCGGGGTGCAGCGCAAGGTAGGTGAGCGTGCGCAGCGTGAAGTCGGAAAAGGTGGTCAGCCGCATAACAGCCCTATGATTCCAATTGGTGCCGGTTCAAGCCATCCATTATACCCGAAATTACCGCCTCGAACATAGTGGTGGTCAGCCGGCCGGTATTCGTATTCAGCCTGGAAACATGATAGCTGTCTACCAGAAACAAACCGCCGGGCAGCGTAATCGCCGCCCCGTGCGCGAAAAGCGCATGGCTGGCTTTCAGCCCGCGCGCCCGCAGCACCGCCTTGTGGGCGACGCCGCCCAGCGCCAGCACGGTGCGCAGCCGCGGCATCGCCGCCAGTTCCGCGGCCAGGAAGGCGTTGCAGCCGTTGATCTCAGCCGGCTGCGGCAGATTGTTCGGCGGCACGCAGCGCACCGCGTTGGTCACCCGGCAGTTCTTCAGCACCAGCCCGTCCGCCGGGTCCGCCGCGTACTCCCCCTCCGCGAAGCCGAACTTCAGCAAGGTCCGATACAGCAGGACGCCGGCGAAATCTCCGGTGAACGGCCGCCCGGTGCGGTTCGCCCCGCGCACCCCGGGTGCCAGGCCCACGACCAGGAACGCGGCATCCAACGGCCCGAAGCTCGGCACCGCCCCGTTGTGCCAGGCCGGATTGGCGGCGCGGTTGGCGTCCCGGTACTCCGCCAGGCGTGGACACAACCGGCAATCAGGCGCGGGCGCCCGAAACCCGCTCATACAGCGTCATGCGGATCGGCATAGGGTTCCGCGGGCGTGCCGCGCACCGGCCCGTTCGGCACCGCCGGGCGCGGCCGCGGCTCGGTCTGGCGGCGGGTGAACTCCGGCGCGATCTCCGCCAGTTCCAGGAAATCGTCGGCCTGGCGGCGCAGCTCATCGGCGACCATCGGCGGGCTGGTGCGGACCGAGGACACGACCGAAACCTTGACGCCCTTGCGCTGCACCGCCTCCACCAGCCGGCGGAAGTCCGAATCGCCGCTGAACAAAACCACGTGATCGACCTTGTCGGCGAGTTCCAGCATGTCCACCGCGATCTCGATGTCCATGTTGCCCTTGACCCGGCGGCGTCCGGTGGCGTCGGTGAATTCCTTGGCCGGCTTGGTGACGAGGGCATAGCCGTTATAGGCCAGCCAGTCGGTCAGCGGCTTCAACGGCGAGTATTCTTCCGTCTCCAGCACCGCCGAGTAATAGTAGGCGCGGATCACGTTCGCCTTTTTGCGGAAGGAATCCAGCAAGTTGCGATAGTCCACGTCGAACCCTAAATTGCGGGATGCGGAGTACAAGTTAGCGCCGTCGATGAAAAGGGCGACACGTTCGTGGGGTAGAAAAGACATCGTCTTAACCTTGTGCATTGGTTAGAAATGGGTGTGGCCGGGCCGGAAAAGGCGCATCCCGGCTGAACGAAAGACTCGGAAGAGAAACACTATAACCATGGGCGAATTTTGTGAATATCGAAACGGTGTGGATGGATTTTCGATGACTATGGCCCTAATCGGGGTCGGAGCCAATATCCCCGGCGCGGACGGACGCCCGCCGCTGGAGACTTGCCGGCAGGCCGTTGCTCGCCTGGACTTGTTGCCCGGCCTGCGCGTGGCCGCCCTGTCGCGCTGGTTCCTTACGGCGCCGGTTCCTCCGTCCGGCCAGCCGGACTATGTCAACGCGGTTGCGGCTTTGCGGTTTGAGCCGGGGCAGGCGCCTGATCCCGCGGAGCTGCTGGAGCGGCTGATGCAGATCGAGGCGGCGTTCGGACGGCAGCGCGGCGAGCCGAACGCGCCGCGGACGCTGGACCTCGACATCGTCGCCATCGGCGGGCTGGTGCGGCATGAGGCCGATCCGATCGTGCCGCATCCGCGGGCGCACGAGCGCGCGTTCGTGCTGGCGCCGCTGGTCGATATAGCGCCGGACTGGGTGCATCCGGTGCTCGGGCGGACCGCGGCGGCGCTGCTGGCCGCGTTGCCGCCGCAGGAGATTAGGCGACGCCCAAGAATGAGCGAATCGCTTTCGGTGCCGCGGTCGGACCCCCCGCAGGGGGAGATTCCGGTCCGGCCGGGGGCGGCCTAGACTCACCGGATGGTCAATGAATCCTCGATTCGCGCCAGGTTCGCCGCGG
>CAINOE010000087.1 GCA_903851415.1 uncultured Rhodopila sp. | reverse complement strand
GTAACGCTGTATCCATCATCGTCCACGGATCGAACGTGCCTCACGGCGCCAGCGTCGCTGCGCCAGACCTGTCCCTCTTCCGGCAGAGCGGTCATCGGATCGTCTCCCACGCCATGACCCACCCCGCCGCCAGCCCGACGATGCACCACAGCGCCGCCTCGGGCCAGCGGATCAGGTCGAGCGGGCGCGGCGGCGGTGATAGGCGGGTCATGGCGGCGGTCCTCTATTACGACACGATGCCAGCGAGCGCGGCGGCCCCGAGCGGGGTGTCGGACAGCATACCGAGCGCCCGTTTGTAGATTTGCAGAAGCGTCTCCTGCTCCTCGACCTCGGCGGCGTCCTTGCGCCGGATGGCGATCAGTTGCCGGATTACCTTTGTGTCGAAGCCAGCCGATTTTGCCTCGGCCATGATATCCTTGATGTCGCCGGAGAGGGCGCGCTTTTCTTCATCAAGGCGCTCGACGCGCTCGACGATGCTGCGCAGCCTATCCGCCGCGACGGGGCCGGAATTGTCGCCGGCGGCCGGAGGACCCGGCTTTGCCTTGCGGGGCATCGTCTTACTCCCTCGGCGCCGGCTTGGCCGGAACATGCTTCAGCACGCGCGACCCGGTTTTCCGCACGATGGAATCCGCAAACGTGCCGCCAGCATTCTCGACCTCAGCCTTGAGCGCCGGCAGGCTTGCCAGCTTGGCGATTTCGTCGCGTTCCTCAAGCACCGATCCGTGGACGGGAATCTCGAACTCGACGCGGTAAACTTTGGTGTCAGTCATCAGTCAGTCCTCTCTTTGGGTTGAACGCACGCTACGTTGTCTCGGCCCATTGCCGGGACGCGACCAACTGCCGGGCCAGTTCGGCGTCGCTCACGTGCAACAGCTTCGCCAGCCCGGCGCGCTGGCCCTCGGGCAGAACCGCCAATCCATTGACGACGCGAGAAAAAGCCGGCTCGGAAAGGCCGATCTGCCGGGCGATCCAGCCTTGTTTAAGTCCGCGTTGGCGGATGCTTTGGCGTAGGTCCATGGCACCTTGTTGCATATCGCGGAGGGCGTGTAAAGATTTTTCTTGCCATCTTCCCGGCGACGGCGTATCAATCCCTCCGCACCAGGAGGGTGAAATGAACGCCACCACCGAATCTCTCAAAACCATGCGCAGACTGATGGACGACATCGACCCGCCGCACGGCGACATTTCCGGCCCGATCGCTGACCGGCTGCGCGCGATGCTGGGGGCCATTCAGGAGCGGTGCCTGATCGGGACCGGCATGCTGGTCGAACCCCCCGGCACGCCCCGACTGACCGGCGAGGCGTTGATTGAGTTCATCTCCGAGCGCGGGTTCGCGCTGGTGGACGAGCTGGAAGGCGTAATCAGATGACCCGCCGCCACACCATCGAAACCGAGCGCATCGCGGCGGACGACGACGGCGAGTTCATCGCGGCGTTGCTGGCGATCAAGTTCAACTACACGGCGCCGGGGCTGTCCGGCGGGACGTGGAACCGGGCGATGGGCGGCTACGATCCGCCGGACGATGAGGAAATCGAGTTTCACGCCGCGTCTGTGCTGATCGACCACCGCTGGATCGGCATCCCGTGGCAGGCTCCGCTGTCCGAGTGGGCCGCGAAATGGCTGGACGAGCACCACGACGAGGCGCGCGAAGCCGCTGGCGAGGATGACGATGCCGCCCGTGAGGCGCGAGCCGAGGCGCGGCGGGATGAGTGACCCCATGAAAGCCGGCGATGCTCTCACACACGAGCTGTGGTTGACCTACAGCACCGGCCGCGATTACGCCGTTGGGCCAAAGGGAGAGGCGTCCGCGACGATAGCGACGAGCCGATCATGCGCGCGTGGCGACGGCCCGGCAGCGATGATCGTCCGGGTGTTGTCTTTGCTTGGTCCAGATCGGGACGAGGAGTTTCGGGCCATCCTGCGCCTGGTGGTTGCTGCTCCGGCGTTGCTGGCGGCATGTCAGCGAGCGAAGGAGCTGCTCGTTCACGACCTGACGGAGCCGGGGCGCACGATATTCTGGGAAGCCGCCAATGCTATTGGATTGGCCGAGGCGCGGGATGAGATGCGGAGGGACGAATGAGCGAGAAACCGAACGGCTGGCAACCCGGTCAGCGTGCCGTCATCAACCGGCAGCAAATCGTGACCATTGACCGCGTGACGCCAACCGGCCGCGCCGTTGTCGGGGACCGCAGGTTCGCCGCAGATGGCTACGAGATAGGGAGGGGGAGATTCCGGCAGCCACGACTGGAACTTCTGACGCCCGAGATCGAAGCGGAAATGGCCTTGGTTGTTCGGGGACGGTCAGCAGGGGAGGGGTTATCCAAGGCCCTTCGTGACGCGGATGGGTGGCTACGAAACCGATTCAGCATATGGGGAAATTTCGTCCCCGACGCGGAGGCCATGGATACCGCCGAGCGACTGACCGCCGCGATTCGGCAGGTGATGGGACCGGGCAATGACTGACCCCATGAAAGCCGGCGATGCCAACGCAATCAAAGCCGCCACGCCCGGTTACGGATTCTGGTGCTTTGACTGCGATGCTCCGATGCTGGCTGAGACCTACGATGCAGCCTGCGCCAACGCCTTTACCGCCGGGTGGAAACTTATCCGCGGCGTGAATCGGTGTCCGGTGTGTGCGGAGAAATACAATGTCTGACCTTACGATCCCCAACCCGCCCCCAACAAACGACGAGATCAGGCTCATAACCGAGGCTGCGGAATCCATGCGAGACGCGCTCGATAATCTGATTGTGGCGGCAGAACAGACGGCGGCCGACGAAGGCGAGGACGATTTGATTGACGCGACGCCACAATACGATGCGGCGCGTAAAGCCATCGTGGCATGGGATGAACTCAATGTCTGACCTGAGCATCCCCAACCCGCACGTCGCCAAGCTGCGCGAGATCGCCCTGACGCTCGCCACCGCCGGACTGACGGCCGAGGCCGCCGAGTTGAACGCGCTCGCCGTCGAGTGGGCCAGGATGGCGCGGGAGGTCGCAACGCTCCGGGCGGCGATGCCGAGCGCCGAGGTGTATCCATTCCGCCGTTGACTTGTCTCCGCCAGCGGCGTAATGTCTCCCCCGGCGTGGCGATACGCCGCAACATGAGGAACCGACCATGACCAAGACCCCGACCATCCCCGCCCCGATCCCCGGCGCCGACGCGCTGCTGGACCGCCTGCGCCCGGCAGTCGCGGCCGGCCTGAACCTCCGTCAGACCGCGTTGTTGCTGCGCGTTGCCGCGCATCCCGCCGAGCCGGTGTTGTTTCGGTGCCTCGGCGGCATCGCGGGCATTCCCAATGCCGCGAGCGTCACCCGCGCGTGCGACGGCCTGGTTGCCGCCAAGTTGATGGCCCGCTGGACCGACCCCGAGGACCGCCGCCGCGTGGTACTGGCGTTGACCCCGGCTGGGGTCAAGCTGGCCGGACGGATGGTGGGGACGGTATGAGCGACCAATCAGAACCCGGCACCGATCTGGTCCTGGGTGGCGCAGTAACCGCAGTTGTGGCATTTGGACCCGGCAATGCGGCGAAGCTGCTGGACAGCATCGAACGCAAGGCGCGTGAGGAAGCTGCCGCGCTGGACGTTTCGACACGGGCCGGTCGAGAGGCGTTTGCATCCCTCGGCCTCAAGGTTGCCAAGACCAAGACGGCCTTCGATGGCATGGGCAAGTCGCTGGTCGATGGATGGAAGAAACAGGCCGGCGTGATCGACCAGGAACGTCGTATGATCCGCGACCGCCTGGACGCCCTCAAGGAGGAAGTCCGCAAGCCGCTCACCGAATACGAAAACGCCGAGCGGGACCGGATTGCCGCGCATGAGGCTGCGCTGGCCGAGATCATCGCCTTTGCTGACGTTCCGGCCGATGCTTCCCCCTATCAGATTGCCCTTCGGATGGATGATCTGACCGCGAAGGCAAAGCGATCCTGGCAGGAGTTTTCTACTCGTGCCACCATGACAATCGGGCAGATCAATGATCGCCTGACCGATCTGCACGCCGCTGCCGTGAAGCGCGAGGCCGATGCCGCCGAACTGGATCGCCTCCGCGCGGAACATGCCGAACGGGAACGCCAGGAAGCCGAAATTCGGCAGCAGGAGCGGGAAGACGAAATCCGACGCCGCGCGGCCGAGCAAGCGCGACTCGATGCCGAGGCTAGGGCCGCCGCCGAGTTGGGCGAGGCTGCCCGGCGCGAGCAAGCGGCGGAACTGGCCCGCGTTGCCGCCCAGGAGGCTGCTGACCGGGCTGAGGCTGCGCGGGTTGCCGCAGTCGCCAAGGCCGAGCAGGACCGTCTGGACGCCGAACGTCGCGCCGAAGTGGCGCGGAAGGAAGCCGCCGCTCAGTCCGCCGAACGGGAGCGCGTCGCCATTGATGCCGAACGCAAGCGTGCGGCTGACGCCAAGGCTGCCGAGGAAGCCGAGACCGCGCGCCGGACTGCCGACAAAGCGCACCGGGCTAAGGTGAACAACGAGGCGATGTCCGGGCTGGTGGCTGCCGGGCTGGATGACAAGGCGGCGCGGGCCGCGGTGATCGCTATCGCCCGAGGCGCCGTGCCTCACACCAGTATTTCATACTGAGGGGAACATGACCATCATCGAACCGGGCCTGTACGACGTGCCTGCTGCCGAGTACCACGCGGATTGCTGCGCCCCCATCAGCCTCTCGCGCGGCATCGCGCACATGCTGATTCGTCAGTCGCCCGAACACGCCCATTGGCATCATCCGAAACTCGGCGGCCATGACGACATCAAGGTTACGTCGATGATGGACGACGGTTCCGTGATCCACGAACTGCTGCTCGGCAAGGGCGGCGGTATCGTGCCGCTTACCGCCGTTTATGGCCCGAAGCACGAGCGCGCCGGATTGCCTGTCACCGACTACAAGACGAAGGACGCTCAGGAAGAGCGTGACGCCATCGTGGCACTCGGCAAGACCCC